>NZ_JBPSEG010000046.1:0-502 GCF_051488665.1 Melioribacter sp. Ez-97 | reverse complement strand
GTGGTCGGGGTCTGAGAATGTTAAGTGTAAGTTTTGGGGTATTGAAGGAGATGCATTTTCAGCAGTATTTACATAAATATTTAACGTATATACACCATTGCTGAAATTTGTTATTTCAAAACCAAACGCTGTTGTTTGATTTGCCGCTCTTTGATTGTTTGGGTTACTCCATGGAGAAAATACTTGATTATAACCTATACGAAATGCGTCGTTACCATCACCATGAAATCGTATATCTACTACAGGTTCCTGAGTAACAGGATTTTCTGTAAAATGAATTGGCTGAGGACTTATTAAACCTGCATAGCTAAAAGGAATATATTGATTATCATGATATCCGCTCGTTTTATTTTGAATTAATTGCTTAAAGACAGGCAATTGACCAGAGCCCCAAGGATTGTCTACTGCTTGATTTACTTCCCAATTGTAACGTCCATCTGCAGGAATAAGCTGCAGCCATGAGGATGGATTTGTTCGATTTGGAGCTCCGACTTTTCTGATC
>NZ_JBPSEG010000045.1:0-502 GCF_051488665.1 Melioribacter sp. Ez-97 | reverse complement strand
ATGGTCGGGATCTGTGTATGTAAAGTGTAGATTTTGCGGTTTTGAAGGAGATGCATTTTCAGCGGTATTTACATAAATATTTAACGTATATACACCATTGCTGAAATTTGTTATTTCAAAACCAAACGGTGTTGTTTGATTTGCTGCTCTTTGATTGTTTGGGTTACTCCATGGAGAAAATACTTGATTATAACCTATACGAAATGCGTCGTTACTATCACCATGAAATCGTATATCTACTACAGGTTCCTGAGTAACAGGATTTTCTGTAAAATGAATTGGCTGAGGACTTATTAAACCTGCATAAGTAAAAGGAATATACTGATTATCATGATATCCGTTCGTTTTATTTGGAATTAATTGCTTAAAGACAGGCAATTGACCAGAGCCCCACGGATTGTCTACTGCTTGATTTACTTCCCAATTGTAACGTCCATCTGCAGGAATAAGCTGCAGCCATGAGGATGGATTTGTTCGATTTGGAGAACCGACTTTTCTGATT
>NZ_JBPSEG010000044.1:0-506 GCF_051488665.1 Melioribacter sp. Ez-97 | reverse complement strand
AGGGATTACGAGGAAGTAACCAGAAGCGTATTAGAGAGTTTCGGAATCAGTCAGTCGAGCATAAGTCGGGCATTTATAGAGGAGAGCAAAAAGCTGTTAGAGGAATTTGAGCAAAGGGATTTAGGTGGGCATGATTTTATAGCATTGGTAATAGATGGAAAATATCTGAGTCATGAAAATATAGTAATCGCTTTAGGAATAACGATGAGCGGAGTCAAAGCGCCATTGGGATTTATACAAACGACGAGTGAGAATAGCGAGGCAATCAAAGGGTTGTTAAAAAATTTAATAGGTAGGAACTTCCGGTTTGAGGAAGGATTGTTGACCATTATAGACGGTTCAAAGGGGTTAAAGAAGGCAGTCGAAGAGACCTTTGGTAAATTTACGTTAACGCAACGCTGCCAGTGGCATAAAAGGGAAAATGTAGTCAGTTACTTAAGAGAAGAAGAAAAGGCAATATACAGAGGTAAAATCCAGAGAGCATATAACGAGCCTGATTATGAGAG
>NZ_JBPSEG010000043.1:0-583 GCF_051488665.1 Melioribacter sp. Ez-97 | reverse complement strand
CCCAACAACAGTAATCAGTTATCAGTTGCCGGAGAAAAATTTTGTTACAATAAAAGTGTATGATATACTCGGCAGAGAAGTAGCAACGTTAGTAAATGAATATCAGGAAGCAGGAAATTACAGTGTGGAATTTTCAGCAGATAAATATCAACTTTCGAGCGGAATATATTTTTACACGTTGAAAGCTGGGAAGAATTATGCAGTTAAGAAGATGATGCTGGCGAAGTAGGTTAAATTACCGGTATTGCCATATTCGCGTTTAGGTACGTGCGACTGCCTACCGGTAGACAGGTTCTTCGTGCGGGAGTTAGGGCGTTTTTGATTTGTTTGTTTTTAATTTTTTGCGCAGGTTTTTAAGCCGGAGCTCTTAATGAACAAAGAAAAGATGACTTTAGTCGCATTTATTAAAAAACGAAAAGATAAAGAAGAGCAAAAAAGATAGAGATTCTTCACCCGCCGATGGCGGAGTCGGAATGACCGTGATCTTTGCGTCCGTGGCGCGCTTCGCGGTTTAATATGAGTTTGCTTCGCAGGTTGCACAAAGCTCACTCCTCGCAAAGACGGGGGCGTTCGGGAGTGCTGA
>NZ_JBPSEG010000042.1:0-636 GCF_051488665.1 Melioribacter sp. Ez-97 | reverse complement strand
GGTAGAGGTTCCACGATTTTATGACAAAGAAGAGAGACGTACAGAAGAATCATCCTATTACAAGTTACTCCACGAGATAGCGAAACCCAGTGAAATAATACTGAAGAAAATAATAAAAGGTCTGAGTCAGAGGGATTACGAGGAAGTAACCAGAAGCGTATTAGAGAGTTTCGGAATAAGTCAGTCGAGTATAAGTCGGGCATTTATAGAGGAGAGCAAAAAGCTGTTAGAGGAATTTGAACAGAGGGATTTGGGAGAGCATGATTTTATAGCATTGGTAATAGATGGTAAATATCTGAGTCATGAAAATATAGTAATCGCTTTAGGAATAACGATGAGCGGAGTCAAAGCGCCATTAGGATTTATACAAACGACGAGTGAGAATAGCGAGGCAATCAAAGGGCTGTTAAAAAATTTAATAGGCAGGAACTTCCGGTTTGAGGAAGGATTGTTGACCATTATAGACGGTTCAAAGGGGTTAAAGAAGGCAGTCAAAGAGACCTTTGGTAAATTTACGTTAACGCAACGCTGCCAGTGGCATAAAAGGGAAAATGTAGTCAGTTACTTAAGAGAAGAAGAAAAGGAAATATATAGAGGTAAAATCCAGAGAGCATATAACGAGCCTGATTATGAGAC
>NZ_JBPSEG010000041.1:0-717 GCF_051488665.1 Melioribacter sp. Ez-97 | reverse complement strand
TATCACTATGATAACTACTAAAATCGTCAACCATATTTTCGATTGTATTTTCATAGCAGCCTCCTCCTATGATATCTACTTTAAGCTTGATTTTTAATTATGAAGTTTGGGAAAACTTCTGAAATCCAGTTAGAGTCCGTCAAATAAATTGTTCACGAATTTTTCACATTACCGATTATTTATTCTCATTTTTACCTCACTCTTTTATTATGGAATTACTGTAAAAGGTGACTCTATAAGGGTATATATGTTATAATGTTTTATTCTTCCTATAGCAGGCACATATTCAATAATTTCTGCACATGAATAAGTTAATCCATTTAATGAATCCCGAGATACTATTTTACCCTCAAAAACAACGCTTGCTATTATATAAAGATACCCCTTTTCAGATATCTGAGGATAATTTGAATAATACGATGAAGGGACTGTAAATCTATAAGATCGATCTATCTTCTTTGAAGATGTAAGTCCTAAAGAATCTATAGTATGAAAATCGGAAATATATAACATTTCATTCACTATCCCATCATATACAGCCGAATCCTCATAACATACCTTACAACGCCATCTCACTGTTACAACATTTATCTCTCTATTATACAATGCAGGCCAGTAACCATTTGAATCCGGCTCAAAAGTTACATTCATGTCGATTATTACATCAAGATCGGGATTATCACTCGTAGGCAACTGCGTAAATCGTATCGTTCCTGT
>NZ_JBPSEG010000040.1:0-728 GCF_051488665.1 Melioribacter sp. Ez-97 | reverse complement strand
TAAAATTCTGAAAGCAGAGATTGATTTTTATTATCCTCAACGCTTACAATCGTTCCATATTTACGCCCGTTAATAATTGCTCCGGTACAGTAGCTAAGCGGGGATTCAAGACTAAAAAAAAATGTTCCGAAACTCTCTATTATTTCTTCCCACCAGAATAACTCCAGTATTTCAATTCTGTGGCTAATCACTGTATCTCCCTCTAATATTACCCAATTTGTATCTTTAACAAGTGTAGATTTTTGACCAGGGTAATGAGAAAGGGTTCGGAACGGTAAACGAATATTTGTAAGTTATATAACGTGACCACCAGGGATTTTCCAAACTATCAACGGGTAATTCTTCCGTATAATCTCCGTTTCCATTTACATCCTCAAAATCGAGCATAAAGGTTACGCCGCTTACAGTATCGTTTCTTTCCCAGCAGACAAGGTCGTTACTTAGCGGATTAATTTTATAGTATATTTTCTTAAAATATCTTTTACCATTAATTATGCTATCCTTCACTACACACGTTGTTATATAACTCTTGTCTTCAGGAGCATAATACTGCCAAACATTTCCAACCTGCAACGGATTGTAATTACGTTTTTGGCTATAATACTTTTCTTTGAATTCTGCCGGTACATCATTTAAATATTCAATATTGATCTGAGCAATGCAGATTTTACTTAGAAAAAGTAATAGCATAATACTTATCGTTTTCATAATAACTCCACTAAAAATTC
>NZ_JBPSEG010000039.1:0-786 GCF_051488665.1 Melioribacter sp. Ez-97 | reverse complement strand
CAAATATTCTGCAGTCGGTAAAATGACGTTGATGAAATAAGGTGAATAATTGATTAATAGAAATTAGCGGAGAGCAATAAATGATTATGAATGATGCTCTCCGTTTTTTTATATATGTATTTAATATAACACAGCTATGAAATCTTTGTGAGGATCCATTAGTAAATCCATAATATCTTTACGGAAGTCTGAAAGGCAACCCACTCGCCCGAATATGCGAAATTCGCAAACAGAATAGTTAATTTGTTCGACGGACGCGTTGTGAATTGAAACCGGAATTTATTGCTCTGTTATATCATATAATAGTTTTATTCCGAATCGCATGGACTGTGAAAAATTCAAACGCGATAAATATGAATAATACTTCTTATCCGCCATTCATGCTGCATGCGGCATTTAATGATTCTGCGAAAATCAACGCTAATACTTTCCCATTTTAAAAATTACTTTGTTTAAAAAGAATTTATTCTGTTCTCAATAATTATGAACAAACTAAAATATCTGATGCCGGCATAAAGTCAAATTTAGTTGAAATTCAGAGACCCCATTATTTTTAAGCTACCTCTTCTTTCATAAGTTTTAATTCCGTTTTAATAGCAGAACGAAGTAAGGGTAATTTTTCATAATTATTTACTCTTCTCACCTGCTTGCAGCAGGCAAGTCTTTCTTTCTATTTCCAATAACGATGCAGCTACCCACCTGGCTTTCATTTCCGAATTCATCCAGCGTTTTACTTTTCTTATATATTTTGATAACTGCGAGTTTAAGTTCTCTATCAGATTTGTT
>NZ_JBPSEG010000038.1:0-795 GCF_051488665.1 Melioribacter sp. Ez-97 | reverse complement strand
TAAATATCAATTCACCTACATGCTTGGTTGTATCCTTAGAATAAAAATATTTCTTCTTTTCTTCCCTGTAAATTGAGACTGTATATTGGCCTGAATTTAGTCCCATCAGAGAAATATAAAGATCGTAGGAACACATACAATTTGCTATTGGGCCGACTGTATCGCATTGTATAATAACAATATTGCTTTTTTCTATAATTGTTAATTCTGCATTAAATTTTGATGCACAATTTGCTGTAACGTTTATATTCCATATTTGAACAGTATCGCCAATAATTTTAACGAAGACAGAGTCTTCTTTACCAATTAATGTGGTATCAAAAATCGTGAATAATAGAATAAATATTAAACCTTTAGATAAAGGCTTAATTGCAATAGATTTTATTCCATTGATAAACATAATGCCTCCTATTTGATAAGCATCATCTTCTTAACAATATAATTCTTTCCAGCTTTCAATGTGTAAAAGTATATTCCACTCGAAAGATTATATTTGTCAGCTGAAAATTCTACTTTGTAACTGCCAGCATTTTGATATTCATTTATGAGTGTAGCTATTTCCCTTCCTAAAATGTCATAAACTTTTAATGTTACATAATTTTTCTCAGGCAATTGATAACTGATTACTGTTGTTGGGTTAAATGGATTCGGGTAGTTTGTTATTTCGTATCCTTTTTCTACTTCATCTGTTTTTTTGTTCTCTTCTTTATTCAATACCTCATAATTCATCTTTCTATCATCTTCTCCCAGTAGTATTCCGCTGTGTATTGTTATTTCATCTCCCGGATATTTATC
>NZ_JBPSEG010000037.1:0-913 GCF_051488665.1 Melioribacter sp. Ez-97 | reverse complement strand
AGTAACAAAGCTCGCCTCGGGCAAGCTAAATCTGATTTTCGTAGCGGGATTAAACGGATTGGGCATATTTTGTGAAATCAATACATTATTTTCACTATTATTAATTCCCTTATTTACAGAAGTATTATTAATCTTATAAATTTTATATCCGTCTATAGAACCTTCATTTGAAAATACTGAAAAATAATTTTGAGTATCTTTTACTCTCACTTTGTAATAAAAATGGTCAACAGGAACAGGGGTAATTACTTGATTGTCTATATAAGAATTTGAGAGTGTAGTTGCTATTAACGTCCAATTACCACTATTCTCTTTACGCCATACCTCATAATTGGAAATATCAGGTTCAGAATTTTCATCCCAAGTAATTACTGGGTGTGTACCGTTAGATGAAACTTGTAAATTTTGCGGTTTAGATGGCGAACCAGCAAATTCGTCGCCATTTCCATCACCATCAAAATAAAAAGTAATTTGGTCTGTACCCGTAACTTCAATACTGAATTGCAACGAAGAAGTATTACGCGGATTGCTGGCTGGTGAAAATACGTTATTAAATGTTTGATCAAAAGCATCTTCATCATCACCCCATGCAGAATTCTCGTTATATACAGGGGTGTAGCAAGCATAAGTCACCCCGCTTATAACTTGCCTAAAGTTCATTTCATCATATCCACTCACATTCGGTGTAGTTCGGGTCAGTGTATGTGTTGATGTATTTATACTAAAATCCCAGTTCCCGTCGGCACAAAGCACATCAATTGAAGGAGGGTATGAAGAAGCTCCTGTCACTCTATAAAAATAAAATCCAGTATCCCCCGCCCAATCATGATAACTTTGTTTCTTCCGGTTTTCAATAAGGAAATAATCTGAACTACTAATCGGAACACGTAAAACTTGATCGTCCGTCATGTAA
>NZ_JBPSEG010000036.1:0-931 GCF_051488665.1 Melioribacter sp. Ez-97 | reverse complement strand
CTTGTAACTTTGTATATTACTATATCTTTCCAATTGTTTGCACAAGTATACAATTGTGTTACTGTATCAGTACAAGAAGTTCCGGCGCAATCAAAAGGAAGATGGCTTCCTTCCGAAGGAACAGTAAATGTATTAATTATCTTCGCGGAATTTCCAGATGACAACTATGATATTAATAATACAAGATGGGTTAAAGGCAACGCTCCTCAAAATATGAATAATTGGGTCGATCAAACATGGTCAGCTAACCCTACTCTAGGTTCGCTAACTCATTATTTTAACGAAATGTCCGGCAACAAGCTTCATTTTATTGGAAAAGAAGTTCACGTAATTGCACCGCATACAAGAGATTGGTATATGAATAATTACATCAGTAATCGAAGAGGCAATATTCAAAAAGAAATAATCCAACAACTTGATACAACATGGGATTTTGCTGAGTTTGATAACTGGGATTGGGTAAGTGATTATACATACTATAATAATGCCGATACATACGTTGACATGATCATTTTTGTCTGGAGAAATATTTCAGGAGATTTAAGTAATCCCTATCAAGGTTTAATAGATTTAGGATTTGTAAGCAATTATGGTGATTTGGGAGATATAGGAATTATTAATGTGGACAACAACCAGAGGAAAATAGCAACGTCATTTGGTGGGAGGGATTCAATACCATACGGTTCCGGTGTGACAGTAAGAAATTATTTAACCGAGGACCCATTCAGAAATGTAATACATGAATTTTCTCATTATTTAATTGGTAACAACGATTATCATAATGGCTTCGGTTTCTGGGGAATGCTTTCAGCTTGGGGGATAAGAACATATGTAGCTAATGCGTGGGAAAGATACCGTTTGGGCTGGACTTCAGATTCTACAACATATACAATAAATAATACGACACAGACTCTTACGGGAAGAAACCTCG
>NZ_JBPSEG010000035.1:0-931 GCF_051488665.1 Melioribacter sp. Ez-97 | reverse complement strand
ATTGTAACTTTGTATATTACTATATCTTTCCATTTGTTTGCACAAGTATACAATTGTGTTACTGTATCAGTACAAGAAGTTCCGGCGCAATCAAAAGGAAGATGGCTTCCTTCCGAAGGGACAATAAATGTATTAATTATCTTCGCGGAATTTCCAGATGACAACTATGATATTAATAATATGAGATGGGTTAAAAGCAACTCTCCTCAAAATATGAATAATTGGGTCGATCAAACATGGTCAGCTAACCCTACTCAAGGTTCGCTAACCCATTATTTTAACGAAATGTCCGGCAACAAGCTTCATTTTATTGGAAAGGAAGTTCACGTAATTGCACCGCATACAAGAGACTGGTATATGAATAATTACACCAGTAATCGAAGAGGCAATATTCAAAAAGAAATAATCCAACAACTTGATACAACATGGGATTTTGCCGAGTTTGATAACTGGGATTGGGTAAGTGATTATACATATTATAATAATGCCGATACATACGTTGATATGATCATTTTTGTCTGGAGGAATATTTCAGAAGATTTAAATGATCCCGATCAAGGTTTAATAGATTTAGGATTTATAAGCAATTATGGTGATTTGGGAAATATAGGAATTATTAATGTGGACAACAACCAGAGGAAAATAGCAACGTCATTTGGTGGAGGTGACTCAATACCATACGGTTCCGGTGTGACAGTAAGAAATTATTTAACCGAGGACCCATTCAGAAATGTAATACATGAATTTTCTCATTATTTAATTGGTAACAACGATTATCATAATGGTTTCGGTTTCTGGGGAATGTTATCTGCCTGGGGGATAAGAACATATGTAGCTAATGCGTGGGAAAGATACCGTTTGGGCTGGACTTCAGATTCTACAACATATACAATAAATAATACGACACAGACTCTTACGGGAAGAACCCTCA
>NZ_JBPSEG010000034.1:0-956 GCF_051488665.1 Melioribacter sp. Ez-97 | reverse complement strand
GAATTTTATCTGAATAATAATTATCCGAACCCGTTTAATCCCACAACTACTATTAATTATTCCGTTCCTCAAAACAAAAACGGCAATTCATATTTTCATGTAAGGCTGATAGTTTATGACCCTCTAGGAAGAGAAGTAGCTGTTCTGGTTAATGAATCAAAACCACCCGGTAACTACAGTACTGTTTTTAATGCACAGAATCTTCCCAGCGGAGTTTATTACTACTCATTAATATCTGGCTCTACAATAATTACAAAATCAATGGTTTTAGTAAAATGAAATCAATTTATTTAACAATTTTATTCGTATTCTTAACATCAATTATGTTTGCTCAGTATGATGACCCGTATCAGTTTTTTCCGGCTAATTTAGGCGACCATTGGGAATATACGAGGGCGGGAGGAGACCTGCATTATACAGTACTGCGCGATTCGATAGACCCGAAAGACAGCAGCAGGTTTATATTCTTTTATGATCCGCCTTTGTATTACGGCGCTAATTATAGAATAGACAGGAATTATAATGTTTTCAACGTTCCTCAATTTGATAACCGGCATTTATATAAATTAAATGCACAGGTAGGTGAACGGTGGGTTGTTATAGTTGAAGATTCCAGCAAGTGGGAAGAATCGATGGTAAGCGGAATTTATGAGGGGTATGTATTCGGGAAACGCACATTAATAAAGGAGATTCAACATTTTCAACTATGGATAAGACCGGATTCTCTTATTGATACAACTTTCCTTGATGTAGAAAAATTAGCTTACGGATTTGGACGTATATCAAGAGAAAATTATGTATTACAACCTCTTTTATTGAGAGGCTGCAGAATAAACGGAGTAACTTATGGTATAGTTGATGTAAAAGACGAGGCTACTCCGATACCATCCGGTTTTGTTCTCTTTCAGAATTACCCCAATCCGTTTAATCCTTCAACTATTATTCGATATAAAGTG
>NZ_JBPSEG010000033.1:0-987 GCF_051488665.1 Melioribacter sp. Ez-97 | reverse complement strand
AAAAAATATCCGGAAGATGAAATAACAATACACAGCGGAATATTACTGGGAGAATATGATAGAAAGATGAATTATGAGGTATTGAATAAAGAAGAGAACAAAAAAACAGATGAAGTAGAAAAAGGATACGAAATAACAAACTACCCGAATCCATTCAACCCAACAACAGTAATAAGTTATCAATTGCCAGAGAAAAATTTTGTAACATTAAAAGTGTATGACATTTTAGGAAGAGAAATAGCAACACTTATAGATGAATATCAAAATGCTGGCAGTTACAAAGTAGAATTTTCAGCTGACAAATATAATCTTTCGAGTGGAATATACTTTTACACATTGAAAGCTGGAAAGAATTATGTTGTTAAGAAGATGATGCTGGCGAAGTAGGTTAAATTACCGGCATTGCCAAATTCGCGTTTAGGTCCGGGTGCCTGCCTACCGGCAGGGAGGTTCTTCGTGCGGAAGTTAGGGGGGAAAGATAGAGATTCTTCACCCGCAGATGGCGGGTTCAGAAAGACATAAAGTATTAATTTCCCTTTCACCATTGTATTGAATAATGCAAACGCTGTAATTTGTCTTTCTGAGGAGATCCGACGTAGACAGAACGACGAAGAATCTGTATGACTAATTGATTTACTTAACTGACTTGGAGATTCTTCCTCCTCCTGCGGCGGAGTCGGAGTGACCGTGACCTTTGCGTCCGTGGCGCGCTTTGCGGTTTAATATGAGTTTGCTTCGTCATTCGCATAAAGCTCACTCCTCGCAAAGACGGGGGCGTTCGGGAGCGCTGAGGTTCAATGTTCTTCGTTAAAAAAAGGCGTATATTATACATCAAAACTATCAGCTATTGTATATCAACATATAGCAAAGAAAAAAGAATTTCTACCCACTAATCCCTACACCCTGATCCCTAGTTCCTAATAGAACTACAAATATTGAACTCCAAAGCCAAGAATCCCAGTACGACGAACCCCAAAACCAAGAACC
>NZ_JBPSEG010000032.1:0-1041 GCF_051488665.1 Melioribacter sp. Ez-97 | reverse complement strand
TACTTTATATCGAATAATAGTTGAAGGATTAAACGGATTGGGGTAATTTTGAAAGAGAACAAAACTGGATGGGACAGTAGTAGACTCGTCTTTTACATCAACTATACCATAAGTTACTCCGTTTATTCTGCAGCCTCTCAATAAAAGAGGTTGTAATACATAATTCTCATTTGATATAAGACCAAATCCGTAAGCTAATTTTTCTACATCAAGAAAAGTTGTATCAATAAGAGAATCTGGCTTTGTCCAAAGTTTAAGTTTAAAATGCTGAATCTCCTTTATTAATGTGCGTTTCCCAAATACATACCCCTCATAAATTCCGCTTACCATCGATTCTTCCCACTTGCTGGAATCTTCAACTATAACAACCCACCGTTCACCTACCTGTGCATTTAATTTGTAGACATGTCGGTTATCGAATTGAGGGACGTTGAAAACATTATAATTCCTGTCTATTCTATAATCAGCGCCATAATACAAAGGCGGATCATAAAAAAATATAAACCTGCTGCTGTCTTTCGGGTCTATCGAATCGCGCAGTACTGTATAATGCAGGTCTCCTCCCGCCCATGTATATTCCCAATGGTCGCCTAAATTAGCCGGAAAAAATTGATACGGGTCATCATACTGAGCTAAAATAATTGATGTTAAGAATACAAATAAAATTGTTAAATAAATTGATTTCATTTAATTAAAACCATTGATTTTGTAATTATTGTAGAGCCAGATATTAATGAGTAATAATAAACTCCGCTTGGCAGATTCCTTGCATTAAAGATTACTTGATAATGTCCAGCTTGTTTATGTTCATTAACAAGCGTCTCTATTTCTTTACCGAGAGAATCGAATATTTTTATAGTAACTTTTCCGCTTTTGGGCAAATAATATTCTATTGTAGTAGATGGGTTAAACGGATTGGGATAGTTTTTAAATAAACTAAAATTATACTTCTCGCTATATACTTCAGAAAAATTATTTGCATTTAACTTCGGTAATGGATCTTGCATAATTCCTGCTGTTTCAACCTGATTGCTTGGTACA
>NZ_JBPSEG010000031.1:0-1185 GCF_051488665.1 Melioribacter sp. Ez-97 | reverse complement strand
ATATAATAACTTGAACAATATTACAAACATTGGTATTTGCCTTTATAATACTTCACCAAGTCTTTTTTACAACACTATACAAGGAAGTTCAGGCAGTTACGGCTACAACGGTATTAGATGTGAAGAATATTCCTCTCCGTATATAGCACATAATACCATAAGATATTTTACAACTGGTGTATGCAATTACCGCTATAGCTCGCCAATTTTTTCAGAATATGGTTTTAGCGAAGGTCATAATAAAATAGTAAGAACAAGTACAGCAATTTACGGGTGGTATTATTCGTCTCCACGGGTAGGACAAAACGGTTACCCATGGGGTTACAATTACATCGATAGCGCATCAACGTACAATGTAGAAGCTGCATGGTATACAAATATAATGGCAGAAAATAACTGGTGGGGAACAACAAGTCCTCCTTCTAATAAATTTAATGCCGTTTCGAATAGCAGTGTTGATTATACTCCCTATTTAACAAGTCCTCCAAGTTTATCAATAAGAGAGCCAGACACGTATATTTCAACAGCAATGCCAATAGCATTGAAAAAAACAAATGGGACTGCCCATATTGTTTCAGGTGATTTGTCCTCCAATTCGTTATTCGATGATGAGGACATAAAGGCGGCATTGCAATATGAAATCGAGCAAGAATATCAATCTGCATTTGATATTTATGAGAAAGTATTCAAAAAGGAATTAAATACCGCAAAAGGCAGATATGCTTTGGTAAGATTAGGTGATTGTTTCTTTAAGTTGAACAGAAAAGGGATTGATAAATACTTAGCCGGAATCTCTGAGTCTTACAAAAGCTTAAAGAAAGACGAACTTACAGTAATAGCGCTCGATTTAATAAACCGCGAATTACTTACCGACAGAGAATATGAAAAAGTAGCAGATAATATGAGGAAAATTAAAAATGAATTCAGTATAAATTCAGAGATAGAAAAGAGTGCTTTATATGGACTTATTTCATTGTATGTAAATTGTCTCGGTGATATAAAGACTGCTTCAAGTTATTATGAAGAATTAAAACAGAAATATCCTGAAGATGAGCTGCTAATCAGTAGTGAAATACTTCTAGGTAATCAGTATAGGGCTTCTATTAATGAAAAAAAGGTAAGTAATAATGAAATAAATCAAGAAGAAGTTTTATTGACGACGAATAACTACCCGAATCCATTCAA
>NZ_JBPSEG010000030.1:0-1411 GCF_051488665.1 Melioribacter sp. Ez-97 | reverse complement strand
TGTTATGCTTCAGATGGAAATGGAATTTCCTAAATTTACATAAGAGTAAAAAAGGAGAATTCCATGCAACAAAGAAAACACTACACAGCCGAACAAAAAGTAATGATTCTAAGAGAACTCTTAGAGAACAATGTACCAATAAGTCAGTTAGCCGAGAAGTATCAAGTTCGTCCAAAGGATATTTACAACTGGAAGAAAAAATTATTTGAATCGGCTACAGAAATATTTACGCCAAAGAAGTCTAATACAAAGCAAACAAGCGCGGAACAAAAGAAGATCGAAAAGCTTCAAGCTAAGCTAAAAGACCGTGATGAAGCCATCAGTTATCTTCTTAGGGAGAACATAGAAATAAAAAAAAGTATCTCTGGGGACGATTAAATGCTAAATGGGTCGAACCTGACATACGAGATAACATTGTGAGTTTTACTAAAATGATGACCGTAAAAACCGATACTCCGTTAAATAAACTGCTGGCGATGATTGGTATTAATTCCAGCAAATATTACTCTTGGATAGACCGTAATGAAAGACCCAATAATCATAACGGTTTTATTCCAAAGAAGCATTGGATACTTGATTGGGAAAGAGGAGCAATTATTAACTATGCCCGTCTTCATGTTGACGAAGGTTACCGAAGATTGACATATATGATGCTTGATGAAAACATCGTAGCAGTAAGTCCTTCGACGACATACAGAGTATTAAAATCAGCCGGTCTGTTGAATCGCAGGAATAAGGTTAAACATTCCTCCAAAGGTAGCGGCTTTGTTCAACCGACCATGCCTCATCAACACTGGCATACTGATATCAAATACGTAAACTTCCGGGGTACGTTCTTATTCCTCATCTCGGTTATTGACGGTTACTCTCGTTATATTGTCCATCACGAAGTAAGGACTAACATGCAAGAGTATGACATTCAAATTGTTGTTCAGAGAGCATTGGAAAAATATCCCGGCGTTAAACCACGACTGATTACCGACAACGGTTCCCAGTTTATCTCCAGGGACTTTGCAGAATATGTTAAAGAAGTTGGGCTTCAGCATATTAGAACATCTATTGCTTATCCCCAGAGCAATGGTAAGATTGAACGATATCACAGAACCGTTCACGAAGAATGTTTGGCTACTAAATCATTAATTAATCTTGACGATGTCAGAAAAAAAATCGCTGAATTCATTGAATTTTACAATACCAAGCGACTGCATAGCTCTTTGTTCTATTTAACTCCGGATGATTTTTTAACCAACAGAATTACCGAGAAACTTGAAGCGAGAAATACTAAATTGCAATTAGCTAAAAAAAATCGCTATGAAAATGGCAGACAATTACGCCATGAGGTGATGAATGTGTCCTAATTCTTCACCTTACTTAAATAATCCGAAATTCCATTTCACGCTGAACCATAACA
>NZ_JBPSEG010000029.1:0-1413 GCF_051488665.1 Melioribacter sp. Ez-97 | reverse complement strand
GAGTCTGTAAAATAATTTGTGTAAATGGAATTTTAGGTTAAAGAACATCTTTCAATTGATCCTCAAAAATAACAGATAAATGAGAAATAACAACTGCCCAGTTTTGTATTTGTACAGTCCATTTTTTAGATAAATCTCTATAAGCTAAGAACAACATTTTTTTAAGGGCGTCGTCATTAGGGAAAATACTCCTGGTCTTGGTAACCTTTCTGAACTGCCGATGCACTGCCTCAACAGCATTGGTAGTGTAAATGATTTTACGTATTTCATCGGGGTATTTGAAAAAAGTAGAAGCATGAGTCCAGTTATTACGCCAAGTTTTAATAGCAAGCGAGTATTTTTTGCCCCAAGATTCTTCGAGCTTATCAAGGGCTATGAGAGCGGCTTCCTCTGTTGGGGCAGAGTAAACTTTACGCAACTCTTGCATAAATTGTTTTTGGTCTTTACTTGCAATATATTTTAAGGTGTTTCTTATTAAGTGAATTATACACTGCTGGATTTCAGTATTTGGGAATACAGTATTAATCGCTTCTGGAAAGCCTTTGAGTCCATCGACACAAGCAATGAGGATTTTTTCTAACCCACGATTTTTAAGCTCGGTTAAAACCGTAAGCCAAAAATTGGCTCCTTCGGCTTCGCTGACCCACAGACCGAGTAAATCCTTTCTACCGTCCATATTGAGCGATAAACATGTATAAGCAGCTTTATTTATTACTTTTCCTTCGCTTGTTACTTTATAGTGGATGGCATCGAAAAATACTATTGGGTATATACTTTCTACCGGGCGATTGTGCCATTCTTTTGCTAAGTCGATGATTTTATCAGTAATCTGAGAGATAAGCGATGCGCTTATATCAAGTCCGTATAATTCTTGAAGATGTGATTGAATATCTCGGGTTGTCATTCCCTTAGCATACATTGAAATTATTTTATCTTCGATTGCTCCAAGCGTTCGTTCATATTTCTTGACAATTATAGGGTCAAATGTGCCATTACGATCTCGTGGAACGGCAATATCTATTTCGCCATTGTCATTCCTCAAAGTTTTATAAGTTTTACCATTTCGGTTATTGCCGCTGTTTCTGCCTGCAGGCGAATATCTCTCGTATCCGAGATGTTCTGTGAGTTCTTCTTGGAGCATTGTCTCGAGAGTTTTTGAAATGAGTTTTTTGATGGCTCCGTTTTTTCCCATCAAATCATCATAGGTTTTGGCTTTTGACAGATCAGACTTTAATTGTTTGATTATCTCTTCGGTAAGTTCCATGGTATATCCTTTCTTTGGTTAATGAATTTGTTAATTATATGGAATATTGTCAAGTTATTTCCACGAGGCTAAGCTTCGTTCCGTTACACTCCACTCCGCTTAGCCTCAAGCTATTCATTAACCATTTACACAAAATTATTTACACACCC
>NZ_JBPSEG010000028.1:0-1425 GCF_051488665.1 Melioribacter sp. Ez-97 | reverse complement strand
TCATGTAATCGGACATTGTTACTGAACCATCTGTTGTCCTATCGGTATAGTTAATCCAACCCAAATAATGCCTTTCCCATGAGTGCATGCCCCTGCTGCCATTCCATACAGGATATCCACTATTAGACATTAGACAAAGATTTGTAGCGTAACTGATATGGTTATAACCAAATAAGTAATGCCCCATCTCATGAGCTGCTACATAAAGTGTATAATCTCTCCCGTTGTAACCGCCTCTTTGTTGCACTCCACTACCTATATCTGTATTATTTACTATCTGTTTGCCATCAACGGTTATTGTTGAGCTTACATTTAAATGTGCAATCCCTGAATAATTCATTAAAGTTGTGCCAATTACATTTCTATAAATAATATAGACAAAATCAACTTTCCCATCACTTCCGGAACTGCTGCCATTTAAATTATCGTAATCAGAAAAATCTACATAAGGATCAACTTCCGCAATAATTTCTCTATTAACTTCTCCTATTGTTGAATAATGACTTTGATCATAGTCGGTAGTAACCAATTCGTCATAAACGTCACCGATAACCTGGAATGTACTATTTGACATTTCATTAAAATAGTGGGATAAATTATTCCATGAATAAGGGCCTCCTGTTGATGAATTTACAAATGTGTTTGCCCAATCCGGGTAACTATCTTTTGCCCATCCATTATCGTCTGTATTAGGGTCGTCTCTAAATTGAGCAAAAATTACAAAAACTTTGATAGTACCGCTTGTTGGTATATACGGAGCTGAACTACCTGAAGTTGTACCGCAAGCATCTTCAATTCCTGCTTTTATTTTCGTACTTAATAACATGCTTAGTACAATTAACAGGTATAATAATTTCGTTTTCATTTTATCACCTATTATTTAATTAAAACCATTGGTTTTGTAATAATTTTGGTTCCTGAAATTAGCGAGTAGTAATATACACCACTGGATAGACCTTTCGCATTGAAAGTTACGTCATATGTTCCAGCAGACTTTTGTTCATCAACTAACGTAACAACTTCTCTACCAAGTGGATCATAGACTACAAGTTTTACATTCGAATAAGAATTGCCTTGCCGGCTTCTAGGAATAGAAAAACGGATAGTTGTTGTTGGATTGAATGGGTTCGGGTAATTATTTTCAAGAATAAATTTACCGGGAATAGAATGTTCAATATTCTCATCTTCGACACTTACTATTGTCCCATATTGCTGTCCATTGATAATAGCTCCCGTACAATAACGACTTGGAGATTCAAGGTCAAAAGAAAAAATTCCAAATTTCTCGATAATTTCTTCACCCCAAAAGAGTTCTCCTATTTCGAAGTATCGACTTATAACTGTGTCACCATCAATTATAACCCAGTTTGTATCTTTAACTAAAACAGTTTTTTGACCGGGGAAAAAAGTAAATGGATTAGGTTG
>NZ_JBPSEG010000027.1:0-1851 GCF_051488665.1 Melioribacter sp. Ez-97 | reverse complement strand
TGATAAATCACCTGATACAATAAAGTCTCCGCTTATAGTTTGATTGTTGTAAATTGTTCCAGAAAAACCCGTTAAATCAAGCAAGTCTTCCTGAAATCCACTCATATTATTTGTAACCGGATTTTCTGACCCATCATATGGGTTATAATAGCCCACGGGTGACCTTGTATCAAAATCATTCGCATAAGTAAATGCTTCTTCCATTTGTACTTTCCCATCTTCATTATCATCTGGATTATAATCAGAAGGGTGCGAGGCAAAATAATTACCGAATGGGAAATTACCCGTTGCATAACTAGTTTGCCAAGGATAATCTCCATTTGGATCCGGGTAATAACCTCTTGCAGCAGCAGTCCAGTAAAAAACGAATTCATCATACATAGCATTACTAATCCAAATTTCTGCCCATGAATATTCATATTCCCCACAGGCTGTATGAATAACTCTATGTTTGCAAGCTGCATTTGTCACATTAGTAATTTCATTTTCAAATCCGCCACTGTGGCATTGTTCCATCACGAAAATCATTGAAGAGCAATTAATATTTTCAATATAATCTGCTAATTCGTCAGGATATAAATCATAGTCTTGTAAACAAATGTAAGAAGAACTTCCATTATGTCCACCGTGATCATCAATAAATATAAATAATTGATCATCGGGCCCCAACTCTGGAACATTAGGATCATTTGTCCATTCGCCAGCCAAATTTCTAAAAGTTCGCTCTATTGTACTTTTATTTGCATTATAATCAATATCATTAATATTATCATTATTAAAATCATTTCCAAAAGAACTTGTACCATCTCCATAATGCACGAGAATATTTTGTTCGGGGTACCCATAAACATCAACCAATGTACAATACATAGCAGATATATCGTTCCAGTAGCGCTGCCAGTCACAACCATTTATTATTACTGCATAAAGATGTTCATTGGGCGATACGGTTTGTATTACAGAGGGGGTATATGTTTTTAGCATTTTACCCAGACCACCTTGATGTTTTACGTTTGATATCACTTCAAATTGATTAAGATCAGCAGGATGTATTTTTTCTTTCACAATTTCGTATTCTCCTGTTTCTTTGTTAACAAATATGTAACTGCACGGATGTTCCCAATTAGCAAAAGGCATCTCGTCAACAAAAAATATCCAGCATTCTGTATATGGAACAGCTAATTGTTTTTTCCAAAGTTTAAGTCCGTCTTTTTTACGAACAATATCTTTGGATATATAAACATCTACTTTACCAAGTTTTTCTTTTAACAATTCTTTAAGTATCCAATCTTTTGCATCCTGCTTTGTGATCTGACCGTAGGATATGTCGTATGTTACCGTTAATAAAATAGTAAATAAAATTACTAAAATATAATTAATAATTAGAGGTTTTGTGTTATTAATAAACATAAAATCCTCCTCTTATTTATTCTTGAAGTTATTCTTTTATCAACAGTAGGAATTGCTCACTTGAGAAGAATCATTTTTCTACCATTTCTATAATTTATACTATGTAACATATAAAAGTAAACGCCACTGCTCACTTCCTTCCCATTTTCATCTCTACCATCCCACGTAATTATGTAACGTCCTGGCAAGTTTATTTCATTTCTTATTAATTTTTTTACTACTTCTCCTCTTATGTTATATATCGTTAAATTAATTACTTCTGTTCGTGGTAATTGGTAGGTGATTAAAGTAATGTTATTAAAAGGATTAGGGTAATTCTGCTCAAGTAGAAATTCTTGAGGAACAAAGCTTGTTAATTCTCCTTCTGTTAAAGGTAAACACTCGCCTTGATAGAAAGTCCAATCAAAAGGAAGTGGAGATGAGTTCTGCAAAGTAAATATC
>NZ_JBPSEG010000026.1:0-3321 GCF_051488665.1 Melioribacter sp. Ez-97 | reverse complement strand
CTACAATTTAGTTGTAAAAATAATGGAATTGAACCGGTATTACCAACAGATACTACATGGATATACCTTGGTCTCAAGGGTGAGAGTATCTCTTCAATGGCAATTGATCCAACAAATCCAGACGTAATTTATGTTAGTGGTACGAGTAAATTGTTGAAAACAACAAACGGCGGTAATACATGGGATAGTTTATATCAAGCAGTTTTTTATTCAATGGTAATTGATCCAAGAAATTCTCAAACAATATATGGAGGATTAGTTAAAATAATAAAAAGTACAGATGGAGGGCATTCTTGGAATAACTGTTCGGAAGGAATAATGTATGATGGATTTTCATCAGTGAAATTTTTGGAAATTGATCCTAACAACTCGAATATTTTATATGCTGGTACCGCGGCGCTTTCCGGGGGAGCTTTTTATAAAAGTGTTGACGCGGGGTCAAGCTGGAAGGTAAAGCTGAACAGCAGCGTATTAAGTATGGCTGTAGACCCTAAAAACAGCAGCATTATATATGTAGGTGGTGATGGAGTTTATAAAAGCATAGATACCGGGGAGAATTGGACATTTGTAGGAAGACCGTCCGGATATGTTGCCGCTATAGTTATAGATCCCAAAAATTCAGAGAGAGTAATTGTAGGATGTGGTTGGAAAGACGGTAGTCTTTTCAAAAGCGAAAACGGGGGAGAAAGTTGGGAAGCCTTTGCTGAAGGAATCCCGGATAGAAGTAATGTAATGAAACTTGTTTCCCTGAAAAGTAAAGGTGATTTATACGCAGTTGTAGTCAATACTGAAGGAGGAGGAGTATATCGGCGTCGATATTCGGATTCGCAATGGCAAAAAATAGGGATAGATAGTGTGCAAATAGATGATTACTACAACGACTTAATAATAGATCCCGATGAAAGATACCTTTACTTAGGCAGCGCTGGCGGTGTCTATAGGCTGAAATTAAATTAGTTGGGAATGTTATTAAAAAAATTAAAAAGGGAGAAAAAAATGAATACGATTAAAGGAAATTTTTTTTAATAAAAAATGTATTCAAAAGATATAAGGATAGCGTCTCAATACATAGCTAAGTTTGATTCGAGTTTTTCGTTTACAATTAGTTTGTAAAAATTGATTTCGGAAAGTTTACTTAATTACTAACAAGGAAAACAGAACGTGATAATAACACTCATTTTAATCGCTCTGGGATTCGGTTCCGTATTTGCAAATTCAAATTCTGCAGACCACTGGGAAACGGTTGTTTATTCGTCGGATGTATGGAGGTATCGACCGGGCAATTCCAGTCCGGACGCCGAATGGAATCAATTGTACTACGACGACAGTTCCTGGATGGAAGGAAGAGGGGGAATCGGTTACGGCGACGGCGACGACAATACCATAATCGAACAAACAATCTCGCTGTTTATGAGGATTAAATTTAACATAGCCGATACTTCATTAATCGAATCGGCGTTGTTGCATGCCGACTATGACGATGCGTTCGTTGCATATATAAACGGCGTTGAAGTGGCTCGCGCCGGAATATCGGGTAATCCTCCCGAGTACAATAAATTTGCCGATTCCGAACACGAAGCAAAAATGTATGACGGAGGAGCTCCGGAAGAATTTGAAATTAAAAAGGAAATTCTGAAAAATATATTGATACCGGGTGAAAATTTACTTGCCGTTCAAGTGCATAACGCTTCCGCCGCGTCGACCGACCTTTCTTCGATTTTCTTTCTGTCATTTGGAATTGGCGATTCGAGCCGTTCGTATCGCTCCACGCCGGAATGGTTCGACGAGCCGTTCGAATTCAGTTCTTCCGATCTTCCTATAATTGTAATTGATACGGAGGGCGGAACAATTGTTCACGAGCCCAAAATTATGGCAAAAATGGGAATCATTTACAACGGTCCCGGCAACAGAAACAACATTACCGACCAGTTTAACGAATACGACGGATGGATCGGAATTGAATACCGGGGGAATGCATCGTTCCGAATCTCGGATAAAAAACCGTATACTATCGAAACCCGCAACGAGGACGGTTCGAACAGAAATGTAGAATTACTCGGTTTGCCGAAAGAAAATGATTTTGTTTTGAGAGCCGTCTATATCGACAAAACATTAATGAGGGACGCGCTGGCTTATTATATGTACAGGTCGATGGGAAAATGGGCGCCGAGAACGCGGCATGTAGAATTGGTTTTAAACGGAGAATACCAGGGCGTTTATGTGTTGGAAGAAAAAATAAAACCGGATAAAAATCGTCTCGACATTGCTAAAATGGATTCTTCCGACACTACCGGCGAAGCTTTGACGGGCGGATATATCTGGTGCGTAAACAGAAGGTGGGGAGACGAAGAACACAACGACCTTCTGTTCGATTCTACCGAAGCCGACGGAAATCCGCGTTTTTTAAAATATCCTCAACCCGACGAAGTTATGCCGCAGCAACTCGAATATATCAGAAATCTGGAACAGGAATTTTGCGACGTTATGGCCGGACCGAATTATAACGTGCCGTTCATAGGCTACGATAAATATATCGAGGTCTCTTCTTTCATTGACGAAATAATAATACAGGAACTTACGGGCAACTCCGATGCATACAGTTACAGCAGCTATTTTTATAAAGACCGCGGGAAAAAAATTTGCGCCGGACCGATATGGGATTTCGACCAGGCGCTTTGTAATTCCACACATCACAACGGCGATCGCTACGACGAATGGAGAATAAAAATCCCGGACGGAGCGCGTCCTCAGTTCTGGGATAAGCTGTTCGGCGATAAAGAAATTCAAAAGCAGCTTAAAAACAAATGGACGGAATACCGGCAGGAATCCTTGAAAACGGAACGAATAATTGCTTTTATTGATTCGGTTGCAAATTACCTTCAGGAAGCCCAGGAACATAATTTCAAAAAATGGCCGATACTCGGGGTTTCAATCTGGCGCAGTCTGCCCGGCGCCGAGGAACGGGATACTTATCAAAAAGAAGTGGACTTCATGAAGGAATGGTTGATTAACCGTCTCGAATGGATGGACGTACAACTTTATCAGACAACGGATGTTGAAAATTTATCCGCGGAAAAAATTACGGAATTCAAATTGTACCCTAACTATCCCAATCCGTTTAATCCGTCAACAGTAATTAAGTACCAGGTACCTAAATACGAAAAAGTTACGCTTAAAATTTATAATACGCTCGGACAGGAAATAACAACTCTGGTAGACGGCTTAAAAGCGCCCGGAATCTACGAAGAAAAGTTTGACGGCAATAATTTGCCAAGCGGTATTTACTTTTACAGACTTCAGACCGAAAGCGGATACGGCGAT
>NZ_JBPSEG010000025.1:0-3780 GCF_051488665.1 Melioribacter sp. Ez-97 | reverse complement strand
TCCAACAACAGTAATCAGTTATCAATTACCAGAAAGAAGTTTGGTAACAATAAAAGTCTATGACATTTTAGGAAGGGAAATAGCTACACTCATAAATGAATATCAAAATGCTGGCAGTTACAAAGTAGAATTTTCAGCCGACAAATATCAACTTTCCAGTGGAATATACTTTTACACATTAAAAACGGGAAAGAATTATGCAGTTAAGAAGATGTTGCTGGCGAAGTAGATGACATTATACACAAGTGAAGCGATAAATATTGAAACCGCAAAGAATGCAGAGAAAGCGCAAAGTATTTAAGTTTTCTGCAGATAAATAAACATAATCAAGCAAAGATGAAGAAAGGGATTCTTCGCTTCGCTCAGAATGACAATGAAAAAGTATGTGTCATTCTGAGGGAACGAAGTGACCGAGGAATCTAAATGGAAAAGAGATTCTTCACTTCGTTCAGAATGATAATAAAACAAGAGATACTTCGCTTTGCTCAGTATGACTGTGTGAAGGAAAGTGGTTAAATAAACATAATCAAGCAGAGATAAATTTCTTGATTTTTTTTGAGATTTATTAAAATTCCATAGCAGAAAATTTCGGGGCAGATACTTTCCGGTTTGAGTAAGTTCATTTCATTTTACTGAGGGTGAAATTAATGGATGAAGTAAATTTTAGTTTAGGCGGTAAAATTATTCCTCTGCCATTTTTACTAATTGTGGTAAGGGGTGATTTTATATTCCAAAAAAATAAAACTGGAGGTGCAGAATGAAAAAGAAATTTATATTAAAAATAGGGTTCATTCTGAATTAGTAAAATTTTTAGGAGTGATTATGAAAAAAGTAGTTTTTAAAAATGTATTTATAGTTATAATGTTTTTGATTTCTGGAAAAATAATTAACGCTCAGGATTGGCCTTTAGCTCCGGAGGTATGGAGTGAACCAATTTTGCTAGACAGCGCGTTAAATATTCCTTTCCATTGGTTTGATTCACCTGCATTTACAAAGTCAATGGATACTCTTTATTTCACCGGAGGTAATGGTGTTTTTCGTGCCGTAAAAAACTTTGTTAACGGAAAGACAATTTGGGATGTAAGCCGGTTAAATGACAAAGTAAATCCCCCGGGACAATTACCCCCAATTTCATGTCCAATAAGCCGTGATGGAAAACGAATGTATATAAGTAATTATGGAGACTCCGGATATGGCGGACAGGATATTTGGCGAAGCGATTGGAATGATAGCACAAAAGATTGGGGACCGCCGGTAAATATGGGACCAGGGATAAATACGCCGCGAGGGGAAGTATTCTTTTATGAACTGAGTAGAGATTCTGCATATGTTTTAGCAAATCATACAGGATTAGTAACTATGTATTTATATACATTCGATAATCAGAAAAATGATTGGGCTGTTGCCGATAGTTTTGCAAACGTAACCTCTAATCCATTTGAAAATCCTTTCACTACAGCTCATATTTATGGATTAAGCACAACGCAGAATAAGAAAAAATTATACTTTGCTCGGCAATATTATCCTTCCGAAATTGGTCAACCAATAAAAGAAGCAGAGCTTAGAAAGCAAGAATTGGTAGTATCTTACTGGGATAATAAGAAAAATACATGGGGAAATTGCTATTATCTTAATATCAATTCAAGAGGATATTACCCGGATTCAATTAAGTGGCCAACTTTTGTAGCAGGCGGTGAAGATAGGTATCCGTGGATATCTGAAGACGGCAAAGTTCTTGTTTTTTCCTCGGCGCGTAATGTTAAAATCGATTCAACGGGTAGCGGTGACGAATTACCAAAACTGTACATCTCATATTTGTTAAAAGATGAAAACGGTAGCCCGGTTAGCGTTGAAATTGATAAGCACAACAAACCATCAAGTTTTTATCTTTTTCAAAACTACCCTAATCCATTTAACGGTTCCACAATAATAGCTTTCAATTTAATGGCAACACAGAACGTCAAATTAATTATTTATGATATTCTCGGTAAAGAGCTTGCAGTACTAATTGATAAAGAAATGACTTCGGGAATGCACACTATAACATTCAACCCGCTGTTAAATAATTTATCAAGCGGCGTATACATTTATTGTTTAATAACAAAAAGAAAGGAAATATCAAAACAAATGATTTATTTAAAATAATTGGAGGATGCTATGAAAAGTATATATTATTTATTAGTCACTATGCTTTTCTTTAGTATTAGTTCTTATTCGCAAAATTTTTCAGACATTGTTAACCTTGATTATAATAGCAGGGCAAAGAATGTTGTTAAAGGAACTTCAAATTCACTTTTAATGACTCTCACCCCGCCGGATACAATTAAGGAGATTGTAATAATTTCAATGGATCCTGGAACAGGGTGCAATTTACCAAGTTGGTTTAATGGCTTGTTTAGTTATGATTTACTGCATTATTTTAATGAGTCCACACTAAACAATTATATTTATAGTCCAATTGTGATAAGGCGCGATGCGACGCATGCATTTGAGTTAGAATCGGTGCCATCGGGTCATGACCATGGAGCAACCAATATAGATTCGGTGCTTTTCAAGGCGGATTCCATTGTAAATTTCGCCGAATATGATTGGAATAATGATAGAATTGTTGAAGTGCATTTTACATCAATTGGACCTGGCAATTGGGGCGTGGTTGGAAATGTTCATAATTATACATCCAGGGATTCTGTAATAGTTGCAGGTGTAAAAAGACCTATAATTGTAAGGGTTGATCATCAAAGCAGAGGTGTAAATAGAGATAATTATTATGGTGTTATAGTACATGAAAATGGTCATTATTATTTTGATTTAATTGATCAAGACCATTCTGGGTTAACAACCTTTAACCATTGGGGTTCAGGCAGTTTTGATGTAATGTCGGATGTATTAGGATTTTACGATGCAAGTGGTTATTTGCAACCTTCTCCATACAGTCCGGTTTACAGCGATGTAACAATCAGAGGAAATAAGTGGTTAACGGCAATTCCAATTACGAGTAGCAATCAGAATTTTGTATTGTCGGATTATCAAAGCACAAAATCATTATATGTTTATACTCCATCAAGTTTACCATCTAATGCAGTCCCTAATGAAAAGTTTTATATTTCTTATATTAAACCTACTGCCAGTTATGCATTTAGTTGTTTCCCTTTAACTGATAAAAATAAGGGTGGAGTAATTATTTGGCATGTAAAGGGTGACGGATTAATAGGCTCTGGAGATTTTTGGAATTGGTACAGCAAAGACTTTGACATAGAAGCAGCTTTAGGAAAAACAAATTGGTCTGACGATCAATATGACAGTGGGATATCTAATCCCATTTCTGGACGTGACAAATTAGAAGTTAGAAAAGTTGTTGGAGGAGCAATTGTTGGTGGACCTTATACAGGTGAGGGTGTTTATTCAGCGGGGGAAGAAGGTATCCTTTATATCCCAGGAGACGGTAAGAAATTCAATTTTTATTCTAATCCTAATAGTAACTGGTATAACCAATATGAAACTTATGCACATAATATACTCTCCGGGTTTTCATTTAAAAATTTGAGATATGAAAATGGGCAGGCTAAAGTTGATATAAATATCAACCATTATACAGTAGAAGAAAATACAACATTAACAGTAGGTAAATGGTATATAAATAATACGATTACTGTTAATTCAGGCGTAACTTTAACTATTCAACCGGGCACAGAGCTATATTTTGGTAATGGAGCTTCATTAGTAGTCAACGGCACACTCAATGCCCAAGGGTCATCGGAAAATAGAATTACTTTTACAAGC
>NZ_JBPSEG010000024.1:0-6762 GCF_051488665.1 Melioribacter sp. Ez-97 | reverse complement strand
CAAAGGTTACGGTCACTCCGACTTCGCCGCAGGAGGAAGAAGAATCTCCAAGTCAGTTAAGTAAATCAAATTGCCATACTGATCCTTCGTCGTTCCGTCTACGTCGGATCTCCTCAGAAAGACAAATTACAGCGTTTGCATTATTCAATACAATGGTGAAAGGGAAATTAATACTTTATGTCTTTCAGAACCCGCCATCAGCGGGTGAAGAATCTCTATCTTTACCCCCTAACTTCAGCACGAAGAACCTGCCTGCCGTGTAATTCTTCAGCATTTCGGTAACACCGGAGTTATATTAAAAGTAATAATTTGGTGTTACAATGAACAAATCAACAATTAATGCTATTACATCAAAATGGTTAACCATTTTGCAAGATTATGAAAAAATTAAGTCTGGTGATTTTTCAGTTTTTAAGACTGTCAACCAACTTTGTGAAGTACACCATATCCATCGTAAGGACATAAGGAAATATTATGAACGATGGATAAAATCCGGGAAAGAACAATCTGCGCTTCTTCCACAAAAAAGAGGTCCAAAGCCTGGTAAATACAAACTTCTTAGTAAAGAAGAAGAACGGATAATAATTAAAATTCGTCGTAAACTTGGCGCTAACGAATTTGAAATATTCCATTTGTTAAAGAACAAGTTTGACCTTCATCCTTCTGTTTCGACTATTTACAGAACCTTTAAGAGGTATCCGTTAAACAATAAAAGAAAACAACAAATCAAACGTTATGTTAAAAAGTATCCGGGCGAACTTCTTCATGCAGATACTTATTATCTCCCAAAATCAATAATGCAAAATAGAAAAAGATATTATCTATTCGGCATAATTGATGACTACAGTCGTTTAGCTTATGTTCAAGTAATCCCTGCTATAAATGCAGCTGAAGTTTCAAAAGCTTTTTTTCAATCTCTTCGTTTCTTCTTAGCTCACGGCATCCAGCCTGAGCGTGTGATGACTGATAACGGCGTTGAGTTTACCGCTTTTACCTCTCAGAAAGCCAAAAAAACTTATTTCTTTGAAACTATGTTAAATATAGTTGGTATTGATCATACTTACACACGGCCTTATCATCCTCAATCCAATGGCAAAATCGAACGATTTTGGAGAATTTTACATCAAGAATGCTTAATCTATTTGAACTTCGGTCAAACTTTATATACCTTATCTTCTGAAATAAGTGGTTATTTATATCGTTATAATTATCAACGCCGGCATGGTTCGTTAAATTTTATAACTCCTTTAGATTGCCTCCGTAATGTTACCGAATTACTGAAGTAATACACTGCCGGTAGGCAGTCGCACGTACCTAAACGCGAATTTGGCAATACCGGTAATTTAACCTACTTCGCCAGCAACATCTTCTTAACTGCATAATTCTTACCAGCTTTCAATGTGTAAAAATATATTCCACTGGATAGTTGATATTCATCTGCTGAAAATTCTACTTTGTAACTGCCTGCATTTTGATATTCATTTATGAGTGTAGCTATTTCCCTTCCTAAAATGTCATAGACTTTTAATGTTACATAGTTTTTCTCAGGTAATTGATAACTGATTACAGTTGTTGGATTGAAGGGGTTGGGGTAATTTTGAAAAAGTCTTATATCAAAAGGTTGTCTTATTTTATATTCTTCATATATACCTACTACAGGGTCTTTACCTGTTTCCAGCCAGGTAGCTATTCGTTCATCTTCGAATTCTTTCTGTGCTTTCCATTCTGTATACCTTTCTGGAAACCAATGATTTAAATCTCCCAATGGGAATTCTCCCATTCCAGCCGTTAATAATGTACTGTTTGAGTAGGCAAGATTTTCTTCCAGAGGCCACAATCGATGAATGCTACTTTCTGGCCTCCATGCCCAGTTTTGAGTAGCTCCAATATTCGACCACCTGTAAAAAAGAAATTGTTTTATTGATGTCGTATCGCTTGGTGGTAAGATGAAATTGGGATTTAGACTATCAATATTGTTCATACTTATAAAAGGGAAAGAACTTGATTTAAAAAATGTTTCTGTGTTTCGATTTAATATCGGTTGCGGTTCAGGTATAAAATCATATTGTTTTTTGATTTGTAATTCAAGACTATATGGATTATTCTTCATCCAATACGATAACCAATTTTCTATGTAGTAGTTGTTGTTAACAAACAATATCTTACGATCATTTTCAGTAAAGGGGGCTATGAAACCAAAATTTGTAATGCTATCTATTCTGAATATCCCTCCCGCTGCTTTATACTCATCAATAACAGGGATGTACCCATACATAAATGTATTTATAAATAAATTATTAGTTAAAACTAATTTATACCAGGCACCTGATTGCAATGGGCTTTTTACTACATTAAGAAATGTACAGTGATTGAATTTAACAAAGTCAGCATAATAGCTTCCTTGCTGTTCATATACTTGACCAATATTTGCAAATGTGCAATTTTCAAATAATAAACTGTCAATATGTAAACCAGAATGTTTATAATGGAATGAAACAGCTTTACCTTGATGGGTTAAAAATTCATTAGTACAATTTTTCCAGTAGCAATTCTTAAATTCACCAGTAAAATTCTCACACGCAATTGTTATAGTTCCATTCCCTTCGGGTGAATATGTAAAAGAATCAAACATCACATTTTCTAATTTGCATTGTTGTTTATTCAATTTATTATTTTGTTTGAATATTATATTTGAGCCAATTTTATTTCCTTCTGTATCCATGCTTAATATCCATATATTTCTTAGTATAAGATTACCATAAGAAACAAAGAAATGTTTTTTGTCGCTATTTGTTTGGGAGCTCCACAATAACTGCGGAGGCGCAGCTTGCTGTGTAGTTCCTGGCTCTGGCGCTATAATAGTTAAATTTTCTCCTGATGGAATAAGTATTGAATCTGTCATTACATAATAACCATTTTTTTCTAACATAAATAATGTATTTGACAAAGTTCCTTTCTGAATAATAGCTTCTATAGCTCGATTCAAATTCCCTTCGGAAGGTGGTGTATCACTAGCAACATAAAATGTATCCATCTGAGAAAAAGTTATTGTAACAAATATCATCAAATTAAAGATACCGATAAGTTTTAAAAAGACTTTTTTCATTTTAATCCCTCCTGGAAAATCGATTAATAGCATTCATTTTACTTTTTTATCCTTAATTAACCGATAAATGATCTTTCTATTATTTCTTGGGTCAGTTCCTTTAAATTGATTTTCATCCGTGTAGCCTAGTTGTATTTTTATCTCATTAATTTTTAAAGCATAAGAAACAGTATCGAGCAATATAACAATTGAATGGCAATGAATAGAAGAAACAGGTAGCCAAAACCAGCCACCATAAATTTTTTCATGATCCAATGTTACTATAAAAGGCATTCCATACATGCCAATAACATTATCATAAGCACTCATCTGAGCAATTCTCTTTTTAAGAGAATCTTGTGAAAAAGATAAAGTTAACACATGATTGCTTGTATCATACAATATTATATGATTGTAAGAAATTATAGGTTCACCTATTAATTCTGCTTTTTCTAAATCAATATTTTGATAAGATAAATCTGAATTAATATTAATTTTGGTTGCATAGATACAGAGTCCTTCATTTGAGTTTGAACTTGACACTATATTATCTTTACAACAAGTAAAAGAAAAAAATAAGCCTGTAATTATAAACCATAATAATTTTTTATAAATACAACTTACCATTTTTTACTCCTAATACTTTTTTATCTCACCAATATAAATTTCTTTGTAGTTGTAAATTTGCCTGCCTGTATTCTATAGAAATAAACACCGCTTGAATATTTACTACCATCAAACTCAATTTTATGAGTTCCTGCCTCATTTTCTTCATTAACAAGAGTTTCAATTTCTCTTCCCATAATATCATAAACTTTAAGTAACACAAATTCTTTTGTGGGTATTGTATATTCAATAATTGTTGTCGGATTGAAGGGATTGGGATAGTTTTGCATTACAACTTTATCTTCGGTTGTATTAGAACTGTAATTTAACATTGATTCTGAGCTTTGAAGCGTAAAACCTTGATAATCCTCAAAATTTGCAAGTAATCTCTTCCCAAATTTTAACCAATTACCAATTAGTGTGTGAATTACAAAAACACCATCATCTGCATACATGTTATTTTTATTTTCTTTGTGTATTTCCTCCATCAGTTTTTCATTTCCTGCATAAGTCAAATCTTCCATTGCAACAATTAAATAAAAGTCGCCTTCATTTAACCTTTCAAGAATAAGAGGCAATACTTTTTTATTCTTTGAGATACAATAATTTAAAAAATCATAATATTCACTAGAACTTGCATACGCTCGAGGATTACTTTGGCAACTTATGCTTGGATCAGTCCAGGTTTTTTTCCAGGCATCGTACTTTCTAAAAAATTCATTAATCCCATTTTCGTTAAGCAATTTAGCTTTCAACTCATTTATTTTTTGTATTTCATAACTGCTTAAAGTAACTTTATCCAATTTTGATAATCCTCTTTGAATTGATTCTTCTGAGGTAATAAAATCTTTCTTAAATAAAACGTCATCTAATTTATAATAATGTTTGATATATCCATAAGAGCTACCATTAAATGCATATCTGGGATGAAAAAATCTTTCCATGTCCCCTGCTTTACTTTCCCAATCATATCCATGTGAGTGCCCATTAGCAGGTTCTAAATTAGGATTGTTATACCATTTTGCATTAACAGATGCGTGCGTATAGGTTTTAACATAATATCCATCATAATACCAAAGATCAATAACATTATTTGATTGTGTAGCTCCTGTACGTGTATAATTCCAACCTTCTGCACCAGAATATCTCAGTGGATTATTTGCGTAAAAATTATCAAATGATGCTAATGAATCTCCTTGAACGTAATATCTAGAGCCAGGATTTAATGGCCACTCTGAATACGAAGTTATTCCCCCTGTCCACGAAATACAATTATAATTCCCAATATAATCTCCTGACATAATTGCATCATCTGGATTTAGATTTCTGAAATTGTTAATAGTTGATGATGGAACATTTTTACATCTCATATAGACATCACAATATCCTGTAGGATAATAAGTGCTTGACGATGTGACAATACATTTTGTCATGTGACTAGAATAAGACTTTTTCACTCTTGCATTTTGTTGCCAGATAATATCCCCTGTGCCTACATAATCATCATTATGACCTAATATTCTTAGATCTTCGCTTTGAATCCATAAGGCAGGATCACCTGTTGGAAAACAAGTAAAGTAGTTTATTTCTTCAGTTAATGAATGATCACAATCTAGATTTGCACCTGAAATAACTATATTTGAAGCATATAAGGCATTGTTTAAATAAAGATCTGTTGTTTGAGTTTGATTAGAACTATATGATCTAACAAGAAGACGATAATAACCAGGATTTTGAATATTTGCAGTAATTTTAGCTTGATAACCTTCTCCACTGTCATCATCACCCCAGGAACCATTATCAGGGTTTTGAATATTAAATAAATGCATTACAGGATCGGAAGAATAGGGATCAGCTTTCTTCGTTTCAAAGACTACTGTTCCTACATTAAAATAAAAATCTGAAAAATATGTATAAGTAAAATATGTATTTAATTGATGATCATACTCATACATAGGATTTTCATTAATTTTATTTACTGTATATTTATTAATCTTGAAATTATTTTCCTTAGCATTCTCAAAATAATTATACCACTCTTCATTATTCAATTCTGTGTCAGATTCACTTTTTATAAGTCTAATGAATTCTATAGGAGGTAATTCAGGAAGCATTGAAGTAAATATTAGCAAATGATTACCAGCTGAAAGTCTTATTTTTCTTTTATTACCACTGGAATCCCTGAGTTTAACAAATTGCCATTGCTCACTTTTTGGCATTATTAATCCTTCAGGTCTACTACTATCATCAATATAGAACTGTATTCCATTCTTCTTTATTATACTGGTATTCATTAACCAAGCAGATAAAAAATATTCACCTTCCGAAGCTATTTCAACTTCAAAAGTTCTGATAGACTTTTCACCATCAATACTAATTTTCGAACAAAGTATAGTACAATCTTCAGATAAATTATTTGCAAAAGCTGTTTTGGTTATGATATCCGATTGTTGCGCATTAATAAATGAATTGACTAATAATATTAAACTAAGTAAATAGATAATTTTTCTCATTTTTACTCCCCCCATTTTTTATTTATTATTTAATTTCCATTGATAATTATCAATAACAAATCATATAAGCTTGTAAAATTTCCATTCTTTTCATCTTACCATCCCCTACAAAGCCTAAATGATATTGATTATAAATTAATTTTAAAACAGTAATTTATTGCTAATTTATTTGACAAGTTAGATGGGACTAATATTTATTCCATTTATTTTTTATTCCACCCTCAGTAAAATGAAATGAACTTACTCTAATCGGAAAGTATCTGCCCGGAAATTTCTCTCTTAGTGAATTTAACTAAATCTCAAAAAAAAGTCAAGACTTTTTAACATAGGATTAGGGATTGGTGGTTAGGGGGTTCTGAGGTTCTTGGTTTTGGGGTTCATCGTTCTGGGGTTCTCGGTTTTGGAGTTCAATGTTTGTTGTTCGATTAGGAACTAGGGATCAGGGTTTAGGGATTAGTGGGTAGAAATTCTTTTTTCTTTGATATATGTGATATACAATAGCTGATAGTTTTGATGTATAATATACGCCTTTATTTAACGAAGAACATTGTACCTCAG
>NZ_JBPSEG010000023.1:0-9698 GCF_051488665.1 Melioribacter sp. Ez-97 | reverse complement strand
TCAGAACCCCCTAACCACCAATCCCTAATCCTATATTAAAAAATCTTGATTTTTTTTTGAAATTTAGTAAAATTATCTGAGAATAATTGCAGGGCAGATACTTCCCGGTTTGAGTAAGTTCATTTCATTTTACTGGGGGTGGAATTGATGGATGAAGTAAATTTTAGTTTATACGGTAAAATTATTTCTCTACCACTTTTACTAATTGTGGTAGGGGGGTATGTTTTTTATTTTAACAAATATAAAACAGGAGGTGCAGAATGAAAAAGAAGTTTATTTTGTAATTATATATATACAGTTAACTCCAGATAAATTTTGTGATTTTACTATTAAGAAACTGCATAACAAAAGAGGATATCCTATATAACTAAATGTATGTTAATTATCCTTTTAAAAAATTATAATGTTTCTTGCTCATAAAGTGTAAAAGAGTAATGAAGGAGGTAAAATTAATGCGAGATTTATTAAGTCAAGTAATGAAACTTAAGGTTCCTTCTATCATCCTTATTTTTGGGTGTGTACTTTTTATTTTTTTTCAAATATCATGTGAGGATTATGGAATAAGCCCCGGGAATGTTTCGAATGAAGAATGGTATGGACAAGTTGTTTCTGAGTTTGTATTTGAAGTGCTTAAACCAGATGGCACTGTATGGACATGGGGAAATAATTATGCGGGAACACTTGGGAACGGAACAACAAAAAACAGCGATACCCCATGTAAAGTTTTGAATCTGAGTAATGTTATTTCAATTGATCAGTTTTGGGGTGCTGCTATTGCAGCGGACAGAGATGGTAATATTTGGTTTTGGGGGAGTTATGTAAATTGGGTACCCCCGCCAAATGACAGTACTGTTTCAATACCAAAGAAAATTGCTTATCTAAGTGATATTAAAAGCATAAGTTTATGGGGGTCTGAGGTTTATCTTTTAACTAGAGATGGTTCCATATGGTTTATGAATATTGACCCATATTCTAGGCAAGTTATTAAAGGTCCTATTCGATACAGTGAGATTAATAATGCTATTGCAATTGATAATCAGTATGCTTTACTATCTGATGGGAAAATTTATCATCTTGGTACAAATGAGTATCTAACGAATGTTCCAAACGGAGTTATAGCGATACAAAGTACTCAGCAACGCATGGTTGTATTAAGTAGTGATGGAACAGTATGGGCTTGGGGTAAAAATAACTTTGGTCAATTGGGGAATGGAACATTTGAGGACAGTGAAGTTCCTACGAAGGTAAAAAATCTCTCCAATGTTATTGCTATATCAGCAAACTACGATTATAACTTAGCTTTAAAGGAAGATGGAACAGTATGGACTTGGGGCTATGCAGGACATATGGGAGATAAATTAGTTGCTTTGAACACTCCTATAAAAATAGATGGATTAGAAAATGTTGTTCTTATTTATGCGGGTGCTAATTGCCTTGTAATGAAAGCAGATGGAACATACTGGATATTTTCTGTTGGCGAGAGAATACCAAGACAAGTGCAGTTCAATTGATGGTTTTAATCTTTTAAATTTTTTGAATTAATTAAGCTTACAAAAGGTTTAAAATATTAGGAGGTACAAGAATGAGTAATATAATAAGACGTTTGATTGTTGTTGTAATTATTATATTCTCCTTTATTTCTATTCAGGCCCAGCGCGGAAGCGGAGTATACGAATACCCTATTAAACCTGGTACATTGGAGTGGAAAGCTCTTACATCTCATTACCAAATGCAGAAGGTATGCCAGATACCAGAAGCTATACTTAAAAACATGTCAACAGATGACCTTATAGAAACGTGCTTGAGCTATCCCCTCTACGGGGATATTTTTGCGTTCGATGAATTTCAAGTGGGATTTGAATCAGTAACTTCAGGGTTCAATGGTTTGCAAGAATTATTAAGAAGGAAGGATGCAGGTGTCAAACTAATTGAAAAATACAGACAAATGGATCCATGTGCGATTGACGAAAGCTGGTCATTAGATGATAAAGGAGAATATGCAGCTAAATATTACAGTATAGAAATCTTATTAGCTCAGAATGATATAGTAATCAACCTTTCGAAGGAGCAGGAAAAATTGTTGATACTTGAGTGCATCAAAAAAGCACAAACCAAAAGCAAGTACCCTGAAATCTATGGAATCCTAAGCTTCGGAAACATTGCATTGGTTACAGGGAGAATTATGTTGAAAGATAATTTTCTCCCATTTACAAAGGAAGTACTAACAGATGAAAAATTGAGAGCATTTCTTAAGGACGCTTATGCTCCGAATGCAAATTTAGTGAATAAAATATTAGACTATGCGAAACAATATTTGAGTGAAAATTAATAGGGGGTAAAAAATATGAAATTAGAAAATATTAAGAAGGAGAGTTTCATACTTTTAATTTTACTAGAATTTTGTGTATTGACTAAAGTTCTCGCAGATTCGCAAACAACAATATATACTCCACAGGGTTCAATAGTTCCAGATACATACATATGTGACGAGATGTCACCTTCTGAGATTGCTGCATTGAATAAATGGGCTACAAATACCTATCCAAATGCAATTTTGATATCCAATGCATCTTCGACATATAATTGTCATGGTTATGCGTGGTATGTATCAGAAGGAGGAAGTCCTGTTTGGATTGGTTACAATACCTTTACAGCCGAGGATATTTATTGGCAAGACAATAGTTATGTTGAGCAGTCATCAGAAACAAATGGACTTAAGGTTTCGTATCTTCCTGATAATCAAGCTAATCATTCAGCCATCACGACCTCACAGTCCGGCATATTTATATCAAAGTGGGGACCTGGTCCTTTGATGCAACACGCGTACAATTATTGTCCATATTGGTATGCCGGAACAACTTACTTAAAGTACTATAAAAGAAATAATGTATATGGTGTTCCAGCCGACTTTTCTACTATTACTGTGGCTTTAATGTCAGTTCAAGCTGGACAAACAGTTGTAGTTGCGGCAATTAATCACAATGTCTATAGCAATGCTCAAATAAATAATGGTATTACACTTAAAATCAATACGGGCTCATATTTAAACTTTTATAACGGTTCTTCTCTTATTGTCAACGGCACACTAAATGCCGACGGAGCTACCTTTGACTTCATTTCCCCCAGCGGTTCAAACGGTATTAAATTTAACAGCGGCTCGGATAATTCTATAATTAATCAATGTGTAATAAAAAATGCCTCGCGTGGAGTCGAGTGCAACGGGGTTCTTCCTATTATTCAAAACTCTACTTTTACGAATAATTCTTCTGGCATCTGGCTGAATAATATTGGTACTATTACAAAACAAATTTATAATAACTCTATTCAATACAGCACTGCTCACGGTATTGCTCTCTACTATTCATCACCTCATATTGCTAAGAATTATATTTATGGTAATAATAATGGCATATTTGCTCTTGGTTCATCACCTTACATTTATGATAATTATTTTATGAATAATTCATATGGTGTTTATCTCGTAAATCAAAGTTCACCAAATATAATGGGTTATAGCGGTTACTATGCTAATGCTCTGGTTGGGAATAGCACTGCAATTTATGCAGACGGTCAATGCAATGCTTATATCAATGGTAACAATGTAGATATTTACAGCAGCTATGCTGTAAGAGCAAATAATCCTAATTTAGTGGTTGCTATAAACAATTGGTGGGGAATGTATCCGCCAAATCCTGATTATTTTTACGCTACAAACGGTGCACAGATATATTACCTACCTGCATCTGCAAGTCCATTCCCAAATAATTATTACCCGCAGCTAGGGAAAAGATCCTCTGTAGTTGTAGATAATATCAATACAGAGCATAATAACTCAGAGCCTTCGGGATTTTCGTTGAACGAAAACTTAGCAAAAGCTATCCACTTGAAAATAGATGGTAAATACGAAGAAGCAGTCTCGATATATATTAAGGAATTAAGGAGAGACAGAAACATAGAAAGAAGGAAATATATATTATCCCAGATAGCTGATTGCTACAGAATATTGGGGAAAGGTGATTTTATTGATTTGCTTGATAATGAAACTAAAAATAGTTTATCGGATGATAATGAATTGTATGTTTGGGTACTTGAACTTGAAAACATGTTTCTTATAAATAATCGAAAGTATGATACTGGAATAAAAAACTTAGTGACATTAAAAGAGAATTATTCTCAATATGAAAATGTAGAAAAGAATGCATTATTTAATTTAGGTTACATTTACTCTGAGCTTCTGAAAGATAAATTGAACAGTAGAATTTATTTCTCCGAACTAAAAGAAAAATATCCCGAAGACATTTTAACATACAATGCAATGTTAATTACGGGGGAAACAGAAACAATACCAGAAATATTGCCAAAAAGGAAAATCCCGGACAATAAGCACAAGTCTGAAATTATCGGAATGTATAATTATCCCAATCCCTTCAACCCAACAACAGTAATCAGTTATCAGTTGCCCGAGAAAAATTTTGTAACAATAAAAATATATGATATACTCGGCAGGGAAGTAGCAACGTTAGTAAATGAATTTAAGGAAGCAGGAAATTACAGAGTAGAATTTTCAGCAGATAAGTATCAACTTTCCAGTGGAATATATTTTTACACATTAAAAGCTGGGAAGAATTATGCAGTTAAGAAGATGATGCTGGCGAAGTAGGTTAAATTACCGGTATTGCCAAATTCGTGTTTAGGTCCGGGCGCCTGCCTACCGGTGGACAGGTTCTTCGTGCGGAAGTTAGGGGGGAAAGATAGAGATTCTTCACCCGCCGATGGCGGGTTCAGAAAGACATAAAGTATTAATATTACTTTCACCATTGCTTTGAGCATCACAAATACAGCAATTTGTCTTTCTGAGGAGATCCGACGTAGACGGAACGACGAAGGATCTTGTATGGCAATTTGATCTACTTAACTGACTTGGAGATTCTTCCTCCGCCTGCGGCGGAGTCGGAGTGACCGTGACCTTTGCGTCCGTGGCGCGCTTTGAGGTTTAATTTGAGTTTGCTACGTCATTCGCATAAAGCTCACTCCTCGCAAAGAAGGGGGCGTTCGGGAGCGCTGAGGTTCAATGTTCTTCGTTAAAAAGAGGCGCATATTATATGTCAAAACAATCAGCTATTGTATATCAACATATAACAAAGAAAAAAGAATTTCTGTCCTCTAATCCCTAAACCCTGATCCCTAATCGAACAACAAACATTGAACCCCAAAACCAAGAACCCCAGCCCCCTAACCACCAATCCCTAATCCTATGTTAAAAAGTCTTGACTTTTTTTTTGAAATTTAGTAAAATTATCTGAGAATAATTGCAGGGCAGATACTTCCCGATTAGAGTAAGTTCATTTCATTTTACTGAGGGTGAAATTAATGGATGAAGTAAATTTTAGTTTAGGCGGTAAAATTATTCCTCTGCCACTTTTACTAATTGTAGCGAGGAGTAATTTTTTGTTTTACAAAAATAAAAGAGGAGGTATTGTTATGCTTCAGATGGAAATGGAATTTCCTAAATTTACATAAGAGTAAAAAAGGAGAATTCCATGCAACAAAGAAAACACTACACAGCCGAACAAAAAGTAATGATTCTAAGAGAACTCTTGGAGAACAATGTTCCAATTAGTCAGTTAGCCGAGAAGTATAAAGTTCGTCCAAACGATATTTACAACTGGAAGAAAAAATTATTTGAGTCGGCTACAGAAATATTTATGCCAAAGAAGCCTAATACAAAACAAACAAGCGCAGAACAAAAGAAGATCGAAAAGCTTCAAGCGAAGCTAAAAGACCGTGATGAAGCCATCAGTTATCTTCTTAGGGAGAACATAGAAATAAAAAAAAGTATCTCTGGGGACGATTAAATGCTAAGTGGGTCGAACCTGACATACGAGATAACATTGTGAGTTTTACTAAAATGATGAGCCTAAAAACCGATACTCCGATAAATAAATTGCTGTTGATGATTGGTATTAATTCCAGCAAATATTACTCTTGGATAGACCGTAATGAAAAACAGAATAATCATAACGGTTTTATTCCAAAGAAGCATTGGATACTTGATTGGGAAAGAGAAGCAATTATTAACTATGCCCGTCTTCATATTGGCGAAGGCTACCGGAGATTGACTTATATGATGCTTGATGAAAACATCGTAGCTGTAAGCCCTTCGACCACATACAGAACGCTAAAATCAGCTAATTTATTGAATCGCTGGAATAAAGTTAAACATTCTTCCAAAGGCAGCGACTTTGTTCAACCGACCATGCCGCATCAACACTGGCATACTGATATCAAATACGTCAACTTTCGGGGAGCGTTCTTATTCCTCATCTCGGTTATTGATGGTTACTCTCGTTATATCGTCCATCACGAAGTAAGAACTAACATGCAAGAGTATGACATTCAAATTGTTGTTCAGAGAGCATTGGAAAAATATCCCGGCGTTAAACCACGACTGATTACCGACAACGGTTCCCAGTTTATTTCCAGGGACTTTGCGGAATATCTTAAAGAAGTTGGGCTTCAGCATATTAGAACTTCCATTGCCTATCCCCAGAGCAATGGTAAGATTGAACGATATCATAGAACCGTTCACGAAGAATGTTTGGCTACTAAATCATTGATTAATCTTAACGATGCCAGAAAACAGATCGCTGATTTCATTGAATTTTACAATACCAGGCGATTGCATAGCTCTTTGTTCTATTTATCTCCGGATGATTTTTTAAACAACAGAATTACCGAGAAACTTGAAGCGAGAAATACTAAATTGCAGTTAGCTAAAAAAATCGCTATGAAAGTGGCAGACATTTACGCCATGAGGTGATGCATGTATCCTAATTTTTCACCTTAATTAAATAATCCGAAGTTCCATTTCACGCTGAACCAATACAGTATAGTATAAAAAAGACATAGGTTTATATTAATATCCTTTTGATGTTGAATTTAGGGATATAATTTTTATCAATTAAAATGAAGGTAAGGTTAATGGAAAAGATATGAAAATAATTACGGTGGTGCAGTTATAGTACATACTTCCAATTGAGGTACTGTACATAATTCACAACTGAAAATAGATATTATGAATCAATTAAAGGCGAAGTTCTTTAAATAATAATAAAAGGAAAATACCTTCCCAAATAGAACACTGTTAAAAAAAATATTAAATAGGGGAAAATATTATGAGCATTCAAACAAAAATAATGATGATATTTTTCTGTATGCCTATGTTAATATTTTCTCAATGGCATAGTATTGAACTTTCCAATAAAAATAATCTCACTGATATTTTTTTCTTGAACGAGAATATTGGTTTTTGTATTGGCGATAACTCTATGTTACTAATTACAGAAGATGGAGGAAAAATTTGGAAAACTAAAATATTGGATAATGCTAAACATCAATTAAATAGAATTACATTTATTAATAATGAAGTGGGTTTTATAATAGGTAATGGTATCGTATATAGAACTACAGATCAGGGTCAAAATTGGAACCTCATTTTTTCAGATTCATTATTAAATTTTATTGATTTGGATTTTTATTCGATAGAAAAAATTTGGCTCTGTGCAGGCATGACAAATACTGAAACTCGTTCTGTTATATATGAATCTAGTGATACTGGAAAGACTTGGTATAAAATCTTGGATACTGATGAGGTACAAAAATTAAAAGGATACAGGATACAAGCAGTAAATATACTCGACGAAAATTCTGTACTCATTTTATGTAGTGCTTCCATTGATCCATTAGGCCCAACATATATTTATAAATCAACTGATAATGGCGTAAATTGGAATTATTATAGTGAAAATTTTCATTATACTTGGGGTTTAACGAATACTAGTATTGATACTATTTGGGCATGGGGAACAGGATTAGAGCTGTCCATTGACTCTGGAAAAACATGGAGTTCCAATGACTTTAAGTTAATTAAAGAAGATGGTTCAATTGAAAATCTTATTGTTGGAACAATTATAGACCTTAATATTTCTAATTATTCTAAAGTACAATTATTAGAAGTAAAGGATGGGAATTATTCAATTTTAGTAAATAAAGAAGACAGTAATTATTGGGAAAGGATTAATATCCCGACAGTAAAAAGGCTTAATTCAATGTATTTTGCTAATAAAGAAAATATTTGGTGTGTTGGAGTATCTGGAACATTAATTACTAACAATAAAATTTTAAGTAGTATTAGAGATTACCCTCATTTTGATATGAGCAAAAATTTTGATGTTTTAGGAAGTTATCCCAATCCATTTAATGCTAGTACTAAGATTAAATATTCAGTAAAAAAACCTTCCTATTTGACCTTATCATTATATGATTTAACTGGCCAAAAAATTATTCTTTTTTCAAATCGTTACCATCCAAATGGGGATTATAATTTCAACATTTCATCCGAAATATTAAATCTTTCTAGTGGCATTTACATCTATTCTTTGTCAGATTCAAGAACTGCACTATTAAACAAATTATTATTAATAAAATAAGATTCATAAAAACAAGGGGGTAACTATGAAATTTAAACTTATATGTAAATATTTTTTGCTTTTTATGATTTATAGCTCCGTACCGTTAATTTCCCAGGCTCAATATAGTTTGCTTGAGTTGTGCAAAGAAAGCGATGACATAATTGTTGCTGAAATTACGCAGATTAAATCATCTTATAATAATTCAAATGGAAGAATTACTACTAAAATTTCTTTGAAAATTGATGAAAGGATAAAATCGAATTATTTAAAAAATATTCAAGAGTTCGAATTGGTATATCCTGGGGGTGAGTATGGAGATATTATTCAAATTATACCCGGGGCACCTCGTTTTAAAAAAGGTGAAAAAACAATTCTTTTCCTTAAAAGAAATAATATAGCTCAAAAAAAATTCTTGTATGTTTTTGGATTGTCGGAAGGTAAGTTTAATATAATTAATGATGGTAATGGTAATGAGTATATATTAAGAGACTCAGGCAATGATAATTTAATTATATCAACTTTAATGAAAAAAGAAATTATTCTTATGAATTCGGTTGAGAGAGTGTCTAAAAAAGACTTTATTAATTTGATTAAAAGTTTGCTATAACTAAAAAATAGGAGAATAATAAAATGCACTCATTAAAATATTTTTTGATTATTCTATCAATAATATTTTATTTGTTTTCAGATGTTTCTTATTGTGAAAGATATATTAATGCTAGAGATTATTCAGGATACGCGCCACCCGGGATTTCTTCTTTGGGTGTTGGAAATTATATATTCTGGAATTCAGGAATAACATGGTATTTACATCTTAATGCTTATCTCTCGACACAACTACCAAATAACGATGCTGTTATGTCATTAATTGAGAATGCATATAGCCAATGGGAAAGTGCTGCGATTAATTGTACAGCAAATTATGGTGGCCTTACTGCCAATACTTATGGAAATGATGGACAAAATGTTCATTTTTGGGTTTCGGATCCAACAGATTCTATTTATTCTGTGCTTGGGCCTCCTGGTAGTGGAAGAGCAACCGCTGTTACATATATAACAGTCAATAGCGTAGGTGTAATAATTGATGCTGATGTTATTTATGAAGGATATTATCGGCATGGATGGGATGATGGTGGCTATTACGATATCTGGGGAATTGCTCTCCACGAGATAGGGCATTGTATTGGTTTACATCATTCAGAAGATCCCAATGCTGTAATGTATAAT
>NZ_JBPSEG010000022.1:0-13961 GCF_051488665.1 Melioribacter sp. Ez-97 | reverse complement strand
TTATGACAACATAGATTATCTAAAAGAAATGTTTAACAAAACTGTAGATTTGATGTCTTCACGATGTGGGATATTCTGCCTTTCATCGAGATACGATTCTTTACCAATGTGGGCTCACTATTCCAATAATGCCTCAGGGTATGTTATCGAATTCGAGGATTTGCAAAAGGCTTATCCTGGAGATGAAACCGGTGTATTAAATGAAATCAAAAGCATAGAGTATAGAAGTAGACGATCAGGAATTAGTTTTGATAAAGGATCTTACAATTCTCTATTCTTCGAGAAAAATAAAGACTGGGAATATGAGTCCGAGAAAAGAGTCGTTACAGACTTGAAGAGCTGTATAAAGCAGAAGGCGGGAAGTGAAGTTATCTATGTTCAAGAAATAGATAAACAATATGTTTCAAAAGTTATTTTTGGCTGGAGATTATCAGAATCATCTATAGGCAGACTTTCCAAGGATATTCTTTCTATCAATCAAAATTTAACTATTGCTACTGCAACAATTAAAGACGGTTTTATTGGGGTTAGCAATTGAAGAACGAGAAAACAGATGACAAATCACTGCACTGGATTTTTACTCCGCTGCGCTTTGTAAAAACCAGTGAGCTCTAGCGCAATATTGATAAAAAAGGAAACCTAATGAATATTTCATTCAAGAAAATATTAAAGAAATTAAGTGGTATTTCAACCCCAGTATTTGGAATTTCATGGAATCCAACAGAGAGCGAACGAGATGTGGTCAGAAAGTTATTTCTGTTTTTAGAAGACAAGAGAGTATTGTTTTATCCGTTTCACATGGAAATGCCTTATCATGTTAACCAATCAGTTTTAGATATAAGAAAATATCTAACTGATGAAATATTAAAGCTAGATGAAAATTCGGATTTGCTATCAGATTTAAAGCTACTCCGTGCTGCTTGCAGAAAATTTCTAGATTCAGTAGGTATTGAGCAAAGAAGGCGGCACATGATTAAAGACGAAATGATAGCTTTGGGTGAATTACGAGCAATATTTGGTATTACTTTAGCAAAACTATCTATAAAATATGGAGTTGATTTTCCAAAATCATTAGAAGAAATTCTTCCGTTTGAAGATGATGAATAGATATCTTTAAGTTATTATACAAAAAATCTTATGAAGTTATAGATAACGTTTGCGCAACATATTATTGCACTGGATTTTATGATTTATTTAATTAAATTTTAGAAAGAGTAATCGCTTATGGAACAAAGTGTTAAAGACAAGATAGTAAATGAAGATTCTGTCTGCAAAGATGAAAGAATTAAAAGATTAGAATGGTTAATTTCTAATACGCCTTCAAAAGAATATTTTATTTTTCATGGTGGTTCAATTGAAAAATATTTATTTGAAGAAACGAGATATTGTTTTGTATATGCTCAATTTTTGGCAGCAATTGTATTAGGATTTTCATTTATAGAACATACCTTAACAGCTTTATGTTTTGCTTCTGGAAGAAACGATTTAGAAAGAGCTAATATTTCAAAAATTTTAGATGAAGCAAAGATCCTTGGATGGCTATCCAATATAGAATATCAAAATCTTATGAAAGCGAAAAAAATAAGAAATTCAGTTATTCATTTTAGGAAACCTCTTGATGAAGAAACTGTAGATTTTAAAGCAGTCATTGAAAATAAACATCAATATGAAATTATTGAAGAAGATGCTAAATATGTTCTTCAAGTAATGTTAAAATTGATAGATAAAAATGCAATATAACCATGGCACAACTCTGACCGCAGGGGCTGTGCGGTTTTTCAAGTCAGCATCAAGTTTTTGGGTTACCCAAAGTCGGTGCTACGGAATTTCCGGCAAGTTATCTAAAACATTTGTAAAAATATAGGATAGAATTGAAATGAATGATACTTTATTCCCACTGTTTTTCCCATCAATTTCGAGTGTAGCAAAAACAAAGTTAAAATGGACCGATTTGTTGAAATTAGTTATTTCATTCGACTTTCCACAATTTCTTATTTCCGCTTATGATATTTACCATATTTATAATAGGAATGAATTTAATAATTTATTTCAAAGGGCGACCGATCAATCTCAAATAATAATGCTCGACTCAGGAATTTATGAAAAAACATGGAAAAATGATCCTTCATGGACAGAAAGAGAATTCAAAGAAATACTAGAAAAATATGAGGTCCATATAAAATTTAATTTTGATGATTATATAATTAATACCGAAAATCCATATAATTTGATTGATGACATTGTTCAGCATTACAGTAATTATAATGACATCTCAATTATTCTTCATTCCGAGTCTCCAGAACTTTTTGTTGATATTTGTTATGAGATAGCCAAAGAGTTAAAACCTGATTTTATAGCTATTCCAGAGCGTGAACTTGGATTTGGGATTTATGAAGTTGCAATTAATATATCAAAAATTCGTATGAAACTTAAATCATTGGAACAATATCAACATCTTCATATTTTAGGAACAGGTAATCCGATTTCAATTTTAATATATTCGCTATGTGGTGCAGACTCTTTTGATGGATTAGATTGGTGCCAAACAGTAGTAGATTACAATAGTGCAACCTTGCATCATTGGCAACATTTAGACTTTTTTACGAATCAAAGTGACTATGCTAAAGGTAAAAATTTAGATTATTTTGTGCGACTACTCGCTCATAACCTTTCTTTTTACAAAATTTGGATGGATGAAATTCAGAACAAAATAAAAGAAAATATGCTTAGTGATATGATAGAAAAGTATATCTCAAAAGATTTCTATCTGGATTTAAAGAAAAAGATAGGGCTCTGATTGTGCTTGAAGTTATAGACAACACAATTGAATATATTTGTAGTGAATTAGAAATAAAGGTTAGACCCAAATATTGGAATTCAATGAGTGATGAAGATTTAATGTTTGAGTTAGTTCTGTCTATATTAGGCAGTCAGGTCGATTTTGAAACGGCCTATTACGCTGCACGGAAATTAAGGATAAAGAATCTGTTAAATAATCCAACTGAGCTATTTTCTAAAAATGAATATGAGTATTTTATTAGAAAGAGTTTATCGGAACCAATATCTCATGAATCATTTAATCATACATTAAAATATCGATTTTACATTTCGAAGGCTAACTATATAAGTGTTTCAATATGGAATATTTTTAATAAATGGGGAAATTTAAAAAGAATGTTAAATGTAGGTTATGATGCAAAAGAATTAAGGAAAAAATTAATAGAAATTGTAAAAGGATTTGGTCCAAAACAGTCAAGTCATTTTTTAAGAAATATAGGTTACACAAATGATTTCGCCGTGTTGGATCGACACATTATCGATTATATGCGGTTAAGAGGTGTAATTAAAAACAATAAAATACATATTAGTAATTTGAGTACTTATGAGACATTCGAAAAATTGTTTATAGATTCCGTCAAACATTTTGAGCACTCATTATCTATATTAGATCAAGCAATATGGATTGTAATGAGAGTTTATAAAAAGGATAGATTCTCATGAGTATTGTTACATTAGTATCTGGTGGACTTGATTCTAGCTTAATGGCTATTTTAGCAAAAGAAAATGGTCAGAAGCAGTATCCATTATTTATAGACTATGGACAATTAGCTGCGGAGAAAGAGTGGGAAGCTTGTCAAAAAATCCATAATAAATATGATTTACCTACACCCACAAAAGTTGATATTTCTGGATTTGGAAAAATCATTCCTTCTGGAATAACTAATATTAATTTTGATATTAAAAAAGAGGCTTTTTTGCCTGGGAGAAATTTAATTTTCTTAATTATTGGTGCTGCTTTCGCAATAAAAAAGAATGCTCATGCTGTTTGTATTGGTTTATTAAACGAATATACTCATATTTTCCCCGATCAAACAAATAGGTTTTTATATGAAGCGGAAAGAATAATTGAAATTTCTTTTGGACAGAAAATAAATGTTGTTGCACCGTTAATGGACTTGTTCAAAAAAGATGTGATCAATCTAGCTAAAATAAAAGGAATAAATGGAACATATTCATGCCATTCAGGGAGGCATAAACCCTGTGGGAAGTGTATTTCATGCGAAGAATTCAATTTTTAAAATGGAGGGATAACAATGGGCGGAGGAGGAGGATATAGTTTGCCACTAAGAGACTTAAAAAGTCTTGAAAACAAAACTAAAGAAAAACTTAAGGAAGGGCTAAAAACAAAACGAAATGTATTTATAAGCTTTGCTTATGAAGATATTAACGAAGTTAATTTATTGAGAGCGCAATCAAAAAATGAAAAAAGTGACTTGGAATTTTCCGATTATTCGGTGAAAGAGCCGTTTGACAGTAAAAATGCCGGTTACATACGTAGAAAAATCAAGGAAAAAATTGAGAAGGTTTCGGTAACAGTAGTATATCTTTCTAATAACACTGTAAACAGTAAATGGGTAAATTGGGAAGTTGAACAAAGTTTAAAAATGGGTAAAACAGTTGTTGCTGTGCATAAAGGAGACTTCCCGCCTCCCGCAATACCTGATTATATAAAGAACAACAAAATCAAAATTGTTAAATGGAAGAAATTGAGTAATTTGTTATAGAAAACAACTATTATGAATAAAGAAGATTATCCAGCATTGTTCAGAGATGCGGATGAGGTCTCGTTGAGAGCTCAAAAGAATTATTATTTATCAATTACATGTTATTTAATGCTTTTATTAACGGCGTCAATTATGTCACTTTATGGGATAAATTCAAAGACATTTGCAATAATTGCAGCATTCCTCTTCTTGGCTACCATAGCTACTAATATATTTATTTTAATAAAGAAAAATAATGAAATTTGGTATAATGCAAGAGCGATAGCAGAATCAGTTAGAACAATAACATGGAAGTTTATAATGAGGGCCGAACCCTTTGATTCTACAGGGGCTGAAAGAAGATTTCTGGAAATTCTAAAAGATATTATAAATCAAAATAAAAATTTACTGTTAGAATTAAGTAAAGTTCTAACACAACATCATCAGATAACTGAAAAAATGAAAGAAATTCGTAATATGAGCGTTAAAGAGAGGTTTGATTTTTACTTAAAAAATAGAGTTGAAGATCAACTTAAATGGTATTCAAAAAGAGCTAAAGAAAACTCAAAAAGTAGGACAAAATGGTTCAAGTTAATGATAATATTACAAACTTTTGCTGCTATTTTTGTTTTATGCAGAATAGCATGGCCTGAATTTAAATATTGGCCACCAGAGGTTTTAGCGGTTGCTTCAGGAGGTATTTTAACATGGATACATGTAAAAAAATTTCAAGATTTTTCATCTGCCTATTCATTAGCTGCGTATGAAATAAGTATAATTAAAGCAGGAGCGGTGAATATAAATACAGAAGAAGATTTGTCGAATTTTGTATTAGACACGGAGAATGCCTTTTCAAGAGAACATACACAATGGATAGCAAGAAAAGAACATTAAATACAGCTAACAAGACGCTCCACCTGACTGCTATTCTGCGGCACTCCATAGCGGCAGGTGTGCTTGGTCGTTAGCCTGCACTAGACGATTAGGTAGAAACGATGAGCACAGTTGTTCTGATTTCGTGTGTGAGTAAAAAATTGTCGCACAGGGCAAAAGCCAGGGATTTGTACGTCAGCCCGCTATTCCGAATGAACCTGAAGTATGCCCAACGGTTCTCACCCGAACAGGTATTCATTTTGTCTGCGAAATATGGTTTGGTAGGGTTGGATGAAGAGATAGAGCCATACGATGTTACACTCAATACAATGTCTGTTCGTGAACGGAGAAGCTGGGCTAAGAAAGTAGTGACGCAACTTCGAGAATACTGTGATTTGGAGAAAGGCCATTTTGTAATACTTGCCGGGCAGAAGTATCGGCAGTATCTGTTGCCGTATTTAAGGTCTTACGAAGTGCCATTGGCGGGTTTGCCGATAGGAAAGCAATTGCAGTTTTTGAAGCGAGAGACGTCACGGTGAGTGAGATTTGTCGGCAATTACACGAACTCTTCAATGGGCTTCCGCGCTGTCGGTTTCCTTTTGATGAATTGGCAATCCCCCGCAATGGCATCTATGTTCTTTTCGAGGAAGGGGAATATGCACACGGTTTGGACCGCATCGTCAGGGTAGGGACACATACAGGAGATAATCAATTACCTTCTCGCCTGAAGCAACATTTTGTGAACGAGAACAAAGATCGAAGTATCTTTCGCAAGAATATCGGGCGCGCAATGCTGCAAAGAGAAAACGATCCGTTTCTGGAACAGTGGAACTGGGATTTGACAACAAGAAAAGCGAAAGAGACATATCGTCCTTTGCTTGATGAACAGAAGCAGCGTCAAGTGGAGAGAGCAGTAACGGCATATATTCAGGCGAATTTCTCGTTTGTCGTGTTTAGGGTGGATGGGAAAGGAGAGCGATTGGAGTGGGAGCGTAAAATCATTTCTACAGTGTCATGGTGCCAGGAATGCAGGCCGTCTTCAACGTGGTTGGGGTTGCATTCTCCAAAGAAGAAGATACGCGAGAGTGGATTATGGCTTGTCAATGAGTTGTACAAGGATGGCTTAACCTGGTCAGAGTTAGAAGAATTGAAGGCAATTGTGCAGGCTAACACCAGCTGCAGCGGACGCTCGCTTCGCTCTCGCCGCTGAGCCACATGTTATATTGCATCAAAAATTGCGAATGAAAAACTATGAATTATTATTTTAGATTTTTTTGATCTCGATTAAATTTTTGCGAAGGAGTAAAAAATGCATTATCACATAATCAATGTAATAGTGATTGCCTCACTATTGTTGATGCAAGTTGGATGCAACAAACCCAGCGAACCAAAAGATAATCCTCCTGAAAAAGACACTATACCAGACTATTACGAGGGTTGCACAAGTGGTATAACAAATCCATCGGTCAAAGGTAAAATATTATTTACGTCGCGAAGATCTGGTGAATATCAACAACTTTTTATGATGGACCCAGATGGCAGCAATATTAAGCAGCTAACCTTTGGGGACTATAGCAGTTTAATGGGCCGATGGTCTAAGGACGGAAAAAAGATTGCATTCCAATCGGATACACCGAAAACAACCTTGGGGATACCGGTATATGTTATGAATAGTAATGGAAGTACCAAACACCCGCTTTTACCAAATTATTACTATAATCAATTTCCTCTTGTAGGCTCACCAGAAGACTGGGCTCCTGATAGTAAAACCATACTTGTAGGAACATGTAAGCCATGTGATCCATATCCCGATTATTTCTCACTGCTAGTTAGCATAAATGGACAGATCGTTAAAAACTTACGAGACGAAATTAATAAACTATCAGTTAGTGGCTTTCCCTTTTACTCACCTGATTTTTCTAAGATTGCGTTATCAAGTATAGATTATATCTATATTCTCGACTCGAATTTTACGAATCTGAAAAAGATAAAAGTAAGTGCTGGTGCCGGAGGTATTGCCTGGTCTCCTGATGGGTGCAAAATTGTATATGGCGGGAAAGCAGAAACAAACAAATGGGGAGAGCTATTTGTTTACTATCTGGATAGAAATGAAAAAGAACAAATAACTTACCACGCCGATAATGAACAATTCAGATACCCGCGCTGGTCGCCTGACTCTAAGAAAGTAATTTTTTACTCTCAAGCGATACCAAGTCTTGAGAATGGATTTAGCCATAATACCTACATCAAAATTGTTGACATAGAAACAAAGCAAATCACAACTGTAATAGATGATTCAACTGCGATATATCCCGATTGGTCATGGAGTAAAATAAATGAGTAACAAATCAGATATTTAAACCATTAAAGGAAGTTACCATGAAAATTAAATACTTTTTTAATGTTTTGTTTACATGGTTCTCATTATTAGTAATAGTTCATTCTCAGGTATTGCCAACTGAAGAACAAAAAAACGAATGGAAGAAATTTAAGAAGCAAGATTTGGCTGAATGGAGTATTAGCTGGGACAATAGAACTGGTACCCCAAGTTTTTTATATGGCCCCGGAATAAGTAAGTATAAGGGAGATGCTAAGACAATAGCAAAGAATTTTATTGAGGAAATAATAGGTCTTTTCCTAAAAACTGAAACAGCTAGCAATTTCGAAATTAGTAAAACAAAAACCGTTAACGGGATCTCACATGTAAGATTTCAGCAAAACTATAAAGGTATTACTGTTTATGGAGCTCAGTATATTGTTCATATCAATAAAGATAATGAAGTTTACCTTGCAAACGGAAAATTCTTTCGTGATATATCAATAAATACTAATGCAAAGGTAAAAACAGATGACGTAATCAAGATTCTTGAAAAAGAAATCAAAGGTTCAATCAAAGATTTAGAGACAAGAACGAGAGAAATAGTTTATCCTAAGGAATATCAGTTTATTTTAGCTTATGAAGTTACACTTCGCAGCAATAGGTTTTTCAATAGAACTTACTTCATAGATGCAAATGATGGAACTGTGATTGACTCAGTAAATAACATTTGCGATGCGACCGGAACGGGCAACGTTTATTTGAAACATCCGTTACTAACACCGATTACAACTACTGTTTCACTTACCAATCTGGACGGGAGCGGTTATATAAAAGGGACTTATGCTGATGTAAGCACAGACATTACTTATTGGTTCCCCAATCAACCGCCTACTCCAAGCAGAGCATATTCTACTTCATTTAACTTTCAATATACCACAACTGATTTTCGTTTTGATGAAGCAAATGCATATTATCATATTAGCCAATTCAGAGACTGGCTAAATACAAATTATCTTTCAGGTGATGTTCCTCAATTACAGGTTTATACAGGAATAAAAGACGAAGCAGAGGTAAATAATGCTTACTTTAGTCCGCCAAATACTATGGGTTTTGGCTTAGGAATAGGTACCGGATATCATGATTTTGCGAGAGAAGATAAGATTATTTATCATGAATATACTCATGCCAACACATACGAATTAGTAGAACTGCAAAATGGATATAATGAATCTGGAGCAATAAGTGAAGGCATCGCTGATTATTTTCCGGCATCATATACCAACAGAACTTTAGCCGGTGAATATTCATTATACGGATTTACGCCACGCTCAAGTTATCCAGGGAAACAAAGAGATGTTGCTTCACCATTAATTGACAGTTATAGTAGGTATAACGATGATAATGATCCAGTATGGATAGCTGCTCAAAATCAGGGTTTACAACCTCAGGAGTCACATATAGGCGGTGAATTTTTTTCTTCAATACTGTGGGATATAAGAAGTGCTATTGGTCAGAGCGTAGCCAATAATTTGACTTTTCAAGCTCTCTCGCTTTTAACAACTACAGCAACATTTTTAGATTTTAGACAAGCAATGGTGGCAATAGACCAAATTGAATACAATGGTTCACACATTCCTACTATTGAGACAAAATTCAATAATAAAGGAATAATCGCGCCGTTAAATGCTAATATTACCGGGCCCTAGTTTTTAGAAAAAACTCAATCAGGGACATGGAAATCCAACCCAACTGGTGGCGTGGGCACCAGAACTTTTTATTGGTATAAACGAATTCCTCCAAGCACTACATGGAATCTGGTTGCAACTACTCAAGATTATTCAACAACAATGGGAGTTCAAGATTTTGAATTAAAATTAGAAGTGCACGCCGGTTCAGAAACGGTTTATGATACATATTATGTACAATATGACGACGGTTCATTGTCAAAAAAAATGTCGGAAGATGTTCAAGTTGAAAAAGATTTCTTACTTCTGCAGAATTATCCCAATCCCTTTAATCCGACGACTAAAATTTTTTACAGATTACGGGAAACCGCAAGAGTGAAAATTGTTATCTATGATGTATTGGGAAGAGCAGTAGATAATTTGTTAGATGAAACTAAAGATGCAGGCAGTCATAATATTTTATTTGATGCAAAAGATTTGCCCAGCGGTCTTTATATGTATAGGATTGTAGTCACAAACAATGAAAGAATAATTTATTCGGATACGAGAAAAATGTTGTTAATAAAATAAGGAAATGCAATGTAACAAACCGCTCAACCGGACAGCCCCGCAGAGCGGGGTAAACTGTTTTTCAGTGCGGCATTTGTTCAATTATAAAGTTGAGATACAAAGTTTAATTGCTCTTTAAATTGGGTTGTTCTAAGAAAATATTTTATAAATAAAAGTCGTTGCAGTTAATTGGCATTCTTGTTCTGGGCTGCCGGTTAGCGACAAGGCCGTTATACTTACTTAAGGTTAAGTATGACAGTAAATAAAATAATAATATTATATGATTAACAATACCATTTTTCTACGGGCTTTACTTAGTTTACCTTATTCATGGACTTAGAAAAACTATGGAGGAAAAATGAAACAAATATTAATTCTTGTGATGATTCAGTTACCGTTTTTGATAATCCTTGCACAACAAAATAATAATAATTCAGATGAGGCTAAATTAATAACCAATATGTTAAAAAATGACACGGCAAGAACAAATAATAATACTCGTGCAATATTTATTTATACAGGGATAAAATTTTCTGAATCTCGAAAATATCCTGGCACTAAAGAAGGTATTGCTCTAGGAGTTGGATTAAAAATTCCAATTAATAGAGTATTATTTCTTAAAAGTGGTTATTCGTTTTGGAGTGCAAAGAGTAAAGACAATCAAAAAGTTGAAAGTATAAATATCTCTGGTGGTAATCTGTTAATTGGATATTTACTAGATTTTAATCAAATCTCTATAAGTATGGCTGCTGGACCAGAAATATCTAAATCTATGGGATACACTACTGTTGGTTTTAGGTTAGAATCCAATTTTTCTTATACAATTATTAATCGTGCGAATACTTACGTCGGTATTTCATATCAAGATGCTGCAACACTAGATCCAGGCGGATCTGGGGTAGGATTTAATCCACTAATTTTGTCAATAGGAATAGAACTTATTCTATAAGGAGGAAAATTATGAAAAAGCTAATATTTATTATGACTCTTTTATTTTATTTCAATGCAATTAATGCATACGAAAGAAATACACATCAATATGTTGTAAGGCAAGCATATGAATTGGTAAAAAGTTTTTATGGTGCTGATATACCCATACTTAAACAACATCTAGGTAACAGTGAAATCGGTACTGGCATATTTGAGCCGGGAAATTTACTGGTAATCGGAGCTGCAAGAGAAGATATTGAAGATATAATTTACGGTTACGAAGGAATATTTCAACAATATGTTACAGCCACGCATTTTTGGGATCCAGATAGAGGAGATGGTTCTCATTTTTGTACTCAACCGGATAATACGTGTTTTGAAAATGCTTATCAAAAAGCATTGAAATTGATCTACGGAGGTCCAATAATATGGAGTTACACTGAATCAAAACCAAATCCGTATTATTTGAGTTGTGGTGCACCCGGCGTAATTGTTGGTCTTAAGTTTAGATTTAATGATATAATTGATTTTTACAAAACTGGTTATGTCCAAATATTAGCAGTTAGAAATGTTGCTGGGTATTATGATTATTGCAGTGTACCTTATACAACATACTTTTCACAAGAGCTTAGAGAAAAAATTACTTGGGAAATATTAGGAAGAGTATGTCATCTTTTAGCTGATGTTAGTGTCCCAGCTCATTCTCACAATGATCAACACGATCCATATTTCGGTGGTGGTTACGATACATACGAACAATATATGGAAAGCAGTAGTAATTACATGCAATGGAGCTATAGTAATGGTATTGCACAAGGTGGCTTAATCAATGTCATTAATAAATCTAATCCGATTAAATATTTGTTCTATTCAACAGCTCAAGTATCAAACCATTTCCCAAGCGATCACAATCCAGGTAATAATACAAATTGATCTTGCCCCCATCTTGTAGACAGACAGAAAAGCAACTATATTTGAATTAAAACAAATATAGGAGAACACTAAGATGGGACAAACAAGAAGAACCTACGACAAAGAGTTTAAGCTATCGGCAGTAAAAATGGTAACCGAGGAAGGATTGTCGGTTGCAGAAGTATCCAGAGACTTAGGCATAAGCGAGAACTCGCTTCATAGATGGAAGAAGAAATATCTCGAGGACAGGGATAATGCATTTCCGGGAAAAGGGAAATTAAAACCAGAAGATGAAGAAATAAGACGACTTGAGAGGGAGCTCAAGCGAGTAAAAATGGAAAGAGACATATTAAAAAAAGCCATATCTTTTTTTTCAAAGGATACGGAGTAAAATATATGTTCATAAAAGAAAACAGAGGAAATTATCCTTTAGAGTTAATGTGCCGGGTATTACAGGTCAGTCGCTCCGGGTATTATAATTGGTTAAAAAGGCAATTAAGTAGTAGAAAGATAGAAGAGCGGAAATTATTAGAGATAATAAGATTTCATTACAATAGAAGCGATGGAAGATATGGATCGCCAAGGATAACGGCGTCGATCAGAAGGAATGGAATAATTGTAAACAGGAAGAAAGTGGCAAGGTTGATGAGGCAACACAATATACGAGCCAAGACGAAGAAGAGATACAAAACAACGACGCGTCAGAATCGCAAAGCCGAGGCGAGCGAAAATTTGGTGAAAGGCAATTTTCGTTCGGAAGAGAAAGATAAGGTCTGGACGAGCGATATAACATATTTGTGGACATCAGAAGGCTGGTTGTATTTGGCAGTGATAATGGATATTTACTCAAGAAAGATAGTGGGATGGTCGGTAAGTCAGAGATTGACAGCTGAAATAATAAATAGAGCTTTAAGGATTGCCGTAATGCATAGAAATCCGCCGGCGGGGTTAATTTTTCACAGTGACAGAGGCAGTCAGTATACGAGCAAATCATTCAGAGAACTATTGAAAAGCTATCAGATGAAACAATCGATGAGTTCGAGCGGCAATTGTTATGACAATGCAATTACGGAATCGTTTTTTCATACATTGAAAACCGAATTGGTAAATTTTGAAAAATATGAAACGCGTGAAGAAGCTAGGCAAAGTATATTTAGATACATAGAAATATTTTACAACAGGCAGAGATTACATTCAGCTTTGGGTTATTTATCTCCGGTTGAACTTGCCTGCTGCAAGCAGGTTCGAAGAAAAAAATAATGAAGAAATTAAGGAAAGAGTTGCTTAACTTATTGTATACTTTTTGGGGGAAAGATCAAATGGTATCAATGATGCTTTTAGCGATTACACAGAATTATCCCAAATGTATTCAGTTTTTGGTGATCCGCCGCCAGGAGTTAATAGTCAGCAAATTGCTTCTTCTTCATATGTTTTCGCAATGCGTGCAATAGCTGGTTTACTTTATTGGTTTTCAATTAACGCTCAGATATTGCCATCACCATTGGAAGCTGTTTACTTGTCTGGTGATTTTACACTTTACGCTGGTGGAACTGGGCATTGGTATGTACAATTGCGAAATGGAATAGAACCATTTACTTATAATTGGCAAATAATGTATTTGGATGGGGTAGGATATTTACAAACATATGAAAGTGTAAAAAAAGAAAAGGAAAAAAAGGATAAAGAAAAAATCAAAGATAAAGATGGTGATATCATTATAAATGCTGCCCCGAGCAACGAATGGGTTCCAGTTGGTACAAATTCACCTTATTTCAGTAAACCACATAACCCATACGACTTGCGTGATTTCAAATTAAGGTGTATTGTCAAGGACGCCACAAATACAACAAAAACATCGAATGAATTTTATGTTGACGTAGTCTCATATCCGCCTGAGTTTTCTATTGTACAAAATGATTATAATAAAGATCAAACAATTTCGCTTGCGAAAGAAAATGAAGCTGTTTCAATACCGGGTAGTTTATCTCTAGACCAAAACCATCCTAATCCTTTTAATCCTTCGACGAAAATAACTTATTCTTTACCTGAGGCTAGTTTTGTAACATTAAAAGTGTTTGACATACTTGGGAGAGAAATAGTAACACTTGTTAATGAAACAAAACCATCTGGCAAATATGAAGTTGAATT
>NZ_JBPSEG010000021.1:0-18050 GCF_051488665.1 Melioribacter sp. Ez-97 | reverse complement strand
AACCGAATAATAATAGAGGAACCGGTATGCGTCTTCGTTTATCCAGCCGTACCCTTTTGCCGTATTTACCCAGTTCTCATACGCCTGCAGTATTATTGCCGTACTCGACGGATAGCCCGTATTTAGCATCAGCCGGGCATTCTCCAATTGTGTCTTGTTTATATTCCATACCCATTCATAACTCAACCACCCCAGTTCGTAACATTGATTGTTGTAACTGATTAAACTGTCTATCATTGATTGAGGTGTTTCGGTGCTGTCGGGACGGGGAGTTCGGTAGGCTTTTAGTTCTATTTGCAATGATTTCTTAGTTTCAGAGTCTGTTTCTTTTTCCATAGTTTCTTTAACTATGTTATAATCTGTTGGACTACCATATCTTCTAAGTAAAATTCTTGCTTCCCAAATCTTATTTATTTTATTAATCTCTTTGGGTAATTGCTCTCTTAATGCTTTGTTTATTTCTGGACCCTTGTATTTTTTGTAAAAATATTTTACCAATACATAATCTTTTATACTTTCATCTTTTTCTTTCTCCATTATATTTATTAATATCGGAATTGATTCTTTTTCTTTTAACCATTCCAAATAAAATATAGCAGAGAATCTTGCATCTTCTATTTCTTCGTTTAATGCAGTGTTAATTAACAAATCCAATGCTCTCTGTGAATTTATTGAATCATACCTTATAATATATGTTAATAATGGTATCGCAGTGTTATATCTTCTTTCATCACAACACATTAAATTCATTACATAATTACTATAACTGAAGTCTCGATTGTCGAATAATATCTCAATAGCAAAGGATTTATCTTCGTATATATATGTCGTATCTCTACCTTCTCTTTTGTAATATGTATTCACCGAATCGAGATACTTCTTCGCTATATCGTATGCTTTTATTGAATGGAGTTCCCTTAAAGCATATAAAAAATGTGGTTTAGATGTAGTACGGGATTTCCAGAAATTGTTTTCTAATTTAGTAACAGCTTCATATAATCTAAATCTTATTGCATTGTCAATTGCATCTAAATACTTAGTACTATTGAGACTATCGAGATTAGAAAGAATTTTATTTTTTTCTTCTTCTGTAAGCGCTTTTTGAGCGAACAAATCATTGAACTGTATAAAAATCAGTATTACCGCTATTAATGCACCGATAGTTTTCATTATCATTTTATAATACCAGATTTCTTACGCTTATATTTACGAATAACACAACTACTTTGTCATTATAAAATCATACAACTCTCTCAGCCGACCATTTATTATCATCTATCGTTTCGGGATTCCGGATGAATTTTGCGTGTAAATAGCCCTCATATAATAGCGTCGATTAATTTTAGCGTTAAGTTATTTTAATACGGCGTAATTATCAAGCGGAGAATTTTAAGCGGAATTGTACGTGGAGAAATGAAAGAGGCTGTCTTGAATAAGACAGCCTCCGTTTTAACAATCAATAGTTTTTCAATTCGTGCGTAAGTTTTGTTATGGCTTCTTTTGCGTCGCCAAAATACATCAAAGTATTCGGATAGAAAAAGAGTTCGTTGTCGATGCCCGCATATCCTACGTTCAGAGACCGTTTATTGATTACTACTGTTTTCGCATAATCGACGTTGAGTATCGGCATGCCGTAAATCGGACTGTTTTTATCGTGGCGCGCCGCAGGATTGACGACGTCGTTTGCGCCTATTATAAGCGCAATGTCGGTATTCGGGAAGTCGTCGTTTATTTCTTCCATAGCCAGCATTTTGTCGTACGGTATATTAGCTTCCGCCAGCAGCACGTTCATGTGTCCGGGCATTCTGCCAGCCACGGGATGAATTGCAAATCTGACTTTTTTCCCTTTCGATTCGAGTAAATTGAACAAATCCCTAACGGCATGCTGAGCCTGAGCAACCGCCATTCCGTATCCGGGTACGATTATTATCGATTCTGCAGCGTCGAAAATCATTGCGAGTTCTTCCGCATCGACCGATTTAACCTGACCTTTCGGGCTTTCGCCTGCAGCTGCCGGTCCTGCCGCTCCTGCCGATTCCCAACCGCCGAGAACAACATTCATCAAAGAACGATTCATGCCTTTGCACATAATATTCGTAAGAATTATTCCCGAAGCTCCCACGAGGGCGCCCGCAATTATCAATTCATTGTTCTGCAATACGAATCCGGTTGCAGACGCAGCCAGTCCCGAATATGAGTTTAACAATGAAATAGCTACCGGCATGTCCGCTCCGCCGATCGGCAGTACGAGCAGAACTCCGAGGAGTAACGAAACTCCGCCGATTCCGAGCACAAGCCATTCCAATTCGGGTTCCATTACAAAATAAACTCCGCCCGCAATAACAAGCAGCAAAAGCAGAGCGTTCAGCGGGTGCTGCATCGGATATCTTACGACTTTCCCCGTTACAATTCCCTGAAGCTTTCCGAATGCAATCAACGAGCCTGTAAATGTAACGCCGCCGATAAGGATACTCAATACAAGCGTAATATTTGTTTGAGTATCGTGCGTGAACATGGCAAAGTTGACCACTTTATAATATTCCGAAAAGGCAACGAGCATCGAAGCTCCGCCGCCGAAACCGTTGAGCAATCCTACCATCTGCGGCATTCCCGTCATCGGCACTTTAAGAGCCATAACAGAACCAATTAGAGCGCCTATTACGAATCCGATTATTATCCATTCGTATGTCAAAACATGCTGATCGAGCAGAGTTACTACGATTGCTATAAACATACCCAGAGCCGAAAGAAAATTACCTTTTCTGGCCGTCTTGGGCGAACTCAAATTTTTAATTCCGAAGATGAAGAGGACGGAAGATATTAAATAAGCAATTTCTATAAGGATTCTCATTTTTCAGCTCACTTTTTTTTGAACATTTTTAACATTCTGTCGGTCACAAGAAATCCGCCGACAACGTTGATGGTTGCAAATATCATTGCCACCATACCCAGAATTGTGCTGATTGTAAATTCCTCGAGTCCCGCGCTTAAAATGGCGCCTACGATCGTAATACCGGAAATAGCGTTCGAACCGGACATCAACGGCGTGTGAAGCGTCGGCGGAACTTTTGTAATCAATTCGAAGCCGACGAATATCGCCAATACAAAAACGTAAATCAGCATTAATAATCCTAAACTTTCCATTATTGTAACCTCTTATTTAATTATTGAATTAATGCTTTTGTTCTTTCGTGCACAACCTGACCGTCCTTAACGATAGTCGCGCCGCCAATTATTTCGTCTTCCATATTATGATCGAATCTGCCTTCCTTGCTCGTATAATCGATAAGATTCAACAGATTCTTGGCGTACATTTCGCTGGCGTGATAAGGCACCAGACTCGGCAAATTCGATTCGCCGATAATCGTCACGTCGTACTTGACAACCGTTTTGCCTTTTTCGCTTATTTCGCAATTGCCTCCGAATTCGACTGCCATATCGAGAACCACTGACCCGGGGCGCATATTTTTAACCATTTCTTCCGTCACTAAAGTAGGAGCTTTTTTGCCCGGTATAAGCGCGGTTGTTATAACTATGTCCGCCTCGGTAATATGTTTGAAGATCAATTCTTTTTGTTTTCTTAGAAATTCTTCCGATTGTTCTTTGGCATATCCGCCGGCGTCCTGCATCGATTCGTCTGTCGGAACTTCGATAAATTTGCCGCCAAGGCTCTGAACTTCTTCTTTAACCTGAGGTCTTACGTCGGAGACTTCCACGACGGCGCCTAAGCGTTTTGCGGTTCCGAGCGCTGATAGTCCCGCCACTCCGGCTCCCATTATAACTACTTTTGCAGGCGATATCGTGCCGGCTGCAGTCATCATCATCGGGAATATTTTATGCAGATGATTTGCAGCCAGTATAACGCTTTTATAACCCGCTATGTTTGCCTGCGAACTGAGGGCGTCCATACGCTGCGCCAGCGTCGTTCTCGGAATGGCGTCCATCGATATCACGTTAATTCCTAGTTCTGCCGCCTTTTTTGCAACTTCGGGAAAATGGAGCGAATAGAAAAACGATATTAAGAGAGTTCCCTTTTTCATTAATTCGAGTTCGTGTTTTCCCTTTTCGGGATGATCGACGGGTCGTTGAACTTTAAGAACAATATCCGCCTGAGAATAGAGTGACTCGAGATTGTCGATCAGTTCGGCTCCGGCTTCTTTATATTTTTCGTCCGGAAAGCCGGCTCGCATTCCCGCTCCGCTCTCGACTATCACTTTGAATCCTTTTTTAATCAGCCGGGATGCGACATCGGGAATCAAAGCCACTCTGTTCTCGCCCGCCATTATCTCTTTTGGAACAGCTATTACCACTTTATCTCTCCTGTTTATTTTTATTAGCACAACTAATTTAATAATTACTCGATAGAAGACAAATCAAAATTGCAACAGAAAAAAAATTAAATCAGATAGTGGAATTTGATATCTGATTTCTTGACAATCATACTTCGAAGTATTATTTTGCCCTCAAATTTTTTGAAGACTAATGCTTACAGAATTCGGAAAAATTCTCATATTCATTTTATTTGCCGCAATCTTTGTAATAATAACATTGTTTGTGGCAAAAATCGTCAGGCCAAACCGACCGACTTTCGAGAAATTAAAAATCTACGAATGCGGTGAAAATCCGGAAGGCTCGCCGTGGGTTAAATTCAACATCCGTTTCTACGTCGTCGCTCTTATATTTCTTATTTTCGACGTCGAAGTGGTTTTGCTTTTTCCCTGGGCGCTGGTTTATAAAGAACTCGGAATATACGGCTTCCTCGTAGGTATTATATTTTTATTGCTGCTCGTACTCGGAATGGCTTACGAATGGCGCAAAGGCGACCTCGAATGGGCTCGTCCAAAACCCAAACCGCCTAAACTCAACGAAATCCTGAAAAAACAAGACTGATTTATTATGGGTATATTAGATAAAGAATTTTCTGACGGAAATATCGTAATAACTAAAGTAGAAGATTTATTTAACTGGGCTCGTCTGTCGTCTATATGGCAATTGGGCTTCGGTCTTGCCTGCTGCGCTATTGAAATGATGGCTACTTCTGCTTCTCACTACGATTTCGACCGTTTCGGGGTAATTCCCAGAAACACTCCCCGCCAGGCAGACGCTATTATTATCTCCGGCACCGTAACGCTCAAGATGGCTACCCGCATCAAGCGCCTTTACGAGCAAATGCCCGAACCGAAATATATTATATCGATGGGAAGCTGCGCCAATTGCGGCGGACCATACTGGGATCACGGTTATCACGTTTTGAAAGGAGTCGACCGGGTAATTCCGGTAGACGTTTATGTTCCGGGCTGCCCTCCTCGTCCGGAAGCTTTACTGGAAGGTCTTCTTAAACTCCAGGAAAAAATCAGACACGAATCATTAACCAAGAAGCGAGCATGAAAAACCCGGAAGAAATTTTCGAGATATTGAAGAATCAATTTAAAGACGACATTACCGGTATCGAAAAAGAACAACCGACCGAGCCGATAATTTCGGTAGCCCCTTCAGCTGTCGATAAAATATGTCTTTTCCTTAGGGACAACGAAGAGCTGAAATTCGACAGCTTAATGAATCTTTCGGGCGTCGACGACGCAAACGGCGAAAAAGTTAAAGACGAAGACGGCTCCGAAATTATTAAAGGCGGAACTTTAAGCGTTTATTATCATCTCTATTCAATTGAATATAAACACAAAATCACACTGAAAACATCAACGCCGCGGGAAGAACCCCGGGTCGAATCAGTTGAATCCGTTTGGAAAACTGCAAATTGGCACGAACGGGAAGCCTACGATATGTTCGGGATAATCTTTAATAATCATCCGGATCTGCGCAGAATTCTGATGCCGTACGACTGGGATGCAGGTTATCCCCTCAGAAAAGACTATAAGAATCCGGAATTTTATCAAGGAATGAAAGTTCCTTATTAACAATAAAACTGACTGAATATGGCTCTGAAAACCGAAACTATGATATTGAATATGGGTCCGCAGCACCCTTCCACTCACGGTGTGCTCAGACTCGAACTTGAACTTGAAGGCGAATTAATCGTTGACGTTAAACCTCATATCGGTTATTTGCACAGATGCTTCGAAAAGCACGCCGAAGCCATGACCTATCCGCAGGTAATTCCGTATACCGACCGAATGGACTATCTCGCTTCGATGTACAATAATTTCGGTTATGTGCTTGCCGTCGAAAAATTGCTCGGCATCGAAGTGCCCGAACGAGTTGAATATATCCGCGTTATTATGGGCGAACTCCAAAGAATTGCCTCTCACCTGGTTGCAATCGGAACATACGGACTCGACATCGGCGCTTTTACTCCGTTTTTATATTGTTTCCGCGACCGCGAAAAAATTCTCAATCTTTTTGAAATAACCTGCGGCGCGCGTCTGCTTTACAATTATATGTGGGTTGGCGGTCTTTCTCACGATATTCATCCCGACTTCGTACGACTTACAAAAGATTTTATTAAAGAATTCAGACCGACAATAAAAGAACTCAACGATTTACTCTCGTACAATAAAATTTTTATCGAAAGAACCGCAAACATAGGCGTTCTGCCTCTCGATACCGCTATAAATTACGGCGTAACCGGACCGAGTCTGAGAGGAAGCGGTCTTGCGTTCGATTTACGCAAAGACGAACCGTATTCGATCTACGACAGATTCGAATTCGACGTTCCTGTAGGTCAGGGACTGATGGGAACCGTAGGCGATTGCTGGGACAGATATTACGTTCGCGTGCTCGAAATGGAACAGAGCCTTAGAATTATCGAGCAGGCAATCGACAAAATTCCCGAAGGCGACGTTCAATCGGCGATACCGCGCAGAATTAAACCTCCCGCCGGAACGGTTTATCAACGCGTTGAAAATCCGAGAGGCGAACTCGGCTATTTCATTATAAGCGACGGTTCTACGAATCCGTTCAGAGTCAAAGTAAGAGCTCCTTCCTTCGTCAATCTGGAAGTGCTCGGCGAACTCTGCAAAGGACATCTGGTTGCGGATGTTATTGCAATTTTAGGCAGTATCGATATAGTATTAGGCGAGGTGGACAGATAATGTATCAAGCGCTCTACAATTTAACCGGAAATGCCATAATATCGACATTAATTGTCGCATTGGTGCCTTTAACCGTAATCCTTCTCTATGCATTGTTTGCCATTTGGCTCGAGCGTAAAGTTTCGGCGCATATGCAGGACAGATTGGGACCTATGCGCACAGGCTGGCACGGATGGCTTCAGACGATTGCCGACATGATCAAAATGATTCAAAAAGAAGACACAATTGCCGCCGATGCCGACAAAAAATTATTTAATATTGCGCCGGTGCTCGTATTTGCCGGCTCGTTTGCCGCGTTTGCAGCCATCCCCTTTTCGAGCGCGATAATCGGGAGCGAAATCGAAGTCGGCTTATTTTATATAATAGCAATTTCGTCGCTCGTTGTAGCGGGAATTTTGATGGCAGGCTGGTCTTCGAACAATAAATATTCGCTGCTCGGAGCAATGCGCTCCGCCGCGCAGATTGTAAGTTACGAAATACCTACGGCTTTAGTCGTCCTTACGATGGTTATGTATACGGGAACGCTGAGCCTGGATAAAATCAGTCAGCAACAGACCGCGTATTTCTGGAACTGGAATCTCTTCGGCGGCCCGGAATTCGGAATAGCAAAGTTTATTTTAATCCCTTTTATGTTCGTTGCTTTTGTCATTATGTTCATCAGCACTCTGGCTGAAGTCAATCGTACTCCTTTTGACATTCCCGAAGCCGAATCGGAATTGGTTGCCGGATATTTCACGGAATATTCCGGTATGAAGTGGGGTATGTTTATGCTTTCGGAATACGCCAATATGTTTGCAGTTTCGGCTATCGTATCGATACTGTTTTTAGGAGGATATCAGTCGCCTTTCGGTTACCTGGGCAACACTCTCGGCGTCGAATGGCTCGTTCCGATTGAACAGTTATTCTGGTTCGTATCGAAAACTTTATTCTTTGTATTTGTTCAGATGTGGTTGAGATGGACGCTGCCTCGTTTGCGCGTCGATCAATTGATGACCGTCTGCTGGAAATATCTTATTCCTTATGCGGTGGCAAATTTAATAATTGTAGGAATAGTCACATTACTATAAACAAAGCGATCGGGTAATGAAAGAATATTTGAAAAATACATGGCAAGCGCTTTATACCGTGCTGGTGGGCATGAAAATTACTTTAAAACATCTCTTCACGCCCGCGGTTACAATCCAATATCCTGACGTTAAAGTTCCGCTTCCCGAACGTGTAAGAAACAGACTTTATGTAAATATTGACGATTGTATCGGCTGCGACCAATGTTCCAGAGCATGTCCCGTAAGTTGTATAACCATAGAAACCGTCAAAGCCGTACCGGGCGAGGATTTGGGAACCACTTCAAACGGAAAGAAAAAAGCGTTGTGGGTCACGAAATTCGACATCGACTTTGCAAAATGCTGCTACTGTCAATTGTGCGTATTTCCCTGCCCCACAGAATGTATTTATATGACGGACGTATATGAATTTTCCGAATACGACAGACGGAATCTCGTTTATCATTTTTCGAACTTAACAGAAGAAGAAGCTGCAGAGAAAAAGGCAAATTTCGAAAAGTTCCAGGCTGAAAAAGAAGCTCAAAAAGCCGCTGCAGCAAAACCTAAAGAAGACAAAAATCCGAGTTGATATGAGCTATTTCGACATTATATTTTATTTGTTCGCCATTATAACCGTCGCTTCGGCTTTTATTGTAGTTACGACGCGGAATATAGTCTACTCGGCTTACAGCCTGTTATTGACTTTGTTCGGCATATCGGGAATATATGTCCTTCTCGGAGCCGACTTCCTGGCGGTTGTGCAAATAATGGTTTACGTCGGCGGAATTTTAATTCTCCTGCTCTTCGGCGTTATGCTTACGAATAAAATTACAAGCGTCGATATAAGAACGGGAACCGTTCACCTTTTGCCCGCCGCAATTGGCAGCGGCGTTCTGCTCGGCATTCTATGGGCTGTTATGACATGGACGGACTGGAAAACTTACGACGCTCAGATACCGTCGACTACAATTTTCGGACTCGGCAAAATTCTGGTTACGAATTACGTGCTTATATTCGAATTACTGGCTATCCTTTTGCTTGTAGCTCTTATTGGCGCGGCTTCGATAGCGCGCAGAGAAGAATCGGAAGAAAACAATTAAAATTTGGTAAATTATATGCAGGTAGGTTTAACACATTTTTTGGTAGTAAGCGCAATTTTATTCACGCTCGGTTTATACGGCATAGTCACGCGTAAAAATGCCGTTATGGTTTTGATGGGGATTGAATTGATACTAAACGCCGCCAATATAAATTTTGTGGCTTTTGCGCGATACGGTAATTTCGGATTGGGCGGGCAGGCAATCGCTCTTTTTATAATTATACTGGCAGCCGCCGAAGCCGCAATCGCTCTGGCTATTGTTTTGAATATCTATAAAACATTTTCAAACGTAAACGTAGACGAAATCGACAAATTAAAAGAATGATTATGACAGAATCTTTATTAGTAAATCTATCGGTAATTATACTCTTTTTGCCGTTGCTCGGTTTTACAACCCTTATCTTTTTCGGTAAAAAGATTCCCAAACTTTATCTTTTCGAAGTTGGCATTCTCTTCGGAGCGTTGATTTTATCGATAATTGTAATGTACGGTAAGTTAGCTTACTTTATAGATACGGATATAATTTCGAAATTCACATGGATAACATTCGGCGCCGCTCCCCTTTCGGGCAATGTAAATATCGAACTCGGTATTAAGATTGACAATCTTACCGTTATAATGCTGTTCGTAGTCAATCTCATAAGTTCGTTGGTGCATCTTTATTCAATCGAATATATGCGCGGCGACAAGAGATATACGCGCTACTTTGCTTATCTCGGAATTTTTACTTTCTCGATGCTCGGTATTGTGCTTACGGACAATATTCTGATGATGTACATATTCTGGGAACTTGTAGGACTTTCGTCTTATTTGCTAATCGGATTCTGGTTCGAAAAGAAATCGGCGGCAGACGCTTCCAAAAAGGCTTTTATAGTCAATCGCGTCGGCGATATCGGAATGTTCCTCGGAATTCTGATACTCTTTTTTAATTATAAAACTTTCTCTTTCGATTCTATTTTTTCGCAAATTTCATCGGGCGTTTTGCCTTTCGGCAGCGAAGCCTGGCTTACCGCCGCAGGCATATTGGTATTTATGGGCGCGGTAGGTAAATCCGCTCAGTTCCCCTTGCATGTATGGCTTCCCGACGCAATGGAAGGTCCGACTCCCGTTAGCGCATTGATTCATGCCGCTACGATGGTCGCCGCAGGCGTTTATCTCGTTACCCGAATATTCGTTATGCTAACGGCAGACGCGATGCTTGTAATTGCCGTAATCGGCGCTTTTACTTCGTTTATTGCGGCAACAATTGCAATTACTCAAAACGATATTAAAAAAGTTCTGGCTTATTCGACAATCTCTCAGCTCGGTTATATGATAATGTCGCTCGGCGTAGGCGCTTATGCTTTCGCATTTTTCCATCTCGTTACGCATGCATTTTTCAAAGCTTGTTTGTTTCTCGGTTCAGGTTCCGTTATCCATGCCATGCATCACGAGCAGGATATTCGTCATATGGGCGGACTCCGTAAAAAAATGCCGATTACATACATAACATTTTTAATTTCCACGCTTGCAATTTCGGGAGTTCCTTTAACATCGGGATTCTTAAGCAAGGACGGAATTCTTGCCGGCACGCTTGCATTCGGAAAATTAACGGGTCACTGGTTAATTCCGTTCTTCGGATTTACGGTTGCAGCGCTAACGGCGTTTTATATGTTCCGTCTGGTAATACTGACATTTCACGGCGAACCTCGCGACATGCATAAATACGACCATGCCCACGAATCGCCTTTTGTAATGGCTGCACCGCTTGCGGTTCTGGCGGTTCTATCGATTTTCATTTTCTATACTCCCAATCCGTTTGCTCCGGACGCGGGATGGTTCTTGGGAAATTGGGTAAAAACTCCCGAACAAGTTACTCCGCACACTACACGTTTTGATTTTATGATTCCGACGGAAACTGAAGTTCATGCTCATTCAGAAATTGTTAATTCCGAATTATATACCGAAACGATGCACTGGGCTCATTATCCCGCAATGATAATGTCCTTATTGCTTGGCGGACTTGGAATTCTCATTGCCTTTGTTTTCTATCAATGGCGTAAAATTGACGTTGACAAATTAACGGAGAAGATAAAACCGGTTTACAATTTTTCGCTCAACAAGTGGTATATCGACGAACTTTACGAAGCTACGTTTATAGGACAAACATTGAATTTCAGCAAAGCTCTCGCCTGGTTCGATAATAAGATTGTCGACGGAATTGTAAACGGTTCGGCTTATGTTACCCGATTCGTATCAAAACTGAGCGGACTTTTCGACACATACGTGGTCGACGGACTGGTCAATTTCTCCGCTTTCTTCAGCGGTTTTCTCGGTTTGACTTTCAAAAAGCTTCAGACAGGCAAAGTTCAAACTTACGTTGTACTGGTTGTATTCTCGGTAATTATTTTATTGTTTTTCTTTAAACCGTTTTAGATTACTGATTTATTAAAAATTAAAAAAACAGGTTATTAGATATGGTGGGATTTCCGATACTTTCATTAATAACATTTCTCCCGATTGCCGGGATGATAATAATACTCTTTTTGCCGAAGGAAAAGCGGGACTCGATTCGCTATACTACTTTGGCAATAACCGCGCTGCAGGTTGTGCTGGCAATTATTCTCCTGAGCAATTATAATTATTCGGCGGCGGGAGTGTTCGAAGAGAAATCTTTCCAATTCATAGAAAAATTCAGATGGATTGAAATCACAGGAATTTCGTGGCTCGGAACCGTTAAGATCGACTATTTCCTCGGAATCGACGGAATAAGTATGCCGATGGTTCTTTTGACTGCAATCATTTCTTTTATCGCTACAATTTCTTCATGGAACATCGAAAAATCGGTCAAAGGTTATTTCGCGCTCTTTTTGCTGCTCGATACCGGCATGATGGGAGTTTTTGTCGCGCTCGATTTCTTCTTATTCTACATTTTCTGGGAATTGATGCTCTTACCGATGTACTTTTTGATCGGTATCTGGGGCGGTCCGAGAAAAGAATATGCGGCTATTAAATTCTTTATCTATACATTGTTCGGCAGCGTATTCATGCTGCTTGTGATGATCGGTCTCTACTTCAGCGCAACCGAAACTTTGGCGGACGGTTCGAAGGTATTTACTTTCAACTTACTTGCATTGATGAACCAAAGCAATTTTACGCCGGACGGCATTCTCTCTCCTTTCAATCCGCATAATTTGAGATTCATAGCTTATCTGGCGTTGTTTGTCGGTTTTGCAATTAAAATACCGATGTTCCCTTTCCATACGTGGCTGCCCGACGCTCACGTAGAAGCTCCCACGCCCATTTCGGTTATTCTTGCAGGCGTTCTGCTTAAAATGGGCACATACGGAATTTTAAGAATAAGCTATCCGATATTCCCCGAAATAACAAGAGATTTAATCTGGTATATTGCTCTCTTCGGAATGATTAATATAATTTACGGCGCGCTCGTTGCATTGGCACAAAAAGACTTCAAAAAGTTAATAGCTTATTCTTCGATTTCTCACATGGGTTATGTATTGCTCGGAATGGCTTCGTTGACTTCAACGGGAATTAACGGCGCTATTTTACAGATGTTCAATCACGGCACAATTACCGCAATGCTCTTTTTGATTGTCGGGGTTGTATACGACAGAGCCCACACACGCGGCATATACGATTTTGGCGGACTTGCGGCTCAAATGCCGGTCTACTCAGGGTTCGTAACAGTGGCTTTCTTTGCGGCAATAGGACTTCCCGGATTGAGCGGATTTATTTCCGAGGCTCTCGTATTCGTAGGCGCTTTCAGCGTCGATTTAATACGCATCCTAACCATAATTTCGACGCTCGGTATTCTTCTGGGCGCAGGTTATATGCTCTGGACATTGCAAAGAATTTTCCTTGGACCGTTAAACGAAAAATGGTCTTCGCTGCCCGATCTGGATAAACGCGAGTATATTATGTTCGTGCCGCTTTCTTTGATTATTATTTTCCTGGGAGTTTATCCTTCTGCAATGCTCGATATAATGAATACATCCGTAAATACACTGGTTAATTTTATTCATACTAACGTTTCGACCACATTAAGCGGGTTTTAAACATTGATGGAAATGACAAATTTATATCAATCGTTAAATTTAATTTTACCTGAACTTGTCCTTTCGGTTGTTTTTGTAATTCTGATTGCAGCCGATTTGATATATCACAATAATAAAACGCCGGTTAAATTTATAGCGCTTGCCGGTATTATTGTTTCGTTCTTCTTTTTATTATTCAATTTCAGTTCTTCCGGTTTTGCTTTTATTTTCAACGGCACAATCAGGAATTACGGACTGGTGGCAGTCGATTCTTTCGGTCACTTTTTCAAACTGCTCGTACTTATATCGTCTTTTTTGATTGTTTTATTTTCATTTTCATCGGACGAATTAAAAGAAGCCGAAAAAAGAATCGGAGAATATTATGCTTTGATTTACGGAATGATTATCGGAATGTTTTTCATGATTTCCGCTTCGGACTTGATTTTGATTTATCTTTCGATGGAGCTCCTTTCCTTATCGTCCTATGTTCTTGCAGGCTTTTTGAAACTGAGAGAAAGAAACAGCGAAGCTTCGCTGAAATATTTAATATACGGAGCCGTTTCGTCTGGTTTAATGTTGTTCGGCATATCAATTTTATACGGAATGACAGGCAGCACTAATCTTTACGTAATAAATTCCCTTATACAGGGACCGAACATCAATCTTTTAACGTTATCATTCGCAGTAATATTAATCTTTGCGGGCATCGGTTATAAAATTTCTTCGGCGCCCTTCCATTTCTGGACTCCGGACGTTTACGAAGGCGCTCCGGTTACAATAACAGCTTTTCTGTCGGTTGCAAGCAAAGCCGCAGGATTCGCTCTTTTAATCCGTTTCATCAAAACAACATTCGTCTCTTTTACCGACGCTAGCGGAGCCTGGAATTTGATTAACGTTTTCGATTGGCAATCCGTACTTATTGTTATTTCGATTTTAACTATGACTTTAGGCAATTTTTCGGCTCTCTGGCAGGATAATCTCAAAAGAATGCTCGCATACTCGAGCATTGCTCATGCAGGTTACATGCTGCTCGGCGTGCTCGTATTTTCCAACCAGGGATTGCTCGCCGTATTAATCTATTTTGCATTTTATCTGATAATGAATCTCGGAGCTTTTCTCATTGTCATGCTGATAGCCAATAAAATCGGTTCCGAGGATATTAATTCTTATAACGGATTGGGTTATACTTCCCCTCTTTTGAGCGTGTCGTTGGCAATTTTTCTTGTATCGCTTACGGGCATACCTCCGACGGCTGGATTTATCGGCAAACTCTATCTTTTTATTGCGTTGGTAGACGCCAGGATGATTGCCGTCGCCGTAATTGCGCTTCTCAACACAGTTGTTTCGCTCTATTATTACATACGCGTACTTAAACATATGTATCTGGTTAAACCGGAACCCGACACTCCGGTTATTAAACCGAATTTGATCGAAACAGTAATTGTGCTGGCTCTTGCCGGTCCGGTTATTTTATTCGGTATTTACTTCCAGCCGGTGGTAGATTTTGCAAAAAGCTGCCTGGTTATACTCGGCATCTGATAAAATTCGGATCCAACAATTATTAAATAACTGCAATCGTCCCAATTTAAGAAGCAAGGGTAGCTTCGGTTCATCATGGTTTTATTAACCAAACCGACGGCTTAATATCTTGAATAAAAAATTTATATTTATTCTCGTACTGTCGTTTTGTGTTATTAATAATACTTCCGCACAGGAATTCGGCAAACTACCGCCCCTCACTAAATGGTATCAGAATCCTCTCGGTGTCAGTCCGGTTTCATTACATACTGCAAACGGAATAATATTGCCCGCTGTTGCGGCAGGCGCAGTTTTGATTTTTACAAGCGTTGATTCAACCCTTACGCATAAATTAAGTATTTACGAAGACTTCGGATATACCAAAGGGTATTACGGCAGCTTTTCCGGTTTATATCACACCAATGTTGGCGTTAATTTCATGCTGAGAAAATATATGTCCGTTGGAATAGAAATAACTTTTACGATAATATAAATAATACATCCGGCTTCGGCATAAGACCTTTTTTCAGATTCTATCCCTACAACGGAGACAGTTTCAAGTTGTTTTTTTCAAGCGGAGCAGGATTGATCTATTTTGCGGATAATTTTCCGAAACCATCCGGCTTTTTCGGCGACATGCGTGAAGGAACTCGCCTTAACGGTTGCCCCAGATACGGCATCGGAGCCGAATTTAAGATTTACAATTCATTTATGTTCGCCGTCGGAATCTGGCACACGCACTTTTCAAACGGGAATTATTACGGTTCGGAACGCAATCCCGGTCACGACAGCAACGGGTTTTCGATCGGTTTGACGTATTTCCCTACGAATAATCGATAACCATTTTCCGGTTTATCGACATTTTATTTTTCCTCCGTTTCGATATTGCACGTTAACGCATAAAAAAAGGCGGCACTCTTTATAGAGAGAACCGCCCCTTGACAAAAGAATATTTTATTTCTTAAAGAATGTGAAATACTACGGTAAATCCTGACATTACGATGGCAACCATGCTCATTAATTTAATAAGAATGTTAAGACTGGGACCGGAAGTATCTTTGAAAGGATCGCCCACGGTATCGCCGATAACAGCGGCTTTGTGAGCTTCGGAACCTTTACCGCCGAGATGTCCTTCCTCGATATATTTCTTTGCGTTATCCCATGCGCCTCCGGAATTAGCCATGAAAATTGCGAGCACGAATCCCGCGCCGAGACCGCCGACCAATAATCCCATAACGCCGGATACGCCGAAAATAATACCGGTTACAATCGGAGCAAGGATGGCGAGCATCGACGGAAGCACCATTTCGTGTTGAGCGCCTTTAGTCGATATTGCAACGCAGCTTGCATAATCGGGTTCGGCTTTTCCTTCGAGAATGCCTTTGATTTCTTTAAATTGGCGGCGCACTTCGTCGACCATTTTACCGGCAGCCCTGCCGACTGCGTTCATTGTAAGACCGCAGAACATAAACGCCATCATCGAACCGATAAATACGCCTATCAATACATTCGGATTCATCAGATTGATGTTGTAATAATTCATAAAATCCATTATGGAAGCTCTTTGCGTCTCGATTGTTTCGCCGCCGATTTCAAGAACTGTTTGACCGGCTCTAATCAAACCGATTTTAACTTCTTCAACGTAGGAAGCCAACAGAGCCAGAGCAGTCAATGCAGCAGATCCGATAGCAAAGCCTTTGCCCGTAGCCGCGGTTGTATTTCCGAGAGCGTCCAGCGCGTCGGTTCTTTTGCGTACTTCGGGACCGAGGCCGCTCATTTCCGCATTACCGCCCGCATTATCTGCAATCGGTCCGTATGCGTCGGTTGCAAGCGTAATACCGAGCGTCGAAAGCATTCCGACTGCTGCGATACCGATGCCGTAAAGCCCCATATTAATATTTGTTATGTCAAATCCAGTGGCAAATAAGAATGCAAGAATAATACCGACCGCAACGGCAAGAACAGGAATTGCAGTCGACAACATTCCTACGCCTAATCCGGAGATTATAACCGTAGCGGGACCGGTTTGAGCTGAATCGGCTATCTTCTGAGTCGGTTTATACGAATGCGATGTATAATATTCCGTCGCTTTTCCTATAACAATACCCGTAACGAGACCCGTAACGATCGAGCCCCAGATGCCCCATGCATTTTCAAGTCCGAGTAAGTGTACAATAATAAGCGAAAATACAACTATAAGAACCGAGCTGAAATTAATACCCCGCGACAACGAATTCAATAAATCTTTTTGCGTTGCGTCTTCTTTAGTTCTTACGACAAAAATACCTACAATCGAAAGAATAATACCGACTGCCGCTACGAGCATCGGCGCCAAAACAGCTTTCATTTGTAAATCAGGGGCGTCTACGAATGCAGCCGCTCCAAGAGCCGCGGTAGCCAGAATCGAACCGCAATACGATTCATAAAGGTCTGCGCCCATTCCGGCAACGTCTCCAACATTGTCTCCCACGTTATCGGCAATCGTTGCTGGATTGCGGGGATCGTCTTCCGGAATTCCGGCTTCAACTTTACCGACAAGGTCGGCGCCTACGTCTGCAGCTTTTGTAAAAATACCGCCTCCCACTCTTGCAAAAAGCGCCTGTGTGGAAGCTCCCATTCCGAAAGTCAACATTGTAGTCGTTATAACTACCAAATTATGAGCGTCGGTAGCAGCCGGATAGACTGCATTTAAGATCAGGAACCAGATTGAAATGTCGAGCAAACCGAGACCGACTACTACAAGTCCCATTACCGCTCCGCTTCTGAATGCAACGCGAAGCCCTTTATTTAATGATTCCTTTGCGGCATTAGCCGTACGCGCGGATGCGTAAGTTGCGGTTTTCATTCCGAAAAATCCGGACAAACCAGAGAAGAAACCGCCTGTGATAAACGCAAAAGGAACCCATGGATTCTGCACATTGAAACCATATGCAAGAATCAAAAAGATTACCATAATAACGAGGAAAAAGATTCCGACAACTTTATACTGTTGTCTCAGATATGCCATAGCTCCCTCACGCACATAAGAAGCTATGCTTTTCATTTTGTCGGTGCCTTCGCTTTCTTTCATCATTTGTGAAAAGAAAAACCAGGCAAATCCGAGAGCCAGAATAGAGGAAACGGGAACAAGCCAAAATATACTACTTACCATAGTTACTCCAACTATTGTTGTTAGAAATAGTTAATTCTTGAATCTCCCCCATCTTACTATGAACCTATTTATATATTTTGGTGTTTAATCTACTTTGAAAATAACATATTACACAAAATTATAAAAAAATTAGGATAAATTTAACTTCTTTTTTTA
>NZ_JBPSEG010000020.1:0-41498 GCF_051488665.1 Melioribacter sp. Ez-97 | reverse complement strand
CAAAGTTATCAAATGCAATATCAATCTTTTCTTGGTTTTAATATGTCAAAGAAAAAATTTGAAAGCAAATCACAACTTGTTGTTGATTTTGTTTGAGACTGAAAACTTGGTTTTAATATGTCAAAGAAAAAATTTGAAAGCAAATCACAACATCTGTTAATGCAGGCTTCGAAACTTGCATCTTGGTTTTAATATGTCAAAGAAAAAATTTGAAAGCAAATCACAACTACTTCAACAACATCCTCACCGCCGACACCTTGGTTTTAATATGTCAAAGAAAAAATTTGAAAGCAAATCACAACTAAATTTAACGTCATTCAGAAGATGTGAAACTTGGTTTTAATATGTCAAAGAAAAAATTTGAAAGCAAATCACAACTTTCAGTTCGTCGTCGATTTCTGCATCTTGCTTGGTTTTAATATGTCAAAGAAAAAATTTGAAAGCAAATCACAACCGCCTTAAGCCTGCGCCAGTTCCCGAACGCCTTGGTTTTAATATGTCAAAGAAAAAATTTGAAAGCAAATCACAACTGTATTCATGATCGCTTTGCAATGTAACATCTTGGTTTTAATATGTCAAAGAAAAAATTTGAAAGCAAATCACAACAAAGGCGGATTGACAATATACCTGTCGTCCCTTGGTTTTAATATGTCAAAGAAAAAATTTGAAAGCAAATCACAACTATATTTACAATAGAAATTTTAACAACAAACTTGGTTTTAATATGTCAAAGAAAAAATTTGAAAGCAAATCACAACATATTACTATTTCCAAACCGACAGATTTGCCTTGGTTTTAATCCGTCAGAGACGGACAGGTATGTCAAAGAAAAAAATTGAAAGCAAATCACAACTCCATCGACAATTCCCAACGAGTTTGCCGTCTTGGTTTTAATCCGTCAGAGACGGACAGGTATGTCAAAGGAATCCCGACATCGTCGGGAGAAAGCAAATCACAACGTTTCTTGGTTATCCCCGATTTGATTTTATTGAAGTATAATAATAAATTTGTTTACCGACCTTACGGCGGCTCTTGAGCCATCGCCCCGCGGCGTTAACCGTAAGCGGTGTAGCCCAAGGCGCGGGACTTGCAAAAGGGCTACGCTTTATAATTTCCCGCTTAGTTTTAATCCTTCAGAGCAGGCTTTTTTAAAACACTTAAAGATTATTTCGAATAGATTCTACTCCCTGCGGGAGGAATGAATAAACTCAACATTTATGAATTTTCAATATTTTAAATAGTCAAAAACAGAAGATACAGATTGCAAAGACGGACAGGTATGTCAAAGAAATCCCGACAAGGTTGAGAGAGAGCAAACCATTATAAACCATAAAGGACATAAAAAGGATTGCTTTGGTAAAATATAGCGTAAGGCTTATCATTGAGAGAGCGCTCATTGATCAGCGGTTAAAACCGCATGAGCATTTCTTAAGAAACGGTACAGAATAACAGCGAATGATCCTTCATTGAACAAAATTAACGGACTAATATACCGACCAGACCTTTAGTTCAAATGAATATTCAATTATGTGAAAAAAAGCAGGTTCTATTGACAGGCAATGAATAATTAGTTATTATAAAAAACGTCTTAAAGTGCTTCCGTGAGCCTAACTTTAAGACGCCCGGCGGCAGGCGCGGAACTGTTAATACCGCCGGCTTTTTATATTTAATAATATATATTTCCTTTATCGTAAATTAGCATTTTCAGCGAGCTTGAGCGGTAAAACATTACACAAAAAGTTATTCCGTATTAATTCCGCTTCCTGCGGGAAGAATGAAGAAACTCTTCTTTTTTTTATTCAAGATTTTGATTCGTCTGACGAAGTAAAAATTTATTTTACAACATCTTGCAGAGACGGGCAGGAATGTCAAAGAAATCCCGACATGGTTGAGAGAAAGCAAATTGCAACATCTTCTTTGTTATCCTCGATTTGATTTTGTTGAAATATAAAAATAGATTTGACTGCCGACCATACGGCGGCCCTTGAGCCATCGCCCCGCGGCGTTAACCGTAAGCGGCGCAGTGCAAGGCGCGGGACTTGTTAAATTCACTGCGTTTTACTTTAAAGATTATGCGAAATACGTTTTATTACGACTTTCGTGACAGAGAGGTTTATTATTGAAATAATATTGAGTTTCTTCACCCGCAGATGGCGGGTTCAGAAAGACAGTGTGGAATATTATCTTCATTGGTTTTGGCGAATAAGGAAGGAACGTGTCCTTTGCGCTCTCAGCGGTTTAAATTGAGTTTGCTTCGTCGTTCCGCCAATTGCGGGACTCCTCGCAAAGACGGCCGTTCTTTCAGAGTTTGCTTTTTCCCGTATTTGGTTGTAGCATCGTTTTTCCTTTCGCTGCCTGTCAATACGAGTCCCGCTGTAAGCGGGACGAAGTAATCTCACTGGTATTCATCAGAGTTTGCTTCGTCGTTCCGTCTTCTTCGGATCTCCTCGCAAAGACGAAGCTTTGTTTAGAGTTTGCTTCGTCGCTCGCTTTGCTCGCTCCTCGCAAAGACAGGGACATTCCCGGTTCGGTTGTGCGGGTGTGCCGGGGTTTGGGAGTTATTAGTGCGGAAGCGCTGAAGTGCGGGCGTTAGGAGCGCCGGGGTTCAATGTTCTTCGTTAAATAGAGACGCATTTTATACGCCCAAACTATCAGCAATTGTCTGTCAACATATAACAAAGAATTTCTGATCACGAATCCCTAACCACTAATCCCTAATCCCTGATCCCTAATCTCTGATCCCTAATCCCTGATCCCTAATCCCTGATCCCTAATCCCCAATTAAACTCCGAACCGAACAATCCTATATCTTTACCGTCTCATTTGCCATTACGGATTCAAAATAACGGGAAGACCCGATTTACCCGAGCCGATAATAATAATTTTGGAATTCTGGGATTTCGACAGATTTTCCCGTGGCTTCGATTCCTTTCCATTTCAACAATTGGTCGCTGATGCCTCGCGATACGATATCCTGAAAGTCGGCTATTCCTTTTGCCTCGATTCTCTTGCGCTCGGCTTCCTGTTCTTCGCGTTTCAATACGAACTGCATTCTCTGGCTTTCCTGCTCTGCTTTCAGTTTCTCCTCGATTGCCGCAGTCAAACCGGCGGGCAATACGATCTGCCTCAACGGAGAAGCTTCGATCAAAATGCCGCGCGGGGCGACGAGCTTTTCGAGCTCGTTTCGTATTTCGGTGGCAAGCAGTTCTCTCGAATCGGTATAAAGAGCTTTGGCTTCATACTTGGCTGTAATTGCGCGGACGACCGACCGGAACTGCGGTATCAAAATTATATTTGTATAATTTTCTCCTACAGTACGATAAATTTTCGAGGCGTTTTCAGGATCGAGACTGTATAAAAGACTTATTTCGAGTTGAACAGTCAACCCTTCTTTAGAAGGCACGTTCATCAACTCTTTGATTTCCTGCGTCTTGATGCTGAACTTAATGACATTTGCAAGCGGATTTACGAAGTTTACGCCGGCTTTTAACGTCCGATCGCTTACGTTGCCCAGAAAATCGACTACGCCCACGGTGCCGGCGGGAATAACCGTGAACATTTGCGAAAACGCTATAACAATTCCGACTGCAAGCGCGCCCAATGAAAATCTGGACTCCTGATAACGTCCGGTCTTCCGCATGCTTTTGTATACAAAATATGACGCTGCGGCGATTAATAATGAAATTACAAATAACATATTTACCTCCTATTGTTTTATCGACTCCGCCGATATGACAACCTCTCCCGGATCGGTCAGAGCGTTTATGAAATGAATTTTCTTAAAGAGCGAAATGTCGGCGCGCCTGATTTCGCTTTCGATTAACATTCCCGCTTCGAGTAATTTTTCCCTCTTTGTCCCTTTCAAGAGCGGTTCTGCGGGAGTATATAATTTTGCGCCGTCGTCGAATACAAGATTATATATCGATGCGTCAGTTAATTTGTTTTTCTTAACGATTATTATTTCGTCGCTTCCGGCTTTTTTTAAAAGAGCGTTTAGCCCGCTTCTGTCTTCGTATTTGAATTGATAGTCGATATCGTCATTGAAGATTAATTTGACGGTATTAATTGTCTTCCTTTTATACGGAATATATTCTACGGAATGAATCTTGTCCGAGTAAACAATGCGGCATTTATATAATTCATCGGTAATCCCTGCCGGCAATGTAAGTATATCCTCGAGTTTGATTTCATCTTCGATTCCGTAGAGAAAATTTCGCGAGGCGTTAAATCGCCGGTTGTGGTATTCGATGTTGTAAAATTTCTTTTTATATACTTTTACAGTTTCAATTAATCGGGACATAAATTTTATTTAATAATTCCTCGTATTCGGATTCGGCGTTGCTCAAATGAGTAATGCCGCCTCCGCTTTTGTAAAACAGATTGCCGTCGATCGATTCGATAAACCGGATTAAAACGCAGCTGTCGAGCGATTCTCCGTCAAATATACCAAATATTCCGGTATAAAAGCCGCGTCTGTAATTTTCCGCGCGTTTTATAATTTCGACCGTCCGTTTTTTGGGAGCTCCCGTTACGGAGCCTGCGGGCAAAAGCGAGAATATTATGTCGCCCAAACGAAGTTTGTAATCGCGCGGCAGTTCTCCCGCTATTTCAGAACTGACCTGCAAAAGCGTTTTGTCGTGGGTTTCGATTCTGTCGATATAACGGAATTTTTCGACGCGCACGTTTTTTGCAGCAATCGACAAATCGTTCCGGATTAAATCGACTATAGTATTGTGCTCGGCGGTTTCTTTTTCGTCGCTCAATATCAATTCTTCCGCATTAGGAACAGAAGCGTCGATAGTGCCTTTCATCGGATAAGAATAAATCTTTCCGTCAAAAATTTTAACGAAGATTTCGGGCGAAAAGCAAACAAAGCGGTCTTTTAGCAAAATCTTATACTTGGCGCGGCTCCGTTCGTAAATTTGTTCCAGACTCAAATCCGTTTTAATCCGGGTGGGAAACGTAAGATTCAACAAATAAGTGTTGCCGTCGTAAATTTCCTTGAATACAATGTCGAAGGCATTTTTGTATTCCTCGAAAGAAGGCGGAAATTTTTCGAGCGTTATTTTTCCCGGGGAGGTTTCTTTCCTGGGTTTTTCGTTTATGCTGAATTTTAATCCGTACTTGTCCGCGTCTTCGGGTTTGCAGACAATCGTATTGTTCATATCGAAATCAATCAGAAAAACGAATGGTTCGGAGGCGCCTCCGTACATATTCATTAATTTAATGGCTTCGCTCTTGCCCGTCATTTTTTTAAGGTTTCTATAAATTCATCGAAATTATCGTCCAGGATATCTTTTACAACTCCGTTGCGGACGACATAAATTCTCGGCGGGGAAGAACCGATTAAATCGAAAAATTCATTGACGCCGATTAACCGGTAAGGGTAATCGTAACCGGTCAATGTTTTAAAAGAATCGACGCTTACTTCGCCTTCCGAATAAAAGAGAGTGAAAAGTTTCGAAGCGAGTTTGCGGTCTTTATCGGATTCGGCAATCTCGCTTGCCAATTCCTGACAGTGCTCGCATTCCGTATTAAAGACGGCTACGAATTTTTCGCCGCTCGAAAGATCGACTCTGCCGGCGCCTTCGAAATGCGTATAATCGGAGAACGGAAATTCGTCCGCGGATTTAAACGGAACAGCTATAAAAACAATAACTAAAGAAACGACTAATACAGACAAAGGAATGATTAAGTTTTTCGGGGATTTCTTTTCGAGTTTATATGCCGTAAAAAGAAGTATGATCAACGCGATATTTTTTAAAGCCGATTCAATCGGCGACATTGCAATGGCGCTGCCGAAGCATCCGCAATTTTGCGAATCGCCGAGAACAAATTCCGTATAAAGAAGATAGAAGGTAAATGCTGTCAGGAAAAGCGCGGCAAGAGGGAGTGTAATTCTTTTAGATTCGTACGGAAGGAAGAATAAAATGCCGAGTCCGAATTCGAATCCTATTAAAATCCGGGTAAGCGCAGCCGCAACTTCTCGGCTGACGGCTATTCCGTGATCGATAAGAATGATTTCGATTAAACCTGGTCCGACGGCTTTGGTATATGCGGAAAATAAAAATATAACGCCGAGCAGGTATTTTATTGCAACGGAAATTTTATTGTTCATATTATCTTTCGAAACTGTGTTGAAGAGCTTTATTCAAATCGTCCGTAAAAATAATTTCAAGTTTATCCTTTAGTCCGGAGTTAAGCGAAGAGAAATTCTTTTTATTTCCCGAAGGAAGAATTATTTTGCCGAATCCGAGCTTAGCCGCTTCGTTAATTCTTTTGTCGATATGCGGGACGCTTCTGATTTCGCCGCCGAGTCCGACTTCTCCTATAATTACAAGTCCGTTTTTTGCAATTCGGTTCTGGAAACTCGAAACAATTGCGGCGCATACAGCCAGGTCGATTGCCGGTTCGTCGATTCTCAAACCGCCCGCTATATTCAAAAAGACGTTTTGCGACGAGAGTTTCAAGCCGGCTCTTTTTTCGAGCACCGCCAGCAGAATGGCGAGCCGTCGGTAATCGAATCCGGTAGCCACTCTTTGCGGATTCCCGTAATATGAAGGAGTAACAAGAGCCTGAACTTCGATTAAAAGCGGTCTGGAACCCTCCAGGCTCGCGGTAACAACCGTGCCGCTTATATTACTGCTCCGTTCGTTCAGAAAAATTTCGCTCGGATTTTTAACTTCCTGAAGCCCGGTTTCGAGCATTTCGAAAATTCCGATTTCGTTTGTATTGCCGAAACGGTTTTTCTGCGAGCGGAGTATTCTGTAGGAATGACTCTTTTCTCCTTCGAATTGCAATACCGTATCGACAATATGTTCGAGTATTTTAGGTCCGGCGATAATTCCTTCCTTTGTAACGTGCCCGATCAGAACGACCGAGCAATTTTGTTTTTTGGCTGCGTTCATCAAGTCTGCAGCGCATTCGCGAATTTGCGTAACGGTTCCCGCCGTATTGTCGAGTTCGGGTTTGTAAACCGTTTGAATCGAATCGACTATGACCACCTCGGGCTTTTCTTCTTCAACTGCCGTAAGAATATTTTCAAGATTCGTTTCCGTAAGAACAGACAGAGCGCCCGCGTTGATTTTGAGTCTTTTTGCTCGCTGGCTTATTTGATTAATCGATTCTTCGCCTGTTACGTAGAGAACTTTGCCTTTTATACGGGACGCCGCCTGAAGAACGAGAGTCGATTTGCCGATGCCGGGATCGCCGCCAATCAGAATTACTGAGCCGGGCATCATGCCTCCGCCCAGAACGCGGTCGAATTCGTTGATGCCCGACTTAATGCGCATTTCGCTTTCGACTGTTGTCTCGCTCAGTTTAAAAGTTTTATAACTGCCGCTGTGCTTTTCTTTGCGGTGTTTGCCCGTTTCGATTATTTCTTCCGTAAACGAATTCCAGCTGTCGCATTCCGGGCATTTCCCGATCCATCGAATCGTTTCGTATCCGCAATTGGAACAGACATATTTTGTTTTCTTTTTGCTCATTTAAAATCCCGTTCTTTTAACGAAGTTTTTTATTACAGGATCTTTCAATTCCAGCATTTCCTCAATTCCGCCGGAAAAATAAATTTTGCCTTCGTGAATCATTGCAATCCTCTCGGCGGTCTTTTTTACGCTGAACATGTCGTGCGTTACAATTATCGAGGTGACGTTCAACTTTGTATTTACTTCTTTAATCAATTCGTCGATTGAATCCGACGTAACCGGGTCGAGTCCGGTAGTCGGTTCGTCGTAAAGAATATATTCGGGATTTGTAATCAAGGCTCTTGCAAGTCCGACGCGCTTTTTCATACCGCCGGAAAGTTCAGAGGGTTTTAAGTTTTCGGTTCCCGGCAGACCGACAAGAGAGAGTTTTTCTTCTACGAGTTTTTCGATTTCTTCTTTGGAGAAGTTATAATTATTTTCCACGAGCGGCAGACTGACGTTTTCGAAAACTGTCAACGAATCGAATAGCGCCGCGCCCTGAAAAAGGAATCCGAAACGTTTCCGCAAATCGTACAATTTTTCTTTCGGGAGATTAGCAACGGAATTGCCGTCTACAAGAATGTCGCCTTCGTCGGGCATTATCAGTCCGACAATATGTTTAAGCAGCACCGATTTGCCGCATCCGCTTTTACCGATTATGGCTATCGACTCGCCCGTATTAATCGTCAGATCGATTCCCCGGAGAACTTTATTGCCGCCGAACGATTTGTGCAGATTTTTTATTTCAATCATAACAATAAGATTTATTAGCCGAATTGAAATATATAAAAGTGCGGCGAGTTTATCGAATGGCGGGGGGTAAATGTAGACTGCGCCGGCGCAATTAATGACCGGCGCAGTTTGGAGTAATTGTTATGGATTCAAACCGGTATGGCAGTCGACGCAGAGCATCTCCTTCCATTGATCGCCTACGTCTTCGCCCGGGTGTCTGAACTCGAGCGATGAATTTACCGCCGCAACTTCGAGATTGTCCGGCGCGCCTTGCGCGTTTATCGAATGGCAGGCGTTGCAGTCTTTACTGATAAGCTTGCCGGTTTCGGTTTTGTGACGGTCGTTGTGGCAGCGGAAACACCCCATGAATTCAAGATGACCTATGTTGTTGGGATAGACCGACCACTTGACTTTCATTTCGGGAAAAATATTTTTGTCGAAAGCCTTCAATATACCGTTTATTGCTTTATCGATTTTGTTTTTTTGTTTGGCATAGACGTCGGGATAATTATCCCTGTAAAAAGTATAAATATAGTCCGTAATCGCTTTATGAGCCGAATCCGTCGTGGGAAAATCTTCTCCGAGAATATCCATCGACGCGAATTTAATCATCGGCAAATCTTGCGGTATGTCGCCGGCTATTATTGCGTCGTTGATAAAGAAAGCCGGCGGTCTGTAATTATGCGAAGGACGATTGTGACAATCCATACAATCCATTGTACGGGTTTCAAGAGTATCGAGTTCGGATTGAGAAAGCGGATTGTCCTCGTCTTGATAAATAAACGTTTTGCCCGTCTTTTTGTTCGTGTATTTTACCCACGGAATCGACTGGCGTTTTTCGTCGGACGCTTTATATTCGATTTTAATGTCGGGATTAATATGCCAGTGAATTCCTTCCTGCAAACCGAGCGCGCTCAGGTTGGCTCCTATTTTCATTGTAAGCGTAATATCCCATTCCGAATTGTTGTAATCGGAAAGATAGTGTCGTTCGTTGCGGAGTTTCCGAGCGTAGAATTTCTGAGGCCAGTGGCATTCCTCGCAGGTTTCTCTGGCAGGACGCAAATTTTTTATCGGCGTTTCGATAGGTCTTGGAACCGTTCCCAAAGTGACTGCATAGACCTGATACAAACCGGAAAGTTTGGAGCGCACATACCAGCTGGCGCCGGTTCCCACGTGGCATTCAACGCAGGCAACGCGAGCGTGGGGCGAGTTTTGATATGCCATATACTCCGGTTTCATAACCGAATGGCAAACCTTGCCGCAAAACTCGACCGACTCTGTGTAGTGAAACGCTTCGTAACTCCCGACAGCCGACGCCAGCAGAAAAATTGCCGTGCCGACGGAAAAAATCATAAACGCGTTTCTTGTCCGCAAATCGTTAAAGTCGATTGTCGGCCAATCTTTAGTCTCTGCTACCCCGACGCGTTTTTCTTTTCGAACCTTTAACCACATGCCGACCGGAATCAAAATCAATCCGAATACGAGTACGGCGGGCAGCGCTATATAAATTATCAGTCCGAGATAAGAATTATCTTTCCCGAAAATGGAACTGACGGTAAACAGAAAAACAATCATAAAAAAACTGATTAGCGCAATGGTAGCGCCGACGAGTGATACCCAGTTCTGGGTCGAATGAGGAAGTTTTAATTTCATAAACCCGCTCTTTTTATCCTATTATGTTATGAAAGTTAAAAAAATCAATTGTATTTGAAAAGAAAAAAATGGGACTGTCCGAAAACGGCGGGAGATAATTCCGGACAATCCCATTATAAGGAGTAAAGATGCGTTAATTATTCTTTTTCTTTTCTTTCTTTTTCGATGATTATCTTTTTGTGAATCTTTTGGGGAGTCGGTACGATATGCTCGCGATGCCGACAGCAGCAGCAATCGCATCTGCCCGTGAAAGGAGGCTCGCCCAATTTAATTCGGAATTTTTTCTGCATGTTTTCTTTCAGAAATTCTTCGGCTTCATCGCCTTCATAAACTTTTGTTGATTCCTTGCCGTCTTTTTTGGTTGTAACGGTTACTTTTTTTACTCCGTCTTTAATTTCAATTTTTACGTCTTTGTCGGTCTCCGCCTCGGGTGAATCGTCAGAATACCAGAACATCATGCGCCCCGGAAGGTCGATGTCGATATCCGGTGCAAAATCAAAATCGAATTCGTCGATTCCTTCCCATTCGAATTCGTCGGGATCGATATTGATTTTTATCTTAGGCGGAATCATTCCCATCAATCTTATTCTGTCGGCAAGCATCTGCGCTTCGTCGCCTTCGAATACTACTTTTCCGTCGTCAGTTTCGACCGTAATGCGCTCGACTTCGCCTTTTAGTTTTTTTAATTTGGAACGGAATTCATCTCCGGAATCCTGGGCTCTTAGCGTTATTCCCAAAAGACCGAATAATAACAGCAATACGATGAAAAATAATTTTTTGTTGTTTTGCTTTTCCATAGAACAAATCCTCCTTGTTGAATGTCTAATGCGTCATATGATACATCGTTTTTCTGTTAAATGATTCTTAAAGAATGTTAAAAAATGTTAAAACCGTTTAATTTTTTGTTTTCTTCGACTATTATAGACGCATGAAAGAGAAAAAAGTGAAAATATTGATTGCAATAATGACCGCTTCGTTAATCGGAGTGGCGATTGTGCAATTTTACCTTATCGGAAAATCGCTCAAAATCGAAGAAGAAAAATTCGACCGCAACGTCAGTTATGCGCTTATGAGAGCGACGGACAAACTGGAAAAAGGGCATACAGCCAAAGCGGTTATTAAAGAATTCGACGACGATAATTTTTTCCCGCATCGCGATTCCGGAAAGGATACGGCATTTTTTTTCGAACACGGAGACGACTTCGACTTCGATATTAATGTGATTGTTAAAGACGATTCCAACCGGATTAAGATAAATGCAAGAAATATCCGGAAACTTCCCGCTCCTCCTCCGGCAGTCTGGATACGGAAAGTTGATACCGTCATTCAAAAGAATCTGGTAACTAATGTCTTGAAAGATTTGTTTGCCGACAGGGACAGTCTCGAAAGAAAATTGAAGAAAGACGAAATAGAGAAATATCTCAAAGAAGAATTAACCGACGGTTCGATCGAAACGGATTTTTATTTCGGCGTTCATAAAATTGACGAAGACAAATTCGTTATAGTCAAAGCCGGCGCGGACACTACCGGACTGAAAAAGAGCAGATACCGCGCGCCGCTGTTTCCGCGCAGAATATTTGCCTCGCCGTACGAACTGATTGTTTATTTTCCCGATAAAGATTATTACATCTTCAAATCCCTCGCTTTAATGCTGGCTGCCTCTTTTGTGTTTATTACGGTAATTGCCTTCGTGTTTTATCAAACGGTGCGAATGTTTTTAAAGCAGAAAAAGATAACCGAGCTAAAAAACGATTTGATAAACAATATAACGCACGAATTTAAAACCCCGATATCTACAATTTCGATTGCATGCGAAGCGCTTGGGGATCCGGAGCTTGCAGTTAATGAAAAAATTGTAAAAAGATATTCCGGCATTGTAAGAGAAGAAAACGAACGCTTGAAAAGACTCGTCGAAAGTTTATTGACTACGGCGGCGCTCGAAAAAAACGGAGGTTCGTCTTTTAACCTGGTTAAAAAAGAAATATCCGTCGACGATGTCGTCAATGAATGCGTGAAAAGTTTTGCAGAAAGGGCGCGGGCGGAAAATTTCTCAATCGAAACTATAGGAATCCCTTCCGGAATTATAATTAACGGCGACAAATATCACCTGATCAATGTTCTCGGCAATTTAATAGACAATGCGGTCAAATATAATCTGAGAAAACCCGACGTTAAAATAAGCGTTTCGAAAGGCGGCAACAGATGCATTGTCGAAGTATCGGATAACGGCATTGGAATTCCGCGGGGCGAAACGGACAAAATCTTCGATACTTTTTACAGAATACCGACGGGCAATATTCACAATGTAAGAGGAAACGGTCTTGGACTCAGTTACTGCAAAAACATTGTGGAACTTCACGGCGGAAAAATCGAGGTGGTAAGCAAACCGAACGAAGGAAGCAAATTTATTATTTCATTGCCACTAGCGGGAAATAAATCATGAAAAAAATTCTTCTTGTGGAAGACGACAATAATCTCGGCGCCATTCTTTCCGAATACTTATCCTTCAAAGGTTACGAAGTAGACCATCAAACAAACGGAGAAGAAGCATGGAAAGCCTTTAACTCGGACAAATACGATATTTGCATAATCGACATTATGATGCCTAAGATGGACGGTTTTGATCTGGCAAAGAAAATAAGAAGCGCCGGCAATGCGCCTTTCCTTTTTTTGACGGCTAAATCGATGGTCGAAGATAAGATAGAAGGATTCAAACTGGGCGCGGACGATTATATTACAAAGCCATTCAGCATGGAAGAATTGATTATGAGAATTAACGCAATATTGAACAGGTATAATCACGTCAACCTTAACGGTAATGTCGAACTCGGAAAGTACAGTTTTAATTATGACGAACGGATTCTGAAAATCGAAGACAATGTAAAAAAACTGACGGCAAAAGAAGCGGAATTGCTTAAAATTCTCTGCGACAATAAAAACAAAGTAGTTGAAAAACAGATTATCCTGAAAAAATTATGGGGCGAAGATTCCTATTTTGCCGCAAGAAGTATGGACGTCTACGTTTCAAAACTTCGAAATTATCTTAAAGACGACAATTCTATTGAAATTACCACAATCTACGGTACGGGCATTAAATTAATCGTCAAATAAACCGTAACGTTTCTTGTTAGTCATACCGAGCCGGTTAAGAAATCCGTTAACAATAATCATCTTTCTGATTATATTGCTTTCAAAAAATAAAACTTATGGGCAGATTCAGACTCGATATAGAATACGCAGGCACTCGTTACAGCGGCTGGCAAAAGCAGAAAAGCGGCAGGACGATTCAAGGCAAATTGATCGAAGCAGCTGAAAAAATATTCAAAGGCGAAAAAGTCGATCTTCAAGGCTCCGGCAGAACCGACGCAGGAGTGCATGCGTTGAATCAGGTCGCTCATCTGGAAGTTAAAACTATGCTTGCCCCCGAAATAATAAAAATGAAATTAAACGATTTACTGCCTGCCGACATAAATATATTGGAAGTATCGAAAGCCGGCAAAAATTTTCACGCGCGGCACGACGCCGTTGCTCGCAGTTATATTTATCAAATTTCCAGAAGAAGAACGGCGTTCGGGAAGCAATTCGTCTGGTGGATTAAGGACGATCTCGATCTCGGGCATATGAAACACGCGGGTAAATTATTCGAAGGGATGCACGACTTTGCCTCTTTTGCAGATAAAGATTCCGAAGACAAATCCACGAAGGTTCTTGTAGAAGCCGTTCAATTTAAAGAGGCGGGGGATTTGATTCTAATACGTATCGCCGGTTCGCATTTCCTGTGGAAAATGGTTCGTAGGATGGTGGGCGTTCTGGTTGAAACGGGCCGCGGTAAATTAAACGGGAAAGACGTTGAATCGTTCCTGAATACTTTTTCGCGCGAACCCGCCAGGTATACCGCTCCGCCGTCGGGGCTGTTTCTCGAAAAGGTGATTTATGAAAAAAATTATCAATGGGACGAATTAGAACCCGTTATTAATCTGACGCCGGCAATAAAATTCGGAAGGAGATAAAAAATGAGCGAATTTATCCACAGATATCTCGGAATAGACGCGGAGACTCAGATGAAAATTCTGAGCACGCTGATTTTGTTTCTTGCGCTGTCGTTTATTTACCGCGTTATTGCAAAATATATTATCGGAAGGCTGGACGACGTCAAACAAAAATATCAATGGCGAAAAATCGCTCTATACCTGAACGCATTTATCGGCTTTTTGCTGTTGTTGAGAATCTGGTTCGGTACGATTCACGGTTTGACTACGTATCTGGGTCTGCTTTCGGCGGGCGTTGCAATTGCGTTTAAAGATCCGCTTGTAAATCTCGGCGGCTGGATTTTTATTGTCATAAGAAAGCCGTTCAAACTCGGAGACAGAATTCAAATAAACAATGTTATAGGCGATGTGGTCGATATCAGAATTTTTCAGTTTTCCGTGATGGAAATCGGAAATTGGGTGGACGCCGAACAAAGCACCGGCAGAATTATACATATCCCCAACAGCGTCGTCTTTACTACTCCGCAGGCGAACTATACGGCGGGGTTCGAATATATCTGGAACGAAATTCCCGTGTTGGTTACGTTCGAAAGCAATTGGAAAAAAGCAAAGAAAATACTCGAAGATATACTCGACAAACATACCGAGCATTTCAGCGAGGCTGCGGAAAGACAGATAAAAGAAGCCGCTAAAAAGTTTTTGATTTATTATACCAAACTGACGCCGATAGTCTACGTTTCGGTTAAAGACAGCGGGGTGATGCTCACATTGAGGTATCTTACGCGCACCCGCCAGCGCAGAGCTACCGAAAATGATATCTGGCAGGCAATACTCGATCAGTTCGCTCTGCACGACGACATCGATTTTGCTTATCCCACACAAAGATTTTATAATAATCTGTTGGAAGGAAAACCCGGCACAAAACCTGGCGATCAATCCGGTGAGTAACTTAAAGATAAAATCTTATTGGAAACCCCTTGCATCGGTTGTAATCTGGGGAGCTTCGTTTATTGCAACAAAATACCTGCTCGACAGCCTGAAACCCTTGACGATTATTCTTGCGCGCCAGATTCTGGCGGTATTGCTGTTGACGCTAATCGCAATAAAAAGGGGCAGAAGCTTCAGGATAAATCTTCACGACCATTCGTGGATTTTTGTTCTGGCATTGATCGCCTCTTTTCATTTGTGGATTCAGGTAACAGGAATGCAATTTACTTCCGCCTCCAATACCGGCTGGATAATCGGTATTACGCCCGTGTTTATGGCTCTGCTCGGAATGATTTTCTTCAGGGAAAGTCTCACCGCTGGACAATGGAGCGGTATTTTGATTGCTTTCTCAGGTCTGCTTCTTTTGATAAGCAACGGGAATATTTCATCTGTAAGTTTAATAGAAAACAAAGGAGATTTTTTGATACTTGCCAGCGCATTTACATGGAGCGTCTATTCGCTGGTGGGCAAAAAAATTACTTTGAATTATCCGCCATTGATGACAATCCTTTATTTATTCATTTTTATGTCGCTTATACTAGCGCCGTTTACGATTAACGCAGAAAATATTAACGCCATTGTTAGTTTATCGGTTGAAAGTATTGCGGCTCTATTGTTTCTCGGATTCTTCTGTTCGGGAATAGCATACGTGCTTTGGGCGGAAGCTATGTACGAAATGCCTTCGTCTCACGTGGGAGCTTTTTTGTATCTTGAGCCGTTCGTTACCGTTTTCACGGCTTGGATTCTTCTTTCGGAAAGAATATCTTTATTGACATTGATAAGCGGAGTTGTCATTATTATCGGCGTAATAATCGTCAACAGAAAATGAGAGTGAGAATGATTAAAAAAATTTTTGTATTATCGGTCTTTATTGGCTTGCTTTTTAATTATGGCTGCGGGGAAAACAAGGTGAAAGACAGTTGCGATCTGGCGCTGCTTAACGGCGAGATTTACACGGTTAACGATTCGATACCCTGGGCTGAAGCGATTGCTGTTAAAGGAGACAGAATCTATAAAGTCGGGTCGAACGAGGAGATCGAAAAATATATCGCCGATTCGACTACGGTCATAGACCTGAACGGCAAATTCGTTATGCCCGGCTTCATCGACAGTCATGCGCATTTAATCGGAATCGGCGAAAGTTTGATCGATGTCGATTTAAGAGACGCTAAGAATTGGGACGAAGTTATAGCCGCGGTTGCAAAAGCGGCATCCGAAATGCGACCCGGCGAGTGGATTATCGGACGCGGATGGCATCAGGAAAAATTCGATCCCGAGCCGGAGCCGAATGTTGAAGGCTATCCCGTTCACACGGCGCTGAGCAATGCGGTTCCTTATAATCCCGTAATGTTGACTCACGCAAGCGGACACGCCGTCTTTGCCAATGCAAAGGCAATGGAATTGGCGAAAGTTGACACTATAACCGCCGACCCGCCTGGCGGCAGAATTGTACGCGATTCTACGGGCAATCCGATCGGCGTATTCGAGGAAAATGCGGAAAACATAATAAGAAATGTCTACGAAAGATATCTTAGTGAGAGAAGCCGTGAAGAATTGAACGCTTCGGTAATTAAGAAAATCAAACTCGCTTCCGATCTCTGCTTGAAAAACGGAGTCACAACGCTGCACGATGCGGGCGAGACTCTGGAAACCATTGAATTAATCAAAAAGTCGGTCGATTCGAATTACGTAAAGCTCCGTTTATATGTAATGATTAACGATACGCTCGACAAGCTAAAAGGGAAACTGAAAGATTATAAACTAATAGGCTACGGGGAAAACCGCCTGACGGTTAGAGCTATAAAACAATATATCGACGGAGCCCTCGGTTCGCGCGGAGCCTGGCTGCTTGAACCGTATTCCGACCTTCCCGATAGTTACGGTTCGAATGTAACGCCTTTGAAAACGCTCGACAATTACTGCAGACTGGCGGCTGAAAACGGTTTTCAAATGTGCATTCATGCAATCGGCGACAGAGGCAATCGCGAAACGCTCAATCTGTATGAAAAATACTCCCGACAATATGATAATTTTAAAGACATGAGATGGCGAATTGAACATGCTCAGCACGTAACGCCATTCGACGTAAAACGAATCGCACGTTTAAATGTAATAGCGGCGATGCAGGGAATTCATTGCACTTCCGATGCGCCGTTCGTTATCGAAAGGCTTGGCGGCGAAAGAGCCGCTTCCGGAGCTTACGTATGGCGAAGTATGCTCGACCGTGGAGTTATAATTTGCAACGGCACGGACGCGCCTGTGGAATCGATTAATCCGATTGCCTCGTTTTACGCTTCGGTTACCAGAAAAAACAAAGACGGGGTAGGATTCCATACCAAACAAAAAATGACGCGAGAGGAAGCCATTAAAACCTATACGTTTAACGGAGCCTATGCCGCATTCGAAGAAAATATAAAAGGCTCGCTGGAAGAAGGGAAATTAGCCGACATAGTCGTATTGTCGAATAATTTAATTAAATGTTCCGAAGACGATATTCTTAACACGGAAGTTCTGTATACGATTGTCGGCGGTAAAATTGTTTATAAAAAATAAAGCCGGGAGGCAGAGATGAATAAGAATTTCCGTTTGATAATTTTGCCGGCAATTATTACGCTTCTTACCGTCCGGGTTGCAACCGCGCAAAATGCTTTTAAGAGAGATTTATCGATAGCCGAAATGATCGATAAAATATCGGCGGACAGTTTGAAAGCTTATGTCGTTCGATTGACGGAATTTAAAACGCGTCATTCTCTCAGCAGTCAAACAAGCGATAAGGAAGGAATTGGCGCGGCGGCAAGATGGGTTAAAAATAAATTCGAACAATTTTCTTTGAAATCAGACGGCAGGATGACTGCGGATATAGATTATTTCGAAGTCGAACCCGACGGCGGAAGAATTGACCGTAAAATAAATCTGATGAACGTTGTCGCCACATTAAAAGGAGTTGACGAAAAAGACAAACAGTTGATTGTTATAGGAGCTCATCTCGATTCGCGCGTGGCAGACATAATGGACAGCGCGTCGTACGCTCCGGGCGCAAACGACGATTTGTCGGGAGTGGCTGCCGTATTGGAATTGGCGCGCGTAATGTCTTCTGCAAAATTTCCCGCTACAATAATGTTTGTCGCTTTTACGGGCGAAGAGCAGGGACTCTACGGTTCGAGACATCTGGCGGAAAAAATCAAGGCGCTGGAATCGGAAGGGAAATATCGTTTGATTGCTATGCTCAATAACGATATGATAGGAAATACTGTGTCAAGCCAAACTAAATTGAAAGACAATATAAACGTTAGAGTATTCAGCGAAAGCGTTCCCGCTGTAGAATCCGATGCAGAAAAACGCAAACGTATTTTGTCCGGCTCGGATTACGACGGAATTTCGAGACAGCTTGCCAGATACATAAAAGAAGTGGGAGAAAGATACGTCGACCAGATAAACGTTAAATTGATTTTCAGGCGCGACCGTTTTTTGAGAGGGGGGGACCATACTCCGTTTAACCGTCTGGGCTTTGCCGCGGTTCGATTCTGTGAAATGAACGAAAATTATTTTCATCAGCATGAATACGTTCGTAAAGAAAACGGAATTCAATACGGCGATTTGCCCGAATTCATCGATTTTGAATACGCCCGTAAAATAACCGCCGTTAATTGCGCCGTTACGGCGAACCTGGCTTTGGCTCCGCCTCGTCCGGAAAACGTTAAGATCGACGTAAAGCAATTGTCAAACACAACGAAAATTACCTGGGACGAACCCGAAGGAATTAAACCCGCAGGCTACTATGTTCTTATGCGGGAAACTTATATGCCTTTCTGGGAAAAGAAAATTTTCACGGAGTCGAAAGCCATAGAACTTCCGTATTCCAAAGACAACTACTTGTTTGCCGTTCAATCGGTAGACGGGGAAGGACACGAAAGTTTGCCGGTCTTTCCCGATCCCGATTTTTAATTGTCAGTCGATGACTTTTTTAATGTCCTTTTCTTTTCCGAAGAGAACGAGAATGTCGTTTTCTTCGACTATGGTTGTAGAAGTGGGAACGCCGTAAATTCTTTGTTTTGTTAATTCTTCGCCCGTGGCTTCGTCGACTACTTTATATTCTCTTTTGATTGTAATCAAATTCAAATTGTAACGGATTCGCAGGTCGATTTCCTGAAGCGATTTTCCTATAAAGGCTTTCGGAGCGCGTATCTGGAAAATGCTGTATTCTTCTCCGATCGAAATAAAGTCGAGAATATCGTCGCTCATTAAAGTATTTGCTACTTTATTCGCAATCTCGAAATCGGGCGAAATTACCTGGTCGACGCCGAGTTTTGTCAAAATCTTTTCGTGTATTTTAGAGGTGGCTCTCGCAATTACTTTTTTGACTTTCATCTGAAGAAGCAAAACGGACGTTAGAATTGTGTCTTCGAAGTTCGTTCCCATCGAAATTATAACGGCGTCCACTTTGTCGACTCCGAGAGATCTCAGAGCTTTTTCGTCCGTTGAATCCATACGCACGGCGTAAGTAACTTTATCCTTGATGTCTTCTATAATTTCCATGTCGCGGTCGATGGCAATCACTTCGGCGCCTTTTTCTGCCAGCGAAAGCGCAACGCTCAATCCGAAATCGCCAAGACCGATAACTGCAAATTTCTTGTTCATGTTTATACCTTTTAATTAAAGTATTGAAATGTTTTCATGCGGCAATTCATAATAATCTTCCTTCGCGCCGGTCATAAAAGTATAAAGGAAAGCCAAAGGACCGACCCTGCCGATGAACATAAGCAGAACTATGATTATCTTTCCTCCCCATGTTAATTCCGGCGTCAATCCCATAGAAAGTCCTACGGTGCCGAATGCGCTGAAAGCTTCGAAAGCTACCTTGGTTAAATCGGCGCGCTCGGTTATGGTTAGCAGAAAAATACCGAATGTAATGAAGAAAATCGAGAGACCCGCTTTGATCAACGCTTTTATTATTACTTCGTTGGGAATAGCGCGGTTATATATGTAAACTTCTTTTTTGTTTTTTAAGATGGCAATCGAACCGTAAAACAAAAGAGCGAACGTTGTTGTTTTAACGCCGCCGCCCGTGCCGCCGGGAGAAGCTCCTATAAACATCAGTAAAAAAAACAATACAGCCGTGGGTGTCGTTATTAATCCGAAATCAATTGTATTGAATCCTGCGGTTCGAGCCGTTACCGATTGAAAATATGACGCGTTTATTTTTTCGAATAAATTCAAGTTCCTCAATGTATTGTGCTGCTCAAGGAAATAGAAAGAAACTGCGCCGAATATAATTAATAGAATTGTGCTGACGATTACAATGCGCGTTTGCAGCGGCAGCTTGATGGATAATTTCCCCATCTTGCTTGTGATATTTTTGAATTTCAAAAGGGATATAATCGTAGGGAATCCCAATCCGCCCAATACAATTAATATTGATATTGTGGTAGTAAACAGATGATTGTAGCGTACGGCGGGGTCCATCAAATTCATCGTAAAGAGCGAAAAACCTGCGTTGCAAAATGCCGAGACGGAATGAAAAATCGAAATGAACAGAGCATCGTTAATGTTGCTGAAAGAATTTCTGGAACTGTAGAATAAAACAGCCGCGCCTGCGGCTTCGATAATAAAAGTGATGGCAAGCAAATATGTCAATACTTTTGTAATTGCTCCGATGTTTTCTTCTTCGAGTAAATCGTGGAGCAATATCCTTTCTTTAATACCGAGACCGCCGGATAAGAAAATTGCAAAAAACGTGGTGAAGGTCATCAAGCCGAGTCCGCCGATCTGGAATAACGCCATAATTGTCAGTTTCCCGAATGTGGTAAAATACGTAGCCGTGTCGACGGTAATTAAACCGGTAACGCATACAGCGCTGGTAGACGTAAAAAGCGCGTCGACAAAAGATATTTTGCCTTCGACTGTGGCTGCGGGAAGCATTAAAGCGAACGTGCCGACAATTATGGTAAACAAAAAGCTGAATATAAAAAGCCGCGACGGGTGTATTTGAGATTGGAGCAGTTTAATGTTGTATCGCAAAGTTCCTGAAATTATTCCGACGACAATAAATATTTGCGCAAAGACAATATATAGATAAGTTATGTTCTTGAGTTTTAAAGCCGCGCCTATTCTTTCTACCAGGCTTAAATTGAAAAAAGAAAGCAAGCCTTCCAGCAAAATAAAGGAGATAATAAGCATTTCGGATTTGTGGGATTTTATATGGGCGGCTTTGTCTTCGGCAATGTACAATTGGAGAATGTGATAGAGAATGAATATGATAATAACGCCGATTGTGATAAAATGAAGCGTTCCGGCTTCGTCGCTCTTTATACGGAAACCGTATTCTACAATGATCGAAGCTATGCCGAGTATGCTCGAAATAATTACGATAATTTTGGAGAACCTGGCTATATTTTCTCGTAGTTCTTTTTTCAATTAACGGTATTTAATTTGTTTGCCACAATTTGATTAAAATGATTCAAAGTCTCTTCGTAAAATTGCCTGTCAAAAATATAAAAATTTACTTCATATGTGTAAGTGTTTTTAAGAGCGTCGAATTTTTTAAGAAACACTTCCGCTTTCTTTCGGGTGTATAAATAAGGATTGGAAAGAGAAGCTTCCTTCAAAACGTTAATTATATAGTCGTGCTCAATGGAAGAAGGAAGTTCTATTTCGAGCGTAATCAATTGTTCCCGGTTGCCGATATTTATATTCTCCACCGGGTTGTTTAAAAACAGCGAATTCGGCAGCGAAACGTTCGATCCGTTGTCGGTAACAATTATTGTGTGCCTCCAATTTATGTCCGTAACTTTTCCGGTAAAATTGCCGACGTGAATAATATCCCCTTTTTCGAAAGGCGGGTTGTAAGTCAATAGAAAACCGCCGATTAAATTTTTAACCACCGGCACAGAAGCAACCGCCAAAGTAATTACGATAATTATTAAAAACGCAAGCAGTATCTCTTTCGATACGCCGAATGTCAGATTGATAAGCAAATAGATCGCCAGTATTATTGTAATGGCTTTCAAAGCCGGAACGAAACGCGACGCATAAAAAGGAAACCGCCGGGCAAAAGCCGATTTGTTGCTCCGGTTGAGCAATCGGAATATTGTAAATGTAATAAATATCAGAAGCAGCGCTTCGAGTATCGTTATAAAATCGATGGATTTGAAAATATCCACAACGCGTTTTGACTGATACGGCTTGGAATAATTTTTCGCCGGCGATTTTATTGCTTCCTTTGCAGCGTCCGTCGATGCAATAACTGAATCTTTCGCTTCGTCTATCTGATGGATAGGCGCGGATTTCAACAGTGTGTCCCGAGTGTATACGGCGGGATTTAAAGAGCGCATTGTGCCGCGCGTTAATAAACTGTCCTGCGAAAAAGCATTGCCGGCAATTAGCAATGCCAATAATGCTATGTAATATTTCGTCTTCACTATATGATGTTTCTCTTTTTTAATTCTCTTTCGATTAATTTGAAAAAGAAACGGTTAATAAAAAAGTGAGCCGAACTGACGCTCCATTCGTGCTTTTCGATCAAGTTTTTTGTGTAAAGATAATCGAGTATTTCTTTCGACTTGCTGATAGGCAGATTGAATAAGACCGCATGCTCGTCGTATGTCAGAGTTCCGTGCAAAACAATGCTGAATAACGAAAGCAAATAAATATCTTCCAGCTTCGCTAAAAGTTTTGACTCGATTTTTCTGGGCACTTTAATGAAAACTTTATTGTCTTTTATTTCTTCGATCGAAAGAAGCCAGAAGAACATGGCGGCGATTATATTGCCTTCGGCAAATTTCTCGAGTTTGTCGAAGTAGAGCGACGCCAGTTCCTTTTGTTCGTCTTCGTGCGACTTAGGCTTTACGAATTTCGATTTGAATTTGTATAACTCCGAAGGTTTGAATACGAGATTATAACCGGTTGCGTTGTGCCTTGTCGTTATAATTGTGCGAAGATCTTTTTTGTGAAGGTCGTTTGCAATTATTTCTTTTTCGAAAGCGTGTCTGTATTCAAAATTATCCCTTATAAATTCCCAGCTGTATTTATCCGAAGTGCAAATCCATAATGTGTTTTCCGAAGTCGAATTTATCAGATAACGCAAAGCGTTCAACGCGTCGTAGCCGGAAAGCTTGCGAAGGTATAATTCGTTCAAGTTTTCGAGTACTATAACTCTTTTGTTGCTTTTATCGTTCAGGAGGAATACGAGTTCGTTCAGCGAATAAGTGTGATTGTATCCCAATTCCCGGCATAATATACTCAATAATTCGCGCTCTTCGGTAACAGTGTTTGTAAATTCATAACGGACAATGTTATATGGTTTTAGATAGTTGTTAATAATGAAATTCAACAAACTTGATTTTCCGCTGCCTGTTTCGCCGGCAATCAGAAGCGAAGATTTTTCGTTTCTTTTGTGCCGTTCGACGACATATTTAATCGTCTTTTCCACCTGGTCGAGCCCTACAAACAGATTGTAAGTTTCGATCGGCGTCCCGTCGAATAGCTTTTTGTAGATAAAGGGGAGTTTTTCGATTTTGGATTTATTGAACAAAGATTCCGAATCGGCGTTTCCTTCTTCTATCTTGATAATGTTGTATTTTACAAGGAGGTCGTTGATTACGTATTTGAAGTACAGGTCGTAATTTCGTTTTAGGATTACTTTGTATTTTCTGAAAAAGTATTTTAATTCGCCGCGTATCTGATTGTATGCTTCTATCAGTTTGCCCTTTTGCTCGGTTTTCACGAGGTATGTTTTGATGTCGCCGTACGACTTTTTCATTATCAAATCGTTAATCGATACGAGACTTGCGGAAACTCTGTCGGTTAGTCGTTTATTGATATCAGTTTCTATACGGTCGATTAACTTGTTTACCTCTTCGATGCGGAAGGACATTTTTTCGTAAAACGAATTGGCGAGATTGATCGCCAGCTGTCTGTCAGGTTCGGGTTTTTCCAGTTCCTGAATGGCTGTGTCGAAGTGGAAATTTATTATCAGCAGGTAATTTTTAACCTCTTCGGTGATTAGCGAAAACTGATTTACCATCAATTCGTTTATTTCGCCGATATCGACGGAAAGTTTATTGTGCAAAATTGTATTTGCAATAGATCGAATCGGAACCGCCTTGAGCGATTGGAGTTTCGGAATTCTTTCTTCGAGCACCAGGTCTTCTTCTTCGAGCAGTTCGATGGTTTCCGGCAAAGACGCCGCAATGCTTTTGAATCTGCCGATAAAATGGTCGAACAGGAAGTCGATTTTCTTTCCTTCGCTGACTTCCTTTAAAATTTTTAGCTGCCGTTCGATGACATTTATAAAATGAGAATATTTTTCTTCGTGAAATAGCTGCTCGAGTTCCTCGTTGCTTAACGAATCGACGTCGGCTAATTTTTGACGGAAGAATTTCAATTCTTTCACTAAGAGAGCGTTGGTTTCGCGTATGTCTTTATTGATTTCTTCCGATACGCTTATAAGAGATTCGGCGAGCGTTACGTCGATATCGACTTTCAATTTGTCGATGTATGCTTCTTTCTGGAAAAGACCGATAATTCCCGCGTAATAGATTGTCCAATAACGTATCGATTGAAGAGCCAATTCTTTTGCCCGTTCGCTCTTTTCGAATACTTTCGAAAAACGGTATTGTCTTTCGTTGAACTCGTGCGTGCCGGCTATATGAAGCGTATCGATCAACTTGTTGAAAGGATTTGCGACTGCATAAAAAAGACGCCGTCCTATCTCTTCAACCGTGGCGTTTATTTCATTTGTGTAAACGGTTATGGAAGACGTCATCTGTTGATGAATCTCGTCGAGTTTTTCGATCAAAAGCATCGGAAGCGCGACGTTGTCTTTTTCGTTCAGCGCCGTTTCGAGAAGTTGGTCGAGCTCTTCGTTTGTCTGTTTGTAGAAAGTTCTGAGAATTTTCAAAGTGGTGAGTCTTTCGATTCCCACGAGATTAACCGACTCGAGAATTTCCTGCGAAGATTCGCCCACGAGATAATACTTTGTCAGATTGCGGTATTTGATTCTTCTGCGGAGTTTGTACTCTTTATTAAACAGCCTGTTGATTTTAAGCTTGGAGCGCAGTAAGAACTTTCGCAGTTTAAGCGCGGCGCCGTCGTCCGGCGACGGAGTGTATTTTTCTTCCTCAAGATCGACGAGGTATTCGTATTTCAAACCGTCGGTCAAATCGATAAAAGCGTAGAACAGGTCTCTAATTAAAGGCTCGAGATTGAGAATTCTTTTTTCGGTTTTCTTTCTTTCTTCGCAAAGCGAGATGAGCCACTCGGAAAGATTCTTTTTAGCCCTCAAAATCTCCATTCGTATTTTCGAATGAGTTATTGCCGGATCGCTCAGGAGTTTCTTGAGCGATTGATATTCGTCAGAATATTTTTCCGTTAGACTGACGAGCAGCTCGAGCGATTCTTCTCCGCGCGATTGAATAAACTTTTTGTCGAAATCGGAGAGTATGTTGTTTACTTTGATTAATATATTATAGAGCGATTTGTTCAGTTCGTCGTGATGAAGATCGGGCTCTTTGAATTTTGCTTTAACTTTTGCGGGTTTTATTACTTTTTCGATTTCTTCCTTTGGAAGTTCCGCAGCCTGCGCTTCTTCTGTTTGAGAATACGATTTCGCTTTTGCAATACCGATCTTAAACAATACGGGTCCGATAAAAATATTCAAAGCCACTACCGCGGTAATCAAATTTTTGAGTTCGGCTCCCAGACCCGGCAATTTTTGACTTATTATCAACCCCAGTCCGAGCATCAAACCGCCGATAGAAAGAAATCCCATCCAGCTGAATTTCGTTATTTCAACCGTTTCGCGCGTCGCTTTGGTTGCGAATGTAATCGAGAGATAGAAAGCGAGCGCTCTGACCGACACGATTATTATGCCGATTACAATCGCTTCGGAAACGGAAATTAGATTGAGAGAGGCTCCGGCAATAGTGAAAAATGTAATAAATATCGGCAGTGAAATTTTTTCGAGAGGTTTGTGTATCTGCCCGCCGAAATCGCTGAAATTTTGAATTATAAAGCCCGCAGTTACGAACGTTACGAGCATTTCCAGATGAAGCATCATTGCTATTTCGCTGCCGAAGACTACGAATGCAATTAAAAATAAAAGCAATTCCCTGTTAATATATTTCATGTAGAGCAAACCCGCGCCTCCGAGAATTCCGCCGAAGAGTATCGAGAAGAGGAGCTCTTTCCCGAGCGCAATAAACGGAGATTCGCCTCCCGATGAAAGCGACAATAGGGAAGCGGAAACAGTAAGCACGATTGCAAGCAAAAGTATTACTAATATGTCTTTCAGTATGGCGGTGCTCAATATCAAATCGACAAATCTGCCTTTTGCATTCGATTCGTTAGCCACCACAAGTGTAAGTTCTATCGACGTGCCGAGCGCAATTACGGAAAGTATTAGTCCCGAAGCCAATTTGGGAGCCCAGCTTTCTCCCGACAGGAAAGGTATGAACGGCGACAATAAATATACCGTTCCCGTAATCAATACAAAAACGGCGAGTGTTTTGAATAGCAGAATCAGAAGCGAAGATTTAAGAAAAGATTTAATCGCGTTGACTTTCAGTTCCAGTCCCGCTGTAAGGGCAATGAGCGCAAGCGTAACGTTGTTGACCAGACTTATATCCTTGATTACCTGGTTGTTAAATACCTGAAGGAGTTTCGAGCCGAATATAAAGTAGGAATACGGACCGAAGATTATGCCTATTAAAAGATAGCCGATAACGCGAGGCAGTTTGATCAATGCAAAGATTTCGCCTAACGCAAATGAAGCTATAATCAAAAATCCGAGAACAGCGAGCGTTTTGGGATTGATAATTCCCGTCGTCTCTACCTGAATTGTTTCGACGAACAAAAAAATCGAGAATAAAATCGATATAACTATTATTCTTCTAAGAACAGGAATCATTTTGCCGCTCCTCTGATTTCGCCGGCGTCGATCAACAGCCGTTTGGACAGCCGGTAGCTGATCAATCCGAAGAAAATCATGGATGTTAATATACAGCTTACAACAAGATTTGTGAATTCATTCTGATATACGTTGATGTAATCGACGACCATGGCGCACACAATTATATCCTGAGGCAATAAGCCGAGTCCGATGTTCGGTATCAATTTGTCTTTTTCAAACGACGAAGCGTAAGCCAGATAGCCCGAAAATCGTTTCGAAACGAAGCGTATTAGTATAAACGCCGCCGTCGCGGATACAAAGAATATCGGCTGCAACGGAATCCAGTTGAAACCCGCCATTATTACAACGAGTATTCCTACAGGCTCGCTTATTTTTGTGAGCGGTTTTTCTATTTTTCCCGCTATCTTGGAAAAATTCGCAAGTATAAAACCGAGAATGAAATTCATAAAGAGCGGAGAGATATTGATAAAATAACCGATTCCGCTCGTGAATACTATCGTGCCGATAATCGCCACAAAGAATTTTTTTTCGTCTTCTTCTCTGCCCAAAAAGATATTGAGTAAAATTCCGATTAACAGCGCAAGCAGTATGCTCGTTACTATCCATTCGATGGGCGATTTAATGAACGTATTGGTAGAGCCGATGTGAATAATTCCGAAGAGCAGTCCGAAAAGGAAAATATTAATGTCGAGATTTATCTTCGTCGATACGTCGAGCGCGGATGTAATTTTACCGGTAATCTGATATCGGTTCATAATCGATTTGATCAATGAGTTCGAAGAAACAGAACCCATTATACCGAGCGCCGCCGAAGCCGCGAGTATAACCTCGATCTTGGAACCGGGAAAAAGATAAAAATAAAAGACGGAAAAGGATATTCCGCCTATAACCAATACGGAAAAAATAATGTCGAAAGTGGCTACGCGAATATGCTCCGAGTCGGCGTTTTGAAAATCGCTTACTTTGAATTTGAGTCCGTATACAAGTCCGATTATTCCGGTAGCAGCCGCAATCCCCGGCGCCATTTGCCTCAGTAAATCGTCGTTGACAAGATTCGGAATGTTGAAACCGAAATTGACGTTAAGCCAGTTAGAGAATGAAGGTCCGAGGAGTATTCCGAGCAATATATATTCCAAACCCGCAGGCAGAGAAACTTTAGTTAACAGTTTTTCCCTGAACAGGTTAGCGCCTAAAAATCCAACAACAAGAACAATTAAAAAAATAAAAAGAGGCGACATAGCCTTATCGTATTATTCTGAAAAATCACCCGTTAATTTAACGAAAAAAGTTGTTTTTTCTGAATAAAACATTTTATCCCGTATCCTTGACGGGAAGCGGATTAAAAGCTTCTTTGCGGCTTGTAATATTGTTTGAACGAAACCGTTTTTTAAACGAAATCCGTGAACTTAATTTTTTATATTTGTGTCAAAAAAAACAATTGTTATGACGATAGCCGAAAAACAGAAACAATTGGTCGAAGAATTCGAACAGTATACCGACTGGGAAGAACGCTACAAACACTTAATCGAGCTGGGGCGGCAGATGCCCGAAATGAAAGAAGAACTGAAAATCGACAAATATAAGCTCGACGGATGTCAGTCGCAGGTTTGGATTAAAGCCGAACTGAAAGACGGCAGAATTTATTTCGAAGCCGACAGCGACGCGGCAATTGTTAAAGGCTTGATTGCGCTTCTTCTTAAAGTTTACTCGGGGCACACGCCCGATGAAATTTTGTCCAATCCGCCCGAATTCTTGAAACAAATAGGCATCGATAAACACCTTTCCCCGACTCGCAAAAACGGCTTGGCTGCAATGATGAAGCAGATTCAGATGTACGCCGTCGCTTTCAAAACTCTTGACGGCAAGAAATGATTATCTGTGTTGTTCGATCAAATCGGATTCGGGACATTGATTGCACTCGAATTGCAGCGTAATATGATGAATGTCGAATCTGTCGTGTAACCGTTCGATTATCTTTTTCCTTAGCCTGTCGCTTTCGCTGATTTTCATATCTTGAACGTTAACGTGCGCCTCGAGATGTATATCGTTTTCGCCCACCATCCACATATGTATGTGATGGATGTTTTCCACTTCCGAAAATTTTTCCACTTCCTCTTGAATTTCTTCGACGGAAATGTTTCCGGGCGCTCCTTCCATTAACACGTGAATCGCTTCGAGAAGAATCGAATAACTTTCTTTAATGATGTAAATGCCGATGAGTATCGTCAAGAGTGGATCGATCCAATGAATCTGCCAGAGAAATATCGCAATTCCGCCTCCCAAAACAGCAACGGACGAAATCGTATCGCTTAACAAATGAAGATACGAAGAGCGGATGTTCATGCTCGATTTCGAATCTTTTCTGAGAAGTAAAACAGCCAGCAAATTTGCCAGCAATCCGACGAAGGCGACAATGCTCATTATTCCCGGTTCAATTACCTCGGGCGAAGAGAACCTCTTTGCGGCTTCGTAAAACAGATAGACGGATATTACAATCAACACCGCGGAATTTATTACGGCGGCGAGTATTTCGGCGCGTTTAAGTCCGAACGTATGACGCGGCGAATTTTTCCGGTGTTTCAGTTTCAAAGCAATGTAGCTTATTACGATCGAAACGCTGTCGGAAAAATTGTGGAGCGCGTCGGATATCAACGCCAAACTTCCCGATATCAATCCTCCTATTACTTCCGCCGCGGTAATAACGAGATTCAACAGTATTACAAAAATCAGTCTGCCTTTGGTTGCCGTCAGCACGTCGCTATGTGAGTGATTGTGTCCCAATTGTAATTATTTATTATTTTTAAGTACAAAAATCAGCATAGACGGAATGAAAAACAAATTTTATAATGCTTTCGATATCAAACGTTTGAAAGAGAGCGAACGTTCAAACGACTATCGCACTCCGTTTCAAATAGACCGGGACAGAATAATTCATTCGTCGGAATTCCGAAGACTGCAGGGCAAAACTCAAGTGTTTTTGCCGGGCGAATACGATTTTTACCGCACGCGTTTGACGCATTCGATTGAAGTGGCTCAGATTGGCAGGTCTATTTGCAATTACTTGTGCAAATCGCATAAAGAGTTTTTCAATGACGAATTTCATATCGACGCCGACCTCGTAGAAGCAATTTGTCTTGCTCACGATCTCGGGCATCCGCCGTTCGGACACGCAGGCGAACGGATATTGAATAAATTGATGCTCGACTACGGCGGCTTCGAAGGGAACGCTCAAACTTTGAGATTAGTAACGGAAATTTTCTACCGCGACGGAAATCGTTATCGCGGTATGAATCCCACGCGCGCTTTCCTCGACGGAGTGCTGAAATATAAAGCCCTGTTCAACCAATTCGACAAACCGGAGAATCATTTCCTTTACGACGAACAGTCGGTCTATATCGATTTTATATGGGGAAACGGGTACGAATCCGTTAAGAATGATACGGAATTGTTGAACAATTTTCGCAGCATCGAGTGCCAGATAATGGATTGGGCAGACGATACGGCTTATGCTGTTAACGACCTGGTCGACAGCATTTCGGGCGGATTTATCAACATTGCCAAACTCTCCAAGTGGAAACAAAATAATTGTAAGACTGGGCAAGAGGAAGAAATCGTAGACAGCATTATCGACTGGATAAAAGAAGATAATTACAAGCAAAAATTCGGAGCGCAAATAGGCGAGTTTATCGCCGCGTGTTCGATTGAAGAAAGAAACACTTTTCTGGACGAACTTACAAACAGATACGCGTTCGAACTGATCGTTCCCGATGAGATAAAAAAGCGGGTTGAAATCTACAAAAAAATTTCGGTCGATCTGGTCTTCCGTTCGCCTACGCTTCATCAAATCGAATTCAAAGGAAATTCGATGATCGAAAAAGTGTTCAAGCTGCTCGAAGAGAATTATATCGTGGAGACGGGCGCAAGCAAACTTCTGCCCGATTTCAACGACAGAATAATTCGATCCGAATCGGAGAAAAACCGCAGAGCCCGTTTGGTTTGCGATTATATTGCCGGGGCTACCGATTCTTATGCAATGCGGATTTACAGAAGACTTTTCGATCCGGACTACAGTTCGCTTACCGACCTTGTCTGATTGTTAAGAATTTCGGGCGTGAATTCGGCGTCGTAAAAAGAAAGTAATTTCCTGATTACTGCTTCGACGAGCGAGTCCGGGCACGACGCTCCGCTTGTTATTGCAACTACGGGCGGTCTGTCCTTCGGCAGAAAATTATTTGCCGCCGTTTCTTTTTTTTGCTTGATGTCGAAATAAACGATTTCTTCTTTTGAAATTATATTGTCCGGGTCGGAAATAAAATAAGTCGGGAATTTGGACGAAAGGATTTCGACAAGATGCGAAGTGTTCGAGCTGTTGTAACCGCCCACCACAATTGCCGCGTCGGCATTTTGTTTTGAAAGTTCGTATGTAGCCGATTGATTGTCGTTTGTAGCGTAGCACAGAGTATCGCGTGTGTCGGCAAAATGCTCTTTGAGATTTTCCTCTCCGTATTTTTTCGTCATTGTTTGTTTGAGCAGATTTGCAATCTCTTCGGTCTCTTCCGCCAACATTGTCGTTTGATTGACCACTCCGATTCTTTCCAGGTCTTCGGGAAATTTGAAATCCGGAGTAAGTTTGTTTTCGAAAAAACGGTAAAATTCTGTTTTGTTTTTGTTACCCAAAATGAAATCGGAAAGAATAGCGGCTTCTTTAATGTCCCGCACAATTATCGAAGGGGCATTGAGAGAGGCGTGCGAAAATGTGGCTCGCGTTTCTTCGTGATAATGCTTGCCGTGAATTACAATCGTATAGCCTTTGCCGCCAATAGCCGCCGAACGATTCCATACTTTCTCTACAAAAGGACACGTTGTATTGTACTTTACCGTATCGATGTTTTTGCTTTTGAGCAGGTTTTCCGTTTCGACGGTGGTTCCGAAGGCTGGAATTATTACAATGTCCTCGCTTGTAATTTCGTCCCACGGCACAAATTGATTGCCGTGACTGTCCATTATAAAATTGACGCCGTTGCTTTTCAAATCCTCGTTGACGTGAGGATTGTGAATCATTTCGCTCAGCAGAAAAATTCGTTTACCCGGATTCGACTTTACTGTTTTGTATGCAATTTCGATGGCGTTTTCCACGCCGTAACAAAATCCGAAATGCCGCGCAATCAATAACGTAATAGAGCCGAAATCCAGACGCGTCGGCGAAAAATCCTTTTTCAACGGGTCGGATGCTTTTCGGTTTGCTTTTATTGCCGAAATAATCGGACTTCTGTAAAAATCGGGTATATCGAATTTCTTCATTTTAGTTCAGTTTTTCGCGAATTCTTTTTTCGAGAAGGTCTACTTCGTAAACGTATCCCGGATAATCGTCGTTATTTCTTCCGGCTTCCCTGCAAAGCTCAAGCGTATCGAGCGCTTCGGCAAATTTTCCCTGACGGTAGAGGAGTTTGGCTTTTATCAGATATGTATAGAAATTTTTAGTAATAGAAAGCGCCTTTTCTATCCACGCGCCCGCCTCGTCAAGGAAGACGCCGTTTTCTGCTGCGTAACGCGCCGCCACAAGATAAACCTGCCAGTCGTCCGAACCGGCTTTTGCCAATGCCTCTTTGATTCGTTTGTAAACTTCTTCGTTTAATTTAATGGCGACGTCGAATGAAATCTTAAGATTTTCCCAGCGCATTTCGACGGTGCATACCGAATCGGAAAATTCGGGAAATAAGAAGAGCAGCCGTTCGGTAAAATCGGTCTTTTCGGGTTTTGCTTTGAATCTTATCAGGTCTAATTCCGGGTCGTAATCGAGTCCCCAGCCCAGCTTTTTGTTAAGAATGACCGTCCATTCGTTTTGAGAAGGAATAGTAAAAATAGAATAGATGCCCGCCGGAACCGTTTGACCGTCGATTATTACGTCGGTTGTGAATTTGATTCTGGTCGATTCGTTTGCACCCGTTCGCCATACTTTGTCGTACGGCACTAATCCGCCCCAGATCTTTCTGCCTTTAACGCCGGGACGAGAATATTCGATTGAAATGTCTGTGTAGCCGATTCGCTGATAAACTTCGGCTTTCGGACTCAAACGCGGCAGCTCCAGCTGTCCGTATAATACGCTCGAGACTAAGATTAAAATTGTTAATAGCTTTTTCATCGGGTGACCTTTCCATAAAATTAATCGGGTTACCAATAATAATAAAGTTTCTTAAAATAAAACAAACGGCGGAGCGTTTAAGTTCTTATAAAATACGGCGACGGCAGCGCAACAAAAAAAGGCTGCCGGTAAGGCAGCCTCGTATTGTTTTTATTTATCCTGCATAAAAGGATATCTGTAATCCTTTGGCGGAATGAAGTTTTCCTTTATTGTTCTTGCGGAGACCCACCTGAGCAGATTGAGATAGCTGCCGGCTTTGTCGTTTGTGCCGCTTGCGCGCGCGCCTCCGAAAGGCTGCTGACCTACTACGGCGCCGGTCGGCTTGTCGTTAATATAGAAATTGCCTGCGGCGTTCGTAAGGATTTTATCGGCAAGTTCGATTGCCTTTCTGTCCTGCGCAAAGATTGCGCCCGTCAACGAATAAGGCGAAGTCTCGTCGCAGAGATGGAGCGTTTCTTCGTATTTATTGTCGTCGTAAACATAGATTGTCAAAACCGGACCGAATATTTCTTCTTCCATTGTTTTGAATTTGGGATTGGTAGTCAGGACGACGGTCGGCTCGATGAAATATCCGATTGAATCGTCGTAGTTTCCGCCGAACAGGATTTCGGCTTCGTTCGAATTTTTGGCGTATTCGATATAACTTGTAATCGAATCGAAAGCGTTTTTGTCGATAACCGCGTTCATAAAATTCGAAAAGTCCTGAACGTCGCCCATCCGTACTGTTTTTAGTTCGTCTATCATAAATTCTTTAAGCGAGTTCCAGATCGATTTAGGAATATAAGCTCTCGAAGCCGCCGAGCATTTTTGTCCCTGGTATTCGAACGCGCCTCTAATAAGAGCCGTACCGAGCGCTTTCAGATCCGAACTTGCGTGGGCGAATATGAAATCTTTTCCGCCGGTTTCGCCGACTATTCGCGGATACGATTTGTATTTCGACAAATTATTGGCGGCTGTTTTCCACATCGACTGGAATGTGGGAGTGCTGCCAGTAAAATGAATTCCGCCGAAGTCGGGCGAATCCATGACTATTTTGCCGACTTTGGAACCGGAACCCGGTATAAAATTGATAACTCCTTCGGGTAATCCTGCCGCTTCAAGAAGTTTCATAATCCAGTAGGCAGAATAGACCGAACTCGACGCCGGTTTAAGAAGGGCTACGTTTCCCATCAACGCGGGTGATGTCGGCAGATTTCCGCAGATCGAAGTAAAGTTGAAAGGAGCAACTGCAAAAATAAATCCTTCGAGCGGGCGGTATTCCATTCGGTTCCACATTCCGGGCGGCGAGTGGAGCGGCTGGTCTTCGTATATTTTCATTGCGTAGTATGCGTTAAAACGGAAGAAATCGGCAAGTTCGGCGGCAGAATCGATTTCAGCCTGGAAAACGTTTTTGCTTTGTCCGAGCATTGTGGCGGCGTTGAGTATATAACGCCATTCTGTTGAAGAAAGGAGGTCGGCGGCTTTAAGGAATACCGCAATTCTGTCGTGCCATTCCATTCTCGACCAGACTTTGTGAGCCTTCATCGAGGATTCGATTGCCAATTGAATCTCTTTTTCTCCGGCTTTATGGTATTTAGCCAGTACGGTTTTGTGGTCGTGCGGACAGACGGAATCGGCGGTGTCGCCGGTTTTGATTTCTTTGCCGTCGATAATCAACGGAATTTCGATAGTCTGCCGCGCCATTGAACTGAGCTGCTTTTTTAAGGCGTCGCGTTCCGGGGTTCCCGGAGCATAACTTTTAACCGGCTCGTTGGGTGGCGCCGGTACGCTGAATTTTGCATTTGCCATAACATCCCTTTTTATTGTGAAAGGATAAATTAATTTATGACATAAAATTAGAAAAAATATGACAATTAAAAACCGGAATCGACAGGAGGGGGGATGATTTGGTTTGTTCGAATATCTGCTTGCAAAATCATTTTTTGAGTTGGACTAAAAGATTGTCTTTGCGAGGAGCGAGCAAAGCGAACGACGAAGCAAACTCGAATTAATGTCAGCAGAGATTACTTCGCCCGCTGAAAGCGGGGCTCGTAATGACGGACAGCGAAAGGAAATCTATACTGCACACAAATTCGGAAAAAGAAAACTGTGAAAGCGCTTCTGTCTTTGCGACCCCAGAATGCGGGGGAAACAAACTCTAAACAAAACTTCGTCTTTGCGAGGAGTGAGCAAAGCGAACGACGAAGCAAACTCTTATGAATACCAGTGAGATTACTTCGCCCTGCTGAAAGCGGGGCTCGTAATGACGGACAGCAAGAGGGAAACTATGCTACACCTACATACGGGAAAAAACAAACTGTGGAAGCGCCTACATCTTTGCGACCCCGCAGAATGCGGGGGAAACAAACTCTAAACAAAACTTCGTCTTTGCGAGGAGCGAGCAAAGCGAACGACGAAGCAAACTCGAATTAATGTCAGCAGAGATTACTTCGCCCTGCTGAAAGCGGGGCTCGTAATGACGGACAGCGAAAAGAAATCTACACTGCGCCCAAATAGGGGAAAAAACAAACTCTGAAAGGACGCCCGTCTTTGCGAGGAGATCCGAAGAAGACGGAACGACGAAGCAAACTCAATTTAAGCCGCTGAGCGCGCGAAGAGCTCAAAGACACAGTCTTTCCAAATCAGCCAACATTAATTAAGATAATATTCCACGCTGTCTTTCTGAACCCGCCAACGGTGGGTGAAGAATCTCGAAAATCTGTCGTGCGGATTCTTCGACATGCTGCCAACGGCGGGTGAAAAAACTCTGTCTTTTCCCTTATCATTCAGCCTGTAGCGGCATTCCTCAAAATTGTAAGAGGATGTGTTTGTTGATGTAAGTCGGAAAATGAAGACTACTCAAAAGCTACGGCAATTTATTTTGAAATATATAAACAAAGTAAAAAACAAATTTCGTAACATACCCCTTCGTTTTTCAAAAAAGAAGCGGCTCGCACGCGTATATTAAATGAACAGATATCCATTCAAAATATAAGCGTAGGAGCCGCAACTAATTTTATTCATATTGATAAGTCATGCTCAAAGAATGTTTTCCGTCGCCTGTAAAAATTGTTTCGGTTAACGGAAAACCGTCTGGGTCATATGTATATGTAAGACCGATTCCGTTTGATGAGCCTTCGGACGTAGTAATTTTATTGATAATGTTGTTTTTACTTTGCGTTGAAGCTTCATACAGAATATCTTTAAAATTATGCCAGGGATTAATTTTATCGTCGTATTGCATGATGTGCCGGTACGTCAATTTATTCAGGTAAAATTCTTTTATTTCGACTACGTTGTCAGCGTTATCATAATCATATTCGATGTAATAAAACAGGCTGCCATGAGTAAGATACTGTTCTTTTTTTATCAGTCTGTTTTGATCGTCGTAAATGAATTTAAGATAGCCGTAGGGAGTGGAATTATTTCCTATATACAAATCCTGCTTGTCCAGTCTGCCGTTCGAATCGTAGATAAACTTTTTAAGTATGGACGTCCCGGATTCGTATAGTAATTCATTCAGAGGTTTATCGTCGTCGCCGTATTCAAATTCCCTCGAAGTATAAATTTCCGAATTGATAATCTGTTCGTATTTTATCAGACGGCTGCCTTCATAATAGAACGCGGAATAATTTTGTTCATTCTGAACTATTTTTGAAAGGCGTTTTGAAATGAGTTCATTCTCAGGCATAACCGCGTTGTTTTCTTTGCAGCCCGGGAATAAAACGACGGTGAGAAGCGATAAAAGGAAAAATGATCTTATGCGTGACATTTTACTACTCCTTTTTTGTGTGTGGAAAAAAGAGTAGAGTTATTTCATCTTTTCCTCGTTATTAATTATAGAATATTCTCTTTTCATATTTGTTTCGAAATACCGGTACGGGATCATCGCGAAGCCGGTAATTCCGGCCCGGCTTCGCTGTCTAAATTTATTTCCGTTCGATTTCTTGAATCATATTGTCTTGCTTAAACGAATATTAGAAATAAACGCTTAAACCGAATAACACCAAAGTAGTCATTGATAAAGCGTTCGATTTTTCTTTAACAATCGGAAGCTGTTGTCCGTTGGCAAAAATTTTTCTTTCCGTATTATTCCAGCCGTAGGAAAGAAACGTTAAGTATTCAGCGTGAATGCCAATATTCTTACTTATAAACCATTCGGCTCCCAGTATTCCCCTTAATCCGGCAGTAAAACCGGTTCTGTCTATTTCGTTTTTATAATTGGAATAACCGCCTTCGTCGTTCTGACTTGAATATAACAACATAAGACCGCTGCCGCCGTACATAATAAAGTCGTCTTTTTTAATCAGCTTCCAGAGATAATCCGCTCCAATGCCGAAGTCCAAGCTTGTTTTGTCGTTTTCCGAGACCACAGAGCTGTCTTCATGTGAAAAGTCATATGTATTAATCGATGGAGAAATAAAAAATCTCAGTTGATTTGAATTCTCCAACATTTTCTTGAAGGCAATATTCATATCGAATTTACTCAGAGTGAAATTATCCGAAATGCCGAAAGTAAGCGCGTATCGTGAATTCGCTGTATCGCTTTGAGCCGATACAAATGACGATAACAACAAAGAGACAATTACTCCAAATACGGTTTTCATTTTCTGCTCCTCTTAAATGTGGTAATATGATTTTGTTAATACGCTTGCTTAAATTGGAAAACGAAAGCGTATGAAAAAATCCGGATTCATAAATTATTATTGTCCGTCTTTTTTAATCCGCTCCTGTTCATATAAAAGGAGCATGGCTATTAAGTTAGCTGAAATTAAAACGGGTTATTATTGAATCCTGTAGAAATTATTGAGCGGTTGACCCTCGTTAAATATTTCTAAGTATGAATGCTTTTAAAATATTTGCATTGAATATAATTTAACCTAATAAAAATGTCAAGAATAATGTGAAATTAATACGGAGGTTATTCTCTGTTAAAAGAAAGATGGATTTTTTACGGCATGCCCGCGTTCAATGCCGGGCACCTGCATTCCCTTACTTCAAATACAAACTCGTCTTTTCGATCCCCAGAATGCGGGGGAAGCAAACTCTAAAAAAACCTTAGTCTTTGCAAGAAGCGAGCAAAGCGAACGACGAAGCAAGCTCTGATGAATACCAATGAGATTACTTCGCCCCGCTGTAAGCGGGGCTCGTAATGACGGACAGCGAAAAGAAATCTATACTGCATACAAATCCGGAAAAAGCTAACCGTGAAAGCGCTTCTGTCTTTGCGAGTAGCGAGCAAAAACGAACGACGAAGCAAACTCTGATGAATACCAGTGAGATTACTTCGCCCCGTTGCAAGCGGGGCTCGTAATGACAAATAGCGAATAGAAATCGCCGGCTACGGAAAAAACAAACTCTGAAAGAACGGCTGTCTTTGCGACCCCGCAAAATGCGGGGGAAGCAAACTCACTTTAAGCCGCTGAGCGCGCGAAGAGCTCAAAGACACAGTCTTTCCAAATCAGCCAACATTAATTAAGATAATATTCCACGCTGTCTTTCTGAACCCGCCAACGGCGGGTGAAGAATCTCAATTCTTGAGAACCGAAACGCCGGATAAACTGCAGACCAAATGACAAAGAATAAAAAAGCATTAAATTTAAATGAGAGAGTTGATTTTTTTTTTTTCTAATTGTTATTATCTTATCAAAGTAAAATTAATTAGTTTAATACGAGGGTAAAACGGGGGCAATCCGATGAAAAACCTGATTAAAACAATACTTGTTGTAGTAATACTACTTGTAAATTCCTGCGGAGAAGGAATAACCGAACCCGAACCAGGAAGACGGGACTATATATGGGAGGTGGATGAAATTAATCCGGGTTATGAATCATTATCCCTGGGAAGAATCTGGGGAAGCTCTCCGAATGATGTCTGGGCGGTCGGTTCAAGCAGCTGGACTGCAACAAGTATATGGCATTATGATGGAATTAAATGGGAAACCGATTCGATTCCAAGGGCAGTTGATCCTACGGCCATATGGGGATTATCAAAGAACGAAGTTTGGTTGGGGAATTATGATTACAATAATAACATTTGGAGATATAACGGATCAAAATGGTCGTTATTTGGAAGTTATATATTAGATGGTTATGATATACTTTGTATTAACTATTTTGATGGAACGTCATCGAACAATATTTATGGCGTAGGTTTTGTAGAGTTATATGGAAAAAGTAAGTGGAAAGCTATTATAATGCATTATAACGGAACGAATTGGAGGTTTGTAGATATACCAGAATCAAAAGCGAGCTTTGAATCCGTTGCGATAGTTCCTGGTAGCGATATATTAGTAATGGGTGGAACAATATATGATCCCAAAGGATTTATAGCAAAAGTATACTGTTGGGATGGTAAAGAATTAAAGGAAATATTTTCATCATTAGGGGGATGGACGTTTGTGGTAAGACTCGGCAATGAAATATTTATTTCCCATTCTTCGCAAATTTATAAGTATTCCGATAAGAGATTAACGCTTTGGATGGATAATCGTGGTAAAGGAATAAACGGTAATATAATTTGCGGGAGAAGCAGAAATGATTTTTTTATTGGAGGTGATGAGGGGATTTATCATTATAATGGAAAAGAATTTTATAATATATATAATACAGAATTAGTAGTTCGTCGAGGGTATATATTTGAAAGAGATGTGTTTTTTATCGGCTTAGATTATGCCAATGGTAAAAATTATATAATACACGGCAAACTAAAGTAGGAGGCGTGAGTAAATAAATTAAGAGAGGGTGATTGCGGCACCCTCTCAAAGAATGCAAATAAAATCAGGCTGCTCACCTAAGCCTTAATTGGTTAAGGCATTTTTATTTGCGAAATAAAAATAAAATAAATCAAGGAAAAACAAAAATACCTGGAGGCGTTATGAAAACGTTCATTACATTCTTTCTCCTATTTCTTTTTTTCGGAAATATTTATTCTTATGAAATACGCTTTATTAGACCTCAATATGGAGAGGTGTTTTATTGTAGCTCAGAGGGAACGGCTTATATAAATATTCAGACGTATTCTAGTGGAGAAAAAAAACTCCATTATTATTACAGGAAATTATTTACCGAAGATTCTATTTATGTTAGGGACGCTGTTCCTCAATGGAAACACGTAGGACATGGAATACATACATGGAAGATCGAACTTTGGGAGGGTGATATTTTTACCGGGCAAGAATATAAAGTTGCAGAGAACACCGTAACCTTTCATGTTAAATATTTAATATATGTGAAAAACAATTTCAACTCCGGTGTTATTAAAATCGATGGAGTGGAGCGAAATAGCGGTTCTTCAGTGGGAAAGTTTATAGGAGAAAATATTACCTTAGGAGCTATAGATCAGGATGATGGTCAAGGATATTATAGAATATGGAATACGAGCGGTATGAATAACAGTAAATGGAAATTAAATGATGTCCCTATAGTTGGTGCAACATCCCGTAATTATACACATACAGTTCATAATGATGATAACCTCGCAACAATAACAGCTGATCTTAAGAAGGTTTGCAACGTAACCTTCGAGAATAATTTCACGAGCGTGGGCAACGGGGGCATGATTAAAGTCAACGGGGTTCAATACAGTTCTCCCACGTCCCAATTTCAGGTCGTGGAAGGCAACACAATAACAGCCGAGGCTGAATATTATTACCACATAAACGGTATTAACTATACTTTCCTGAATTGGAGCGACGGATCGACTTCGCGCAGCCGTACGTTTTCGATTAGTCAGCACGAAGCAGTAAAAGCAAATTACAGAGGCAAACCGACAAATAACGGCGAGTATATCCATTTCGGAACGCAGGTGGGACAACCCATAGTAATATACTGGACGGACAATCCGAATGCTAACGTAACTCAATATCAAATATGGAGAAAAGTAAAGCATAACGGAGTAATGGGGAGCGAACAATTAATAGCAACGGTAAGCAGAGGAACGGGCCAATATACCGACCGCGATTACGTATTGACGTCGGGTTACACTGACGACATAATCTACTACGATGTCAGGGGCTATTATTCGGTGGAAGGCACGTATTCCGATCCGGATTACGTATCGGTCTACGGCGCCGAGCCGCTTTATAAGTCGGGTTTATCGGGAAAGCCTGCGGAGTATTCGATCGGCGCATATCCGAATCCGTTTAATCCGGCAACCACAATAAAATATCAATTGCCGGAGAGAGGACACGTGACGATAAAGTTATATGACGTAACGGGCAAAGAGGTAAAAGAGCTGGTAAATGAGATAAGAGATTCGGGATATTATGAAGTAGAGTTGAACGGAAGAGATTTGTCGAGCGGGGTTTATATATGCACGATAAAAGCGAACAAATATAACAAGAGCATAAAACTGATGATGGTAAAATGACGGATTATGAATGTGTCTGTAACAGTATTCGCAGGGGTTCGTGCGTTCAATGCCGGGCCCCTGCATTCTCTTGTTTCAAATACAAACTCGTCTTTGCGACCCGCAGAATGCGGGGGGAAACAAACTCTAAACAAAACTTCGTCTTTGCGAGGAGCGAGCAAATCGAACGACGAAGCAAACTCAAATTAAATAATAGAGAACGCAAAGGTAAAGGACACAGTCTTTCCGAATCAGCCAGCATTAATGAAGATAATAATCCACGCTGTCTTTC
>NZ_JBPSEG010000019.1:0-41958 GCF_051488665.1 Melioribacter sp. Ez-97 | reverse complement strand
TTCGCCGTATCCGCTTTCGGTCTGAAGTCTGTAAAAATAAATACCGCTTGGCAAATTACTGCCGTCAAACTTTTCTTCGTAGATTCCGGGCGCTTTTAAGCCGTTTACAAGAGTTGTAATTTCCTGTCCGAAAATGTCATATACCTTTAATTCAATTTTTCCATACGCAGGAGTCCGGTATTTAATGGTAGTAACGGGATTAAAAGGGTTCGGATAGTTTTGCAAAAGCGTATAATCGTCTTTCAATTTTTTTTCTTCTTCTATTCCGGTCAGATTTACAAAAAGATAAAAATTCAGCGCGCTGGTATCTCCGCAAGCATTAACAAATTTAGCAACTATCGTATCGTTTTGTTGAGCAATAAAATATTGAGGATATGACGAACCCGACAAGCCTGAGCCGCTCCAGATCCATTCGCCTCCGGATGAAGGATAAGGAGCCAGCCCGATATATTCACCTTTCTTCGCATAAATTGTATCGGTTATTTGCCATGCGCCGAAGTTTATCTGCACATTCGGCACAACCGGAGTAGAGAAACAATCGCTTGTATCGGAGCTTTGATAAACGCGGACATAATCTATCGCATAGTAATTGGGAAAATCCGTAGCGGAATCTGCGTCGGAGCCGTCCAGTCCCGCGCTGAAAATCATATACATCGGATCTGTTGGAACTTCATCGCCATAAAAATATTTTGTAATTTTCCCGTCGACATACCATATCAAAAATTGCGGACCCCAATGAAGAGCGTACGTATGCCATTCGGTAAAGTCCCAGCCCTCGCTTTCTTTTAACAAATTTGTACTCCAATTGCCCCAATAGAAAGCCTGAGTCATATAACTTTTGGGTTCTCCGCGATACTCGGCGATATCGATCTCGGGAGGCCATCCCTCTTTCAACATCCACCATGCGGGCCATTGTCCTTTACCTTTCGGATATTTGGCGCGCATTTCAAAATAACCGTACTTAAACCATTTTTTGGTCCACGCCCAACCGCACGAATATTTATATTGACCGTAGTTTCCTTCTTTGATTCTCAACACAAGATTTCCGTCTTCAATGTATGTGTCTTCCGGAACAATCAAACACGGATTATTGTCTTTAGCGCCCCACGGTTTCATGCCAGCGCCCCAATCGTCGGGATTAAGATTTTCGCCGTCGAATTCATCGCTCCATACCAAATCATATTCCGATGGCGGCAAATGCTGGGCTTGCAGGTCAACAACGGATATAAAATAACCCGCAAATAACAAGATTATAATTTTACGATTCACTTTATTTTGCTCCCTTTACATTGGCATAAACGCTTGTTCTGAAATTTATACTGTCTAAAACAAGCGAGTTTTATTAATTGTTATTCAATAACGTTATCATTTCTTTGCCGCAAAGGAGAAAAGCTCCGGTTGCATAAACCTGCCACTGATTTTCGTAGAACGGATAAGGGTCGCCGGCAACCTGCTGAACATAGCCCAGTCGTCCCCATTCATTAACGTTTGCACAGAGCGCTTTCCATGCTTTTTTAACGGCGGGTTCGAAAACAGCTTTATCAAGCAGTCCGTTATTAATTCCCCATGCAAGCGCATACGTATAAAAAGCGCTGCCGCTCGATTCTCCCATCGGAAGCTGTTCCGGATCGTACAAACTTGCCGTCCACAAACCGTGTTCCCGTTGTAACGAAAGTAATTTATGAGCCATTTCCTTAAATTGATTTTCAAATTTCGGTCGCGACGGATCGTCTTTCGGAATTATATTCAACATTCTTGCGAGACCGGCAATCACCCATCCGTTTCCGCGGCACCAGAAAATCTTTTCACCGTTTTCCGATTTTTTATCGAAGAATCTGTCGTCGCGATAAAAGAGACTGTCTTCTTTCGAGTAAAGATAATCCGAAGTAATCCACCAGTGATCAATTGCATATTTGAGATAGCCGGAATCTCCCGTTACCCGATACATTCTCGCAAAAGAAGGCGGAGCCATAAAGAGGGCGTCGCACCAGGTCCACCATTCAAAACGATAATTGTTTTTATCATATCTCGGGTCGGCTTTTACGGTTCGGACTTTGTGAATATCCATAACCCACTTTGCAATATCGATCATCTCCGGATTTTTTTCCCTTTCGTAAAGCCACACATAAACATCGGCAATCGTTAGTCTGTCCGCATTAAAAATATGATTCAGTAATCGCCATTTGTTTTTTTGACCGACGTTAATCATTTCGTTCAAATATCTGTCTTCTTCAACGGTTTCGTACAAAGCTTCGAGCCCGATATAAAACGCGCCGTAGTGCCAGTCGAGCTTCGACTCTTTAATCGGATTTGCCAGCTGCCAATCCGCCGCCTGACGCATCAAATTTTTTATTTCGTCTACATTAAACGGATTTGTAATCTTTGGGGAAGGGAGATTCATTTTTATTGACGAGAAAAAGTCCGTATAGTGAACGTAACGCGTATTTTGCATCCACAAAACCTGCAACGGATTATCTTCGTCGGCATTTAAAACCGAAACGGGTCGCACGTTATTTTTGCTCGAGCCTTTCGTAATATTTTCCGCAATCCATTTTTTGTTTTTTTCGAGCGTCCATTTTTCTATTTCAAAAACGGAATCTCTTTTTACGGACAAATAAACTACGTTCGGATTTTCATGATCGATACTTATCCCGCCGGAGTAATTCGGTTCTCGTTCGATAGCGCCATCGGGAGTTTCGGGAAACCATTTACCTGAATTAACCAGGTCGTAGTTGTTCCAACTCTTTTTGTTCCACCGAGCATAACAATAAACGTGGTTAGAATCGTCGGGAAATTTCGAATAAACAATTACGGGATTTTCTTCCCTGTCGAGGGCTACATCCCATACCCAGGCTTTTTGTTTTGTAAGTTTTGCGTCATAAACCACCGAGGCATTTTGCGGTTTAACGGGCTCGCCGTCGAGTTTTCCAATTTCATTGTTCTCTGCGTCGTAGAAAGCGCCTTTTTTATAATACATATAGTAGACGCTGTTTTCGCTCTCGTTGCGAGGATGCCCGTCGGTAAAAGCAAAGGCAATTTTATCTTTGCCGTTGGACGCAATTTTCAAATATGGTCTTCGGAGGTTGTAGATTCTTTCGGGTAAAATTAAAATTCTGCTTTTCCTCCAGGTTTTTCCCATGTCGTCTGAATAGGAATAATTCGGTTTATAATCGATTCCTCTCCAGAATAAATAGATTCTGTTATTTTCCGCTGAAAGCATAACGGGATTAGCATATGTATAACTGCTGTGAAATCCTTTGTAAGTCTCCTCGTCGTTAAGATGCAATTCTTTTCTTTCCCAGGAGGAAATATCCTCGGGATTTTTCATTGTAAAAAGGAGAATCGGATATTTACTGCTGTGCTTCGTAAAAAAGACCATTAATCTGCCGTCCGGCATAAAGAGAAGAGAAGGATTATCGTGATCGTCGATTTCGAAATTGTCTTCCAGAACTTTAGAAGCAATCTTCTTCGCGTCATGATCGTAATAGCCGACGATAACATCGCCGTAGCTGTCGACCCACGCAGCATAAGTGCGTCGATGATTGCCTTCGTAGTAAACCGCGCGCGGGTCGGAAAACCAACACCAGGCTCCGTCGAATGTTAACGATTGGTAACTTTCGGAATGATTTCCCGTTTTATCAATATGTTTTACGCCGGCAAAATTTTGTCCCGTTACGACAACGCTAATAAAGTAGAAAACCGCCGGAAGCATTTTTCTTATCATATTAAACCTCTTTGTCAATTTGCGTTAATTATAATTTCGCCGGGCTTCAAATTTTTTGATTTTGCCCTCACGATTATTTTACCTTTATTGCCGTTCGATTGAACAAACAGCCGGGCTCTTCCCCTATAAACCGTATGCGTATCGGATTTGAATGATTCGAGATTCTTATTGTCGCCGTTACCGAAGCCGATATTAATGCCTTCGCCTTCAACTTCAATTTCGACTTTATTATCGGCATATGGAACCCTGTTGCCGTTTTTATCGACAACGATTATTTCAATTCTCGCAATGTCCTTGCCGTCGGCTTTAATTGAAGATCGGTCGGACTTCAGAATAATCGATTCCGGCTCCGATGCGGTCTTAATAATATGTTTGGCAACTACGTCGCCGTTTCGATAAGCCAGTGCGGTTAATTCGCCGGGTTCATATTTCACTTTCCAAAAGATCATAGCGTCTTCGGCGTCGGATAACTTTTTTGCGGATACTTTACGGTTATTTACCAGCAGCTGTACGCTGTCGCAATTTGTAAAAGCAACTACCTGTAATTCTTTTTCTTTATAATTATCCCAGTTCCAGCTTTCGACGGTATTAAACCGGAAGCGATTCAAAGTATCGTAAGGAGGCGTTACCGAGACGAAGACCATCGGATCGTCGGTCCATAAACTTTTTCTGTAATAAAATCCGGGTTTTTTAAAGTCGCACAAATCTATCAAGCCAGAAGTATTGCTGCGCGAGGGGAACTTGCCTGCTTCTCCCAAATAATCGATTCCCGTCCATAAAAACTGACCGGAGACAAAAGGATTATTTTTAACTGCAAGCCACGCGCTGTATGAATCGCCGTTTTCGCTGCCGATAATTTTTCTTTCGGGGAATCTTGCGTGATAGCGTTTATAATATTGCTCCTGATAATTGTAGCCCACAACATCCAGAATCTGGGCGTATCCGATTTCATTCGAAAGCGGAATATTGGCAAGAGCAGCAGTTACCGGACGGGTTGTATCGATTTCTTTTATATAATCATAAAGTCGTTTTGCAATTTCGGCTAATTCAAATGCGGGCGGACGCCACGGTTCGTAATTGTCCCGTGTTGGATCGGTATACGGATCGTTGGGATAATCGATTTCATTGCCGATACTCCACATAATAACGGAAGGATGATTTCTGTCGCGTTTTACAAAATGCTGCAGGTCCCTCTTTGCCCATTCTTCGAAATAATCGCTGTAACCGTTTTGAGAATAATACTTATTTAGACCCGAGGCGCCTGCTTCCTGACCTACATTCCAACCTTTAATCCATTTTTTCTTTCCGATTTTCCATTCATCAAACGCTTCGTCCATAACCAGGAAACCCATACGGTCACATAAGTCCAGCAATTCCGGCGGCGGAGGATTGTGACTCGTTCTAATAGCATTGGCTCCCATTTCTTTCATAAGCTCCAATCTACTTTCCCATTCCCGCACAGGCACAGCCGAGCCGAGCGGGCCTGCGTCGTTGTGCAAACACACTCCTTTTATCGTAACCGGTTTATCATTTAAGAAGAAACCTTCGTTAGCGTCGATTCGTATCGTCCTGACGCCGAAATTAACGGTATCGTTATCAACAAGCAGTTTACCGTCGTAAACTTTATTAACCCACCGATAAATGTAAGGCTCATCAATCGACCAGAGACGCGGGTCTTTGATGTTAATGGAAGCCTCGTATTCATGCTTAGCGCCAGCGGGAATAATTATTTCGGATTCGGTTTGTCCTACAACATTCCCTTCGGAATCGATAATTATACTCTGAAGTTTCACCAATTTGTCGTCGTTCATATTGTTCTCGACTTCCGTTACCGCTCTTACATTCGCCCGCTTTTTATTTACAAAATGCGAGGTAACAAAAGCGCCCCAGTTAGCAACATGAATTCTGTTTTTCTTATAAAGCCAGACGTGCCGGAAAATTCCGCTGCCGGTATACCATCTGGAATCGGCAACATCCGAATTGTCCACGCGCACGGCAATTACATTATTTTTGTCCCCGAAATTAAGATACGGCGTGAGGTCGTAATAAAAACTGATAAATCCGTAAGGACGACGCCCCAGGAATCGACCGTTCAACCAAACCTCGCTTCTCTCATAAACTCCGTCGAACTGCAGATAGTAATTATAATTTTTGTCGTCTGGGGACAATCTAAATTCTTTTCTGTACCAGCCGATACCGCCCGGTAAATATCCCGTTGCGCTTGCATATGTCGAATCGAAATCCCCTTCAATACTATAGTCGTGCGGTAAATTCAAGACTCTCCAATTAGAATCGTCAAAAGCGGGATTCTCCGCTCCCTTAATATCACCGAGGTGAAAACGCCAATTTTTGTCGAATGCATTGCATCTTTCTAATTTCTCAAAGTTCTGCGGATAACTTTGACTTATCAGAAAAAACATTGCCGCTAAAAATATCATCCTTTTTTTCATTTCCGGATCCCGGTAATTTGTTTTCGTTCTGGTTTTTATTATTAATCCGACGACCTGCAAGGATAGCAGGCAAATGGAAATATCGAGAGACTGATATTTAAAGCTCCGCCACCTCACTCCCAGTAAGCATAATTAAAAGGAAAGTATTATCATCTATCATCTTCGGTTAATAAAAAACTCAAAGCAATCAAGCCGCCATATTTTCGGGCGCAGTTAAGTATCCATCAAATCACTCGGTTAAATTCACTTCCAGAACCGAAACTGTTTGAGGCGGAATTTTTTCAATTGTTTCGGCGTCGCCCTGACCCACTTTTTGCACAAAGAGATTCAGTATGCCGGAGTTTCGCCACCGTTCGGTATCGTATGTCGGTTCCCACATACCGACGCTGAAATCAGTAATTTCGATCGGCACCCATTCGCTTCGTTTGCCGTCTTTGCAGACGGAAAGCGTAATTCTATTTCCCGTTTCGGAACTTCTGTAAATCAGGTATAACGAATTGTTCTTGTCGCATAATATTAAAGGTCTTGAAATCGGTATTCTTTTAGTTCCGACTCCGCTCAAGCTAAAGGGCGTTGTTAATTGCGATATCTGTTTTGCATGCCAGCTTTTCCCGTCGTTATAAACAAGATGATATTGAGGAACATTGCTTCCTTCGGGAGTCCAGTAATTAACTATGCAGGGTTTTCCTTCTTTGTCGGCGCACATCGACGTTTGATTAATAAGTTCGCTCCCCTGCGGAATAATTGCCGCATATTCAGCCGATTGCAACGTAATCGGAAGAGCGTACTTTTCGCCGTTCGATTTTTCCCATGTTTTTCCGCCGTCTTTTGATCTGGCATAACAGATATCGTGATTGCTGGCTACGTCGGGAGTTTCTCTCCAGACCCACGAAAGATGAATTACGTCGTTGTCGTCAATATCAAGCTGCCAGTATGCATTCCTTTTGCCCTCGCCGTCAATCAAATTGTCATGCAGCATAGTCCATGTTTTTTTGCCGGTGTCGTAATAATTGACAACCATATTGCCGTTGCCCGATTCGCCGTCCCGGTAAACAAAGATCAAATCTCCGTTCCTAAGCTTAAAAAATTGAGGATACGAAACGCTGTTTTCATTTTTACCGGTCATGCGGTTAATTTCCGTTAACTCCAATTCCTCCGGTTCTTTGCTAACGCAGTAATGAAGTTCGGAATTATGTTCGTTCCAGACCATGTGCAAATATCCCGCTCCGTCAATCATAATACTGATACTGTTGTGCGCGTCAAGTACGTTTCCTTTAAATCGCGTTTTTCTTATTTCCCAATCAGTTGAACCGAGCGACCTTCTGGCAAGTATAACATAACCCGAAGTATCATAGAATGCTGCGTACTGATTTTTGTCCGAACTAACAACGGAATTACGTCTGAAGATTACCGTGTTGATAGAGTTTGCAGACCAGCCTTCGGCAATGTCGGTCGTATTTGTTTTTAATCCGGATGAACAAGCCGCAAGCAACACCGCCGGGAGGATTAATTTAACAGCCCTTTTTTTGAAGAGATTAAATATATTTCTTTTTATTTCCATCATTTAAAAAACCCGTTTACTCTTCGATATGATAGAGAAGGCTGTCGTCGATTACTTCTTTCTGTCCGTCGGGAGCTTTCATTTTCAGATTAAGTCCTCTGCCTCCGCCCAACTGGAAAAACGCAATGTTAATCTTATGAAATCCTTTGTTGAGAAAAAGCGCACCCGATTTTTCAATCATAGCGTGCAAGCCGTCGTTAAGAATAATCTCTTTATTGTCGATCGTCATTTTAGAACCGTCGTCGGAGGTAAGGTAAAACTCGTACAAACCGTCTCTGTCAATTTTTATATAGCCTTCAAAAACAAGTCCGTAATTGTATTCCGGAGTGCCTTCGGGAAATACTACATTATTTACCGCGCCGCTTCTTACCGGTTTCAGTTCGTAAAAATCCGGAAGTCTGCGGAATTCGCCTTCATAATATTTATATAAAAGTCCGGGTTTCATTTTTGACGGATCGATACTTTCGGATTTCAGATTTAAATCTCCGGTCAGTTCCAGCGCGATAACGGAATGTTTAGGAACGTTAATTTCTATTTTATCCTTGCCTATCTTAAAATCTTTGAATGAATTAACAACAACTTTATCCGGATCATCAAAAGTGTTATGCGCGTTTAACTTTTCCGCAGTAAGAATTTGACCCTCGCAGGATTTCACTGAAAAAGCATTTAAATTACAAATCAGGCTTTCGTCGTCTGTTGCGCTCAGATTGCAAACGGTGATATGAATTTTTCCGTTCTTGTCCAACGACGAAGAAACGCTTAAATTCGGAATATTGCCCCGGTCTGTGGAAATGCTGTCTGTTTTCAATACGGACGGAATCATAATAGCGTCCTGATGAACTTTATACATATCGAAAACATGATAAGTCGGCGTAAGGATCATCTTTTCGTTTTCGGTAAGAATAATTGCCTGCAAAACATTAACCGCCTGAGCAATTGCCGCCATTTTTACTCTGTCGCAATGATTGTTAAAAATATTCAAATTGATGCCCGCAACGAGCGCGTCGCGAAGCGTGTTTTGCTGATATAAAAAGCCCGGATTCGTACCTGGTTCGACCGCGTGCCACATACCCCATTCGTCAACTACCAGAGCCACGCTTTTGCCCGGATCATATTTATCCATAATCTTCGAATGCTTTTCTATCAATTCATTCATCATTAACGTATTGTGAAGGGAGTTATACCAGCTTTTTTCGGTAACGTCGGTAGCGTGTTCACCCGTATTCCACGTATAATAGTGGAGCGATAATCCCCAGACTGAATTGCCGAGTTCTTTCATCACTACTTCCGTCCAGTTATAGTCGTTTCCGTTCGGACCGACGGCAATTTTATTAAGTCTTGTATCGCCGAAGTCTTTCATAAAGCGTCCGTATCTTTTGGCGAGATCCGAATAATAATCGGGTTCCATATCGCCGCCGCAGCCCCACGATTCGTTGCCGATGCCCCAAAATTTAACGCTCCACGGTTCCGGTCTTCCGTTTTTCTTTCTCAATTCCGTCATTGGACTCACATTATCCGAATTGACGTACTCGACCCATTGTGAAAGTTCACGCACGGTTCCGCTGCCGAGATTCCCGCTGAAATAGGGTTCGCAACCCACTTGTTCGCAAAGGTCGAGAAATTCATGAGTGCCGAAACTGTTGTCTTCGGTAACCCCGCCCCAGTTTGTATTGATCATGGTAGGACGTTTAGCACGCGGACCGATTCCGTCCATCCAATGATATTCGTCGGCAAAACATCCTCCGGGCCATCTCAAAAACGGAACTTTGATTTTTTTCATTGCGTCGACTATATCTTTTCTGATACCCCGTACATTGGGAATTGAAGAATTCTCACCGACCCATATTCCTCCGTAAATACATCTGCCCAGATGCTCGGTAAAGTGACCGTAGATATTTCTGTCGATTTTATAATGCGCTTTTTCGAGGTCGAGCAATAGGCTGCTGCCTTTTTGCTGCGGATAATAATTTACCGACGCGAGAACCAGCAATATCAATAAATTTCGAGTTAACTTTAATTTCATGGTTGATTTCCTCGTTTTTAATACTATTTCAATAGCACAAACTTTTTGTTTAACGTTTTGTCTCCTGCGCGAAACGTGAGAATATAAACACCCGAAACAAGATTTCCGGGATTATAAGTTATAATGTAGTTACCCGGTTTTTTCTCGCCGTTCCACAAATCGTCTACCTTTTTTCCGAGCAAATCATAGACTTCAATAACCACATGCTCGTTTTTTTTTATGCTGAAAGAAATTTTTGATGTAGAATTGAACGGATTTGGCCATAGACCGAATTCAAGTTTGTTATTCGAGTTCGAATCTTCTTTTAAATCGGTGGTAATGTTTAAGTCGCCGACAAAAGTTACAATCGAGCGAGCGGGCATATTAAAAGTTTCGCCGGAAAAAAGATCCGTTCCCTCTTTTAAATCGTCGCCCGATTTATTCGAAGTAATGTACGGCGTAAGTTTTATTTGGTTTTCCAAACCTTTAAAATCGATTAATAATTCTTTGGAAGAATTAGACATATTAATCGCAACTACTATAACCCTCTTGTTTTTTTTATCGAAGTAAGCAGACGCCATAATATTATTCATATCCGATGCGCCTTTACACTCGATACGCACCGAGCCGGGTCTTATGAACCGGCTGAAATTTCCCAGAGCCCAGAGCAATTTCGACCTGTAAATCGAGGGATAGTCTCCGGGATTTTTATAGTCGGTATAAAGCAATCCGTCTTTGAAATTTTCGGGCGATACCGCTGTCCACCATTGCCACGCGCTGGCATTTAGAACGGTAAGGTCATAATGAATAATACGGGCAACGTTCAGAGCCGTATTAATCGACAAATCCCGTCCGCTTCCGCCTTCGCCATTCGGTCCTTCGAGTTGGCAATATTCAGTCATCCAGTATTTCCATCCTTTTGAAAAATAGGGCGAGAAATAAAGGCTCAGATTAAATCGATCGGAATAAATTTCGTTCAATCGTTCCGACCAATAAGAATGACCGCACAAATTTTTACTGATTATTTTATTGACCGTAGTATCACTGCAAAAATCTTCGAGATAATTCCCATAAAGTTTTCCGTATTTATTGGAAATGCCGTCGATGCGGCGATACCAGGATTCGAGACTTCCCGCTTCGGGAATTATGATTTCGGTATTTAAATTTCTTTTTTCGAATTCTGCGTGAATTGCTTTTACTATTTTTTTGATATCTTCGTTGCTTGCTCTGTTTCCTTCCTGATTGCTGTTGTTCCATTCCCAATAGGGTTCGTTGACAGGGCTTACAAAGCCGAAATTGATATCTTCTTCATTCCGAAAATGTTCAATGATATCGGCTAAATAAACTGCGAACTCCTTTTCATAACCGTCCTTCAAATTAGTGGATCCGACCCCGTCGTCGCAGTTGGTAAATCCGTTTCTTGTCATTCTTCCCGGAGGCGAATTAACAAACGCAATAAATTGTTCTACTCCGCGTTGTTTGGCAGCTTGCAAAAACCAGGCTTCTTTTGCCTGACGGCTCCAGTCATAAACACCCTTAGACACTTCATATGTATTTACACTTCTCCACGGATGACTGATTCTGCTATACTCCTTGCCGCCCCCCAGATTAAATCTCCACGCCGAAAGCCCGATTCCTTTATCTGTTGAAAAGAGGAGGTCGGCTACTTCGTTTTTTTTCGATTCGTTCCACTCTCCAATATTTTGAAAAGACCAGCAATCCGAAGCGCCGAAATTGTCAATTGTCTGGTACCGGATAGTTGTATCGATTGAGAGCGTATAGTCCTGAGCTCTAATGATAGTCGTACTGCACAATGTTATTAAAAAGAACAAAGCACAGTATTTAATATTTTTTGAGGGCATAATCCTTCCGGCTATTTTTAGTAAACAGAAGCGGGAGTTATGAAATATGATTTCTTATCATAATTAAAAGAACCGGTATATAGTAATAATAAGTCAGCCGGTTTATTCAACCGGCTGACCGGAGGTTAACACCCAAGATAGTTACAATACGGGAGACTACTTGATCAACATCATTTTCTTGGTGATTATAGTATTTTCAGTCTGCAGACTGTAGAGGTAGATACCGCTAGCCAGTCTGGATGCATCGAAATCGACAACGTAAGAACCCGGCGATTGTTCTTTATTAACCAGTGTTGCAACTTCCTGACCAAGCACGTTGAATACTTTAAGAGTTACGTGTCCCGCTTTGGGAATCGAATATTTAATATTTGTTACGGGGTTGAAAGGATTGGGATAATTTTGATTAAGAGTATACTCAGAAGGTATTTCGTTTGAAATATTTCTTACGTCAGTAGGAATTTCGGGGAACCAGGTTAAATCGCCGAGAGGTTTGCCATTGTCCGCTTTAAGAAGAGTTTCGTTGGTGTAACGCAGATTTTCCCTTACCGGATAACCTTTTGTGGATTTCCAATCGGACGGAACGCCTTCATACGGATTGATCGGATTTGCCGGATAGACAAAGTTTCTGGAACCGGTTCCGTCGCCGCCGTTTTCCCATACATATCTTACGAATCGAGCCATACTGTCGGCAGCGGCATCGACAAGAGCAGCGTCAAAACCGGGGTCCATATGGAAGTTATATTCTTCGGCGACTCTGATATTCGGTAAATCGAGTATCGGTTCGGCGCCAGGACGTGTGGCTACCCAAGTGGGAGCTAATATTTTTCCTCCTACTTGCTGATACTTCGGGTCGCTGTTGAGTATATCGAAATTATCGACAATTTTTTTAGGCCAGAAGTATGCGTTATTTTCAACTACAATTCTTCTGTCGGCTTCAGTTAAGAAGTAAGGGTCGCCTTCCAGCTGCTCGTATAACGAGTCAAGCGTTATTACTGCGGGAGGACTGAAGAAGTTAGCGTTATATACCTGTTCGTTATAAGCGTGATTGGAATCCAAACCGGCAGAATAGACGCTGAAGAAGATGTTGTTCTTGATTACGGCGTTGTGCATCTGGCGCATTGAGAAAGGAGACGATTTGGTATGCATGAATATTGTATTATGGTCGAATTCGATATAACCCATAGACGAGCCGGAACCTTCGACATTACCGCCCATAACGAAGAAAGTACAATTTTTTACAATCATCGTATCGATTGCATTAACTCCCGGACCAGCCCAGTTCATACCGGGATTCTGTGGAATATTACTCTGATTGTTGCGGAACAAAGTATTATAGACGAATATATCAGATCCGATTGCATTCCATGTATTGATAATGTTCGGCGTTCCGGTTGAACCGAAATTCTCGATAACGCACCCTTCAACGATTATGCGGCAACTGTCGCTGCTGCTGATGCATTGCTGAGTAACCTGCGAACCGTCGGTACGGGTACCCAACAAATAAAGATTTTTGAAATGAATATATCCGTTGTTAATTGCAACGGCAATATTACCGGGCGACGAGTTATCTTCACGGATAAAAGGAGCGATAACGGGCAAATTTCCTGTATTCGGATTAATTTTACCGATCAGGTCGAGATTTTTAACTCTAATTTCTTCGGTAATAAAATATGTTGTATCGATGGGACCGTCCTGAGCAAGGAGATAAACATGTCTGGCTTCCCCGCCGGTAGTTGTATCGGCATTAATAACATTATTCAGATTGCCTGGAGGTAAAGCATGAACAATGAGTGTATCTTTGGGCTGTGCGAATAATTGGAGACTTGTGCACGACAAAAAGAGCATCACAAGCGTCAGAGTCTTGGTAACTAACTTCATATTGTACTCCTTCAATTAATGATTGATTGTTTAATTAGCCGGATATATCCGTCTGTTTATTTTTATTATTTTTCATATTAACGGAAATTAACTCTGAATCCCAATTCGGCTCTTAGACCGTAGGATTCATCGGTATCTTTGAAATTATTACCTCTCATTAAGTATGTATCGTTAGCGCCGTTAAGGTTATTCAAATTCAGGAACACTTCGATATTGTACCAGGGAAGTCTCTGTTTTGCAACAACATCCCATCGCAAATATTTGTCTTTATCTGTTCTGAGAGCGTTCCAGTAATTCGTACTGTTGAATATTTTGGATTGATAGATCATCGAAAAGAGAATCGAAAAATCTTTGTAATCCCAGCCCAAAGAAACGTTAACAATATCATCCGGCTGATTTATCAAACGGTCTGTGTAAGTGGTGTCGGTATAAGTCGGTCTGAAATAAGGGAAGCCTGTGTTGCCGACAATTGTATACGGATATTTAGCTTCGGAAAACGCATGCGTGTAATTGATATTGAGCACCAAGCCGTCGAGAGGCGAAGGCAGGTACCAGAAATGCGTTTGCCATTCTCCCTCGATACCCCAAACTTCAACTGTGTTGGGGTTGTTATAATAAGCGTCTAGCGAGTAACCTTTTACGTTAAGATTAGGATATTGCGGGACGTTATGTAATCCTTCGTATTGAGTAGGATCAATAATATAACTGGAATAATAAAATACGAAATCGTCAATACGCTTTAAGAATCCTCCCAATGAGAATAAGCCGATTTCATTGTTATAAACCGATACCTGAACGTCGAAATTCTCCGACCTTATCGGCTTAAGATTTACATTGTTCCATCTGACGGAACCGGTATAGACGTCGATCCAGGGAACGATAGCCTGAAAATTCGGATAAGCCAACGTATTCGTATAAGCGCCTCTTAAACTGAGCCACGGAAGCGGATCAAATTTAATATTAACAGCCGGCAGCCAGTAACCGTGAGTTTTTGTAACGGTCGTATCGATATGCGGCAATTCGTTAGGATAGGGATTCGACGCGCTGGCGTTGTAAAATCTATTCGCCCGATACGAAGTAGTCAGATTTTGATATCTCACACCTGTCATAATCGACAAAGACTGACCTATACGGAACGTACCCATAATATATCCGGCGCTTCGTTTTTCGTTACCTGAGTAATCCCATGCCTGCGAGGAATGCATATTCGGAACCCACGCGCCCGCTCCGCCCGTAGGAGCTGCATCCAGATTCAACCCGTAATCAACAACTATATCCTTTATTCTCCTCATGTGGTCGAGATTTACGGTATTGTCGAAAGTATAATTGCCGTTAAGAAACGTTCCCACATTTATATCGGGATCCAGGAATGGCAATAAAAATATTCTTTCGTTGGTTTCGGGTTTAATGCCGTAATCTTCCAGCCACGGGAAAGCTTCAACGATTCTCTTGCCTATCTCTCCAAACCAGACATAACCGTAGCCGTAATTGTAATCATAATTACGTTTAGTGTATAAATACATAGCTCCGGTTTTCAGTTTAACAGACAGAAAATCGGAGATATTAATATCTTTCGAAAAATCAATCGAAGCGCGTATGTCTCTTTGCCTTAAGAAGCTGTTTGACGTTTCGACATTTCTCAGCTCCAAACCCTCTTTGTCGACAAGCTGGTGCGCCAATCTTGCTATTTCGACTGGAGGCAATTTGTCGTCAATTTTATCGGTGCCTACTGATAATTGTTCGAAAGTGATAGTCCAGGAATCCGGATAAATGTTTTCCGAATAAGAATGCGATAAAGTAGCGTCGATGTCAACCAACGGAGTTTTTTGATTATAACTAAGAATATTCGAAATAAGGTTTATTGTTTTAGGAGATTCATTGACATAATAATGAACATTATTGCCTCCGCGCTCGAGTCCGTATTGCTGTTGATAGTAATTCGTATTTGATTTGCTCTGGCTCAACATATTCATCAAAGCGATATTTCCGTCCTCCAGGTCATAATCAAACGTCAGCGTTCCGTTATATCTTTTTTCTTCGCGCGGGTAGAAATAGAGATTCAAACTCGTTAATGCCAGAGAATCCGGATTTACAGTTCTTGCAATCTGGGTATAGTTTGCGTCAAGCCGATTCGAAGTCAGATTTTGCTGCTGAATAATGCCCTGAACAAAAACCCCAAAACGGTTATCGAGATAACGTTTTTCAAAACTCAAATCAAGTTTGTAATTGTTATATTCGTTAGTCAGGTCGGTATAGCCGCCTTGAGCCTGGAATGAAATAGCCGGCATATCTGCAAAACCGAGAGGTTTATCGGAAAGGTACTTGCTCGCTTTTCTTATCCCGAGATTTACCGTACCGCCCAGCACCGCAGCGTCCATATCGGGCGTATTGGTTTTATAAACTTCGATGCTTCCCAGAGAGCTCGAAGAAATCATGCGCATATCAATGCTGCGCCTGTCGCCGCTTTCATTGGAAGGCACGGGGACGCCGTTAATTGTAATTTGATTATATTCGGGACTCAAACCGCGAATAACAACCTGAGTAGCCTGACCTCCGGTTCTGACCAATGAAATACCGGGCAATCGTCCGATTGATTCGGCGGCGTTTGCATCCGGCAACTCCTGTATACGCGCGGATGAAACAACGTTGACAATATTTTCCGAAGATAGCTGTTTGTTGATTGCTTCATTCTGTCCGCTGGCTTGCGCGGTAATTACGACTTCCTGAGCAGCCACGGAAACGACATCCAATTCAAAATTAATTTGAATGTGCTGATTATCCTTGATCTCCACTTCGGTTTCTTTTGGTTCATAACCGATATACGAAACCCTGATAACATGCTTGCCTTCGGGTACGCTCGAAATTATGTATTTACCCTCAACGTCCGAAGCCGTTCCCAGGCTAGTGCCAACGATAATGATGTTGGCTCCAATAAGAGCCTCTCCCGTTACCGCATCAGTAACTTTACCAGATATTCTGCCGGCAGCGTAAGAGAATTGAGTTTGAACGAATAAAAACGAGAAGAAAGAAATAAAGAGTAAGATTTTTTTTCCCATAGCCTCCTCCTGCTATTATTAAATTAATTTGAGTATTAACCCCCGGAAAAAACAAAAAGTCAACATATTTTGTCAATCGTTCCCGCAAACGATTGCAAATTACTTTTTTACTTTATTTTTGTCAAGAAATTTATTGCCGTCTTCTAATTTTTTTTATTTTCTAACGGCTTGGCTCCTTTCTTTTTTCTTTAACTTATCAACTAACGTATCTCAATTAAAAGTTTGCCTTCGTATTCTTCGGGATATATCCTGTAGCGCGGCATTACCGGATTGGGGGTGTCGCCGACGGAAACAGGTTTGTAATCGATTCTAACTCGATAATTGTCGCCCTTTTTGAGTTGATACAGATATTCCGCCCGGTCCAGATTGGCGTAAGGCGCTACCGAAAAGCCAATCGGCGTAACAGATGTAACTTTGACGGCGGCGCTGCCGGACGTTAACTCGAACCATTTGACATCGGAAAAATTGCCGTATTCCTGCGGTTCCAAATAAGGTTGTTCTATTTCGGAAACTTGCAGCTTATGGATGCCCAAACGCTGCCCGGTTTTTCTGTCGCCGTAATTTTCATGAGGACCTCTGCCGTAAAAAGTTAATTGTTCGAAATTTTTCGGAACCTCGAATTTGATTCCCGCTGCAGGCAGCCACGATACGTCGAATCTTCCCAGCGGCGTCAATTTATGCTCAATTAATAACTTCCCGCTGCCGTAAACAGTGTATTTAAAATTATTTTCAACTAAATCGTAACTGTATGAAAAGCGAGTGTAAGTTATGGCTTCGACTGTAACGGCGGTTTCGTCTTTAGCTGCTTTTACATTAATCTTTTCTGGACGATTTGTAAATTCATTCAGACCCATCCGATACCAGTCTTCCGCTTCGGCTTTTCCCCAAAACGATTTTTCGTTGGATATCGGAGCCCGCCAGATATTAAAGCCCAATCCCGCAACAACAACGTCATTGTCATTCTTAACTTCTAAATTGCCCGAAGATTTGTCAAAAACAAACTGTTTTCCGTCTGCATTTATAATAATTTTTTCTTTTTCTTCTTTATAGTTTACTTTTCCTGCGGAAGAAGCTCCCAAATATTTTTCAATATTAATCTCTTTTTCATTCAGGATGAATTGTTCGAAAGCGACCTCGAAACCTTTGTCGGCATAAAAAGCGTTTTCTTTCAAACGGCACGAAAATTCCAATATGTAATCGGCTTCGGAATCAATTTTTCCAATAGGCGCTTCGAATACCTTCTCCTTTTGCGGAGGAACATCCAGATTCAGTTTTCCGCTTCCTATGACTTTATTATCCTTATATAAAATCCATTCCGTATCGAATTCGTTAAGATTTGTAAAGCCGTATTTGTTAACCGCGCGGAATATTCCTTTTTGCGCGTCAACTGCATAAAAGCGGATCGGAGACATGCTTTTCTTTGCCTGCCATAGTTCCGGCTGAGGTTTTCTGTCGGCTGTAATCATACCGTTTATGCAGAAAGGACTTATTCCAAATGTCAGATATTCTTCGCCGCCGTCGATTATTTCGTCGAATTTTAACCACAGCAGAGATTTTCCTTTCGAAGATATCTTTACTTCGTCGTAGACATAATTCGAAATCCATCCCAGATGCTGATCGGTATGCTTAAATGCGTCCCTTCCGATATTTACGGGATAATGTTTGCTTCTTATTTCCGCTTTATAATTTTTTTCGGCAACCGGCTTATCGTCGATATACAACTTCATCGACGAACCGTCGTAAGAAGCTTTTACATTATGCCATTTATTATACCAATCCGAAGGAGTTTTTGCTTTCAATAAATTCTTATAGTCATTAATATAAAACGCAATTGTGTCGGCGTTTAATTGAGTCAAACCGTATTGCATCGCTTTGGTAACAAAAGGATTTTCCGAATAAAAACGACGGGGCATCAAAGTAACTTCTATCTCAAGGTCATTGCCTTTCAAATCGAGAATCGGGTCGTCGTAAACTTCTACCCAGTCGTCGAGACCGCTAAGCGCGAGAGCTTTGTCGTTTTTACCTTCAACCAATTCCGGTCTTCCCATTATACCGCACTGAATATCGTTGCCGGAATAATCTTTTACGAATTGCGATTTAACGAACAAGCCCTGGTCGATCCAATCCCATACGAATCCGCCCTGCAAAGACGGAATTTCATAAATTGTTTCCCAAAACTCGTCATAATTGCCCAAACTGTTTCCCATGGCGTGGGCATATTCGCCCATAACAACCGGCTTGTCGCTTCTTTTTCCGATAATCCTCAAGCCTGCGGGAGTAGGGTAACGAGGCCCGATAATATCGACATAAGGAGCTTCGCCGTCAGGCCAGTTCGATTGATGCATTAAAAATCGAGACGGGTCATACTTTTTAATGTATTCTGCCATTGCATAATGAGGTTTATCTAGTCCGCACTCGTTTCCCGTGCTCCAGATAACGACGCTCGGATGGTTTTTGTCGCGTTGTACCATCGCAATAAATCTGTCCATAAATGCGTCGAAATAATCTTCCCGAGACGGAAAGACGTATTCGGTATAATGACATTCGGCGTTTACTTCGTCCATCAATAAAATTCCGTATTCGTCGCACAGGTCGTACCAATCGGGCGAGTTGGGATAATGGCTCGTTCGCACGGCATTGAAATTAAAGCGCTTCAGTAGTTTTATTTCTTCAATCATATTTTGGCGGGGTACTGCGCGTCCTTTATACGGATCGTGTTCGTGCCTGTTAGTCCCACGGAAATAGACCGGCATACCATTTAATAGCGCGATGCCGTTCTTAATTTCGAGTTTTCTGAATCCTATTCTTTTACTTGTAATTTCAACGGGATTCCCCTCCGCATCGAGCAATTCAACAATCAATGTATAAAGATAGGGATGTTCGTCCGACCACTTATGCGGATTTTTTACTTTTGTTTCCAACGAAATGTTAAGCCCGGAATCAATGGTATATTTTTCTGACGTATTTTTAGTTACGACATTTTTGTCGCTGTCGTATAACGAATAACGAACCGAAAAAACTTTTTGAGAACCAGTATAGTTTTTAACCAATAAATCCAAGTTAAGCGCGGCGTCTTTGTATTCTTCGTCCAGATCTGTTTTAATAAAGATATCGCGGATATTAATTTTGGGTTTGGCATAAATAAATACGTCTCTGTAAATGCCGGAGAAACGGAACATATCCTGGTCTTCCAGATACGAGCCGTCGCACCATCTTAACACTTTAACTGCGAGGATGTTTTTGCCATCGGATACTTTGTCAGTGATATCGAATTCAGCGGGAGTCATACCGTCTTCGTGGTAGCCGAGATACGTATCGTTGAGCCAGAAGAAAGCCGCCGATTTAACGCCTTCGAAACGCAAGTACAATTTTTTATTACTAAGCCATTCCTTTGTCAATTCGAAGCTTCGTTTATAAAGACCTGTCGGATTAATGCTGTCGGGCACATTGGGCGGGTCATACGGTTCGAATTCCATTGGTACGTTACGATACATCAGATAACCGAAACCTTCGGTCTGCCAGTTCGAGGGCACGTTGATGTCGTTCCAATCCGAACAATTAAATTCTCTTTTATAAAAATCATTCGGCGAAGCCTGCGGATTAACGAACCATTTGAATTTCCAATTGCCGTTAAGGCTCAGAACAAGATTCGAATTTTCTTTATAGTAGCCGAGGGCGGATTCGACATTATCAAAAGGGATAACCAATGCGGCATGAGGTTCGGTATTTTCGCTGAAACGCCGCGGATTTTCGATATAATCGTTAATGGAAATTTGAGCCCGGAGAGTAAGAAGGGGTAATAAAAAGAGAATAAGAAACCTGTTCATAAAAATCCTCATTAAAGTTATAAAGTAAATAAAATCAAAGAGGGGAAGAATTCTCAATTGCAAACGTTTGCAATCTACGCCTTTCAAATTTTTTTGTCAAGTTAATTTTTTGACTACTCAATCTTTTTGCGACTTAAATCCGGAAAAATCTCCCTCTTCTATCAATTCCTCGAACGTCATATTCATAAAATCCACCCGCTCCGCCAGCGACCGGTAATTCAATTCCAGGGATTCCTTTTTTTTCGGATTAATTACTATCAATTCGGCGCCCGGTCTGATGTTTTTTTTGAGCAGCGCTTTTATGTGCAGATCGCTCTCCGAAAGCGAATATCCGATAAACACTATCTTTTTAGCCGCCCGTATCTCTTTGGACGCCTCAACCAATAATTGAGAAATCACGGGATGATGCAACGATTTCAAATAAGAAGGAGGCATTATCAACGTTTCGAAATCGGTTCCGTCTATCGGACAACGATATTCGTATTCCACTCTGTCGGGATGAGTATAACCCAAAAATTTTCCCCTGTTTAAATCGATTTTTCGATCCCACGTAGTCAACAGCGTCTGATTGCAACAACTGCAGTACTTCCAGTTGAGACTTCCGTGCAGCTTTATGATTTTAAATGCTTTCGGCTCAATCGATTCGTCCAGCAGAAGCGGCTCTCTCGGATTTATCCAGTAATGATATTCTTTTAATTGCGGAATCTTTTCGTAATTCATGAAATGCATGCAATAGTCGAGATAGAAATTTTTATCGAAAAACGATTCGTTATCGCCGTTGGTCTCGAATGCCTGCTCGAGCAGAGTGTCGTAATTTAATGTGATTATGGAAGAATTCGGCGCTTTGCCGATTATGTTTTTCCAGAAAAGATGATAATAGTGACTTTTCTTGTCCGTATTCAGATTAACTATGTAATGAATTAGCTTTATAAGATATTCGCGGATTTCCCGTATGCGCGCCACATTGTATTTGCTGTTTAAACTCTCGTTATGTTGAATAAAATAATCGATGAATCCGAAGACGGCTTCGAGCCTGGGATAAAGATTCAATTCTCTGTCGAACTTGAAATTTTCTTCGATGAATTCGATTACAACTTTTCCGATGGTCGAATTCCGTATTTCTTCGAGCGAGGGATTTAAAATTTGAGGCAGCAGTTCCTTTTGAAGAGGCACGCCGTCCGGATTTGAAGCCCCAGCTCCCAGAACAAAAACCACATCCCTTTCGGGCGGATATTTTATAAATTTTTCAACCAGCATGTTATCCTTTTTGACTACCATCGATGGTGCACATAATTGTAAATATACTTTTCGTAAATCTCTTTTACTTTCGACATAATTTCATCCGGAAGGGGTGGAAAATCTCCCGCCGAAAAATTGTCTTGGGCTTGTTTCTCATTTTTAGCTCCCGGTATGGCGCAAGTAACAGTGTCGTTCATCAAAATCCACCTTAAAGCAAATTGAGCCATCGTCATTCCCGAAGGACAAATCGACTTCAATTCTTCGACGGCTTTCAAACCGACTTCGTAATCGATGCCGGCGAAAGTTTCTCCTTTGTCGAAAGATTCGCCGTGACGGTTGAAAGCTCTGTGGTCGTCGGGCTCGAATTTCGTATCCGGCTTCATTTTACCGGTTAAAAGTCCGGATGCAAGAGGCACGCGGGCGAGTATTCCGACTTTCTTTTTTTTAGCCAGTTCGAAAAACAACTCCGCCGGTCGCTGTCTGAACATATTATAAATTATCTGAACTGACTGAACGTTCGGATATTCGATTGCTTTAATTCCTTCTTCTACCTTTTCAACGCTTACTCCGTAATACTTAATTTTCCCTTCCTTAACAAGATCGTCGAGTATATCGAAAACTTCCGGCATATAATAAACCTGAGTAGGCGGACAGTGAAGCTGTAACAAATCGATCGAATCGGTATCAAGATTTTTAAGACTTCTCTCCACGAACGAAGTCAAATTTTGCCGGTTGTAGCCTTCGGCTGTATGCGGATCGAGCCGTCTGCCGGCTTTTGTTGCTATATGAATTTTGTCTTTGTATTCCTTTCTCAGTTTGGCGAGCAGGCGTTCGCTGCGTCCGTCGCCATAGACGTCGGCGGTATCAAAAAAATTCACGCCCATTTCGACGGCTTTATGAAGCGCTTTTATCGAATCCTTGTCGTCGACTTTTCCCCACGAACCGCCGATAGCCCACGCGCCGAAACTAACTTCGGATACTTTCCATCCTGTTCGTCCGAGTTCTCTGTAATTCATACTTCCCTCGTTATTTATCATGTTTTAATTTTTGCCGCTAAAAATTCATATACACCCGACGGCAACATTCCCACAAACTTAGACATCAATACCGTCGGCAATGGAAATTGAATAATTCTTTTCTCTTTTTCAATTCCTTTTACTATAATTTTCGCCGCTTTTTCGGGTTTCATAAGAAACGGCATCTTAAATTCGTTCTTGTCGGTCATCGGAGTTCTAACGAAGCCGGGTTTAATGGTAATCACTTTAACGCTGTAAGGCTTCAATTCGACTCTCAAACCTTCTAGCATAATTGTGGCTGCGGCTTTACTGGCGCAGTAGAAACCGCTTCCGGAAAATCCGCGATTGTCCGCAAGACTCGACACTCCCGCTATTACTCCCTCTCTTCTTTTCAAAAAATCTGGCAGTAACTTTTCAATCCAATAGACCATACCGAGCTGATTAACCGAGAATGTTTCTTCCGCAAATTGCGAGTTATAATTTTCGACGTTCATTCTGTGCCCGACGCCCGAATTTAAAATAGCGATATCGATTTTTCCGAATTTTTCGATTGCGGCATTATACGCCGCGTTCACTTCTTCTTTTTTTGTAACGTCGCATTTTAATTTAAGAATCTTTTCGCCGCTTAAATCGAGTCGATCGATATTTCTGGAGCAGAGAACGAGTCTGCAATTTTTGAGCGACAGACTTTCAGCCAGAGCTTTGCCAATGCCGCTCGAAGCGCCGGTAATCAATACGGTTTTGTTCTCGAATGTCATTCCGATTTTTTTATCGAAAGATAAGAATTTAGAGGGATATTCTTCGGCGCATACAGAAAATAAATTTTGAGAGATCAGATTTGCAGCATAAAACCGAATACGAGCATGCGTCTTCCGAAATAACTTTCGATTTCTTTTTTTTGTCCGTAATCGAACGTGTAACTGTAACCGAATAAGTTTTTGAAGCCGAATATATTCAACGCTTCCGCATAAACGACAAGATAATACTTACTAAAGAGCATATTGTAATAAGTCAATCTTAGATCGATTCGTTTATAGTCGGGAAAGCGGACTGAATTATCGTCTCCGTAAACCGGTTCGTAGATGTCGTATTTTTCCTTATAGACCGCTCCCACAACGGGAGTGTATGGTCTGCCGGTAGCGTATCTGCAGGTAAATCCCAATTGAAAATAATCCGAAAGAGTAAATTTCATAACCAGATTCAAATTGTGAGTAATATCGTACGAACTGAGCGTTAAATTCTCGAAATCGATCCATTTTCTTTTTGTGTCGATATAACTGTACGAAATCCAGCCTGTAATTCCGTACGGAAAAATCCCTTTATATATAAAATCGATTCCTTTTGCAAAACCGTATCCGGAATTGTCATAATTAGCAAAATTGTTTTCAGCCGGAAGGTCGTCGTAATCTTTGTAATAAAATTCAAGACGGAGCGAGTTATGATCGTCAGGAGTAAATTCATACGAGAAAATATAATGCTCCGCGCTCATCGGATTCAAGCCGGGATTTCCGTCGTTGGGATTCAGCAGACGCGGGTCGGGCATTTGTCTGAACATTCCCGCACCCAATCGAAATGTAGATTTTTCAGACGGTCTGTAGCTGAATGAAATTCTCGGATCCGCCCATTCCGCATTTAATTGAATAATTCTATCGTATCGGATACCTGCGGCAGTCGAAAAATTTTTTATACCGAATAAGTCTGCGTATTGAAGTTCGGCATACAATCCAGCCCTGTCGCCGTTAATGTTAGCGTCAATATTTGTGTATTCCGCGTCCGGTCTGATATCGTAATCGTAATACGGAACTTTACCGAGATAGTTGATTTTTCTCGATTCGAATTCGATGCCGCCAAGCAATTTAACGTTTCCCGCTATCTGATATTCCGCATCGCTCCTGAAGGAAATCACATTTTCAGTTTTTGTAACGTCGAGCGCGCCGATTCTCCATAAATTGTTAAACCTGTTATACCCGACGGCGGTTTTGATAAGAAAATTTTTGAAGACAGGATTAATCGATTGCAAATTGACAAGGTAATTAGAAGAGTTTCCGTTAAAGACGCCGTTGTACTCGGCTCTTTCCACATTAACGCCCTGTTTGTCGTCCGCCGCCATAATAAAGAGTTTAAGTCTCGAAGCCCCGGCATATTTTATAATTGCTCCCGCAGTTAAATTTCCGGATACGGGAGCGACAGTCATTCTTTCGCTTCCTCCGTTTAGCCAGAAAATCGGTTCCGTATAACTCTTCGAAAAATCGGCGTAAATTCCGACCGACTCGCTTTCCGGCATATAGCCGAACGAAATGTCCAGACTTGCAAGAGACAGCCCGAAGCTTCCGCCGTTATTAACCGGAAGGTCTCTTGTTTCGATATCGAGCACGCCCGAGAGTACGTTCCCGTATTTGGCGGAAAATCCTCCGCTAGAAAAATAAACCGATTTGATTGCGCTCTGTTTCAAATTCGAAAAGAGTCCTCCGTAAGAGGACTCCAGCGTATACGGATGATAAACCGGGGTTTGATTTATCATTGTAACGGTTTCCAGCGGGTCGCCTCCCCTTACATAAAGTTCGGCGCTTTCGGAAACATGAGTGATGCCGGGCATCGTTTTGAGCGACTGATATAAATCCGCGGCTCCGCCGGGCGTGGTAAGAACGTCCATTCTGTTTATTACCAATCCCTTCTCCTTTTCGGAGCCGTAAGAACTTGCCGATATAACGGTTTCTTTCAGTTCGACTTCTTTTTCTTTTAATACAATATTCAGTTCTATTTGCCCGCTTCCGTTCAATTCGATTTCTTTTATAAATTTTTCGTATCCGATAATACTTGCGCTCAAAATTATCCTGCCTTTCATTGACGTAGTAAATTCAAAGTAGCCCGACTCGTTTGTCATCGCGCCTTCGAAAGCGCCTTCTATAAATACGTTCACATACGGAATCGGTTTGCCGTCCGTGCCTCTGACATAGCCTTTAATTGTCGAATTGTTCTGCGCAACCATAATATTCCAAGCTATAAGGAGACACATTAATGTCTTCAAAAAAAGATTATTCATTCTTGCTTTCCTTATATTTTTTTTCCGCTTCCGGCAGGAGGACATGTTTCACCCAGCCGTATTCAGGTTCGGCGTTCAAAGCCCGTCTGTATGTAAAAAGAGCGGATTGATAGTCGCCCAATTCAACGTATGTCCTGCCGAGCCAGGCGAGCGATTCGGCGTATCCCCATGCGGGACGTTCGCCGTTGTTTTCGAAAAGAAGAACAGCCCTGCTGAAATTCTTAAGAGCTTCTTCGTAGCTGCCGCCGAACATTTCAGGCGTATTGAATTTCATCATTCCCCTTATTACGTACGAATACGGATTAGCGGAGTCGATCGATTGAGCTTCGTCGAGAAGTTGATGAATTTTGGACGACAGAGTAACGGCGCTTATCGGATTCGTTGCAATTTTCATCATATAAACGGCAGCCTGCAATACAAGTCCGTCGGCTTTAAACCCGTCAATATCGATCAACCGTTCCGCTTCTCTCAAAGCGTTTTCGTAAATTTGATCGAAAGCTTCCTTGTCGCCCATATTCATTTCGAGCAATTTGTAACCGAGAAGCGCGTTATAATATGAGGCAATGTTATTCTGACCGGAATAGGAAACTTCGCTAAATTCGGCGCGGAGTTTTTCGAGTTCCGTCGAGTCGTATTTCAAATACGCGCCTTTTGCAAGACCGATCAGACTGTCGACGCGCTCAACTTGAGAATACAATACAGACGATACAACCAAAACGAACAGACAAATTAATGATTTCATTTTTCCTCCTCAAAGTACTTTAAAAAATAAAGTAATTAAACAAAAAAATTTCTTACTTCTTTCCTATTATTTTTTCAAGTTGTTCGATATAGGCTTCGAAAGCTTTTTTTCCTTTGGCGGTCAATTTATACGTTGTTTTCGGCTTCCTGTCGATAAATTCCTTTTTCGAACTAATATAACCCGAGTCTTCGAGTTTGCGCAAGTGAACGCTGAGATTGCCGTCGGTGGCTTTTACTTTTTCTTTGAGAAAATTGAATTCCGCTTCTTCCAGACCGATCAAAACCGACATGATGGCAAGCCGTATTCTCGAATGGATAACTTCATCGAGCTTTTGATAATTAAAATCGTTTCCGGATTTATCGGTCAATTCTGTTCTCCATCTCCTTTTTGTATTTTTTGTAAATCACAATTCCGGGGACGGTTTGAAACGCCAGCATCATTAAAGCCATTAAGAGAAATTGCATTTCCGAGCGAACAAAGAAAAGTATAAGAGCGCCGCACCACCAGCCTACAGATACGTTGGTCAACCATTTGCTCTCGAGAATTTTTCCCGTAACCATATATCCGATGCCCATTATTACCGATAAAAGCGGATTGATGGACGGCGGTGTAATGCTGCCGGAAAGAGTGCCGACAAATCCGATTAAAGTCATACTGATTCCCGCGGCGAGCCAAACCGAAGAAATCAATTTTCCCGCATATGTCATCGGAGAATTTTTCTCCGTTTTTCTTTTATTATAAAATGAGTAGAGCCAGCCGACCGGAATCAATACGACCCAGATATAGAAATAGTTAAAATGAAGACGAAGTTTAATCGGGATATACATAGCAAGCATACCGACAATAACAAGAATTCCCCAGAAGATATAATCCTTGCCGTTATGAACCACTTCCCGTTTTGTTTCTTCAATAACTTTTCTGATAAACTTAAGATCCTCCAACGCCCTGTTGCCGTCCACGCTTCCTCCTATTGCAAAGCACTTTGTTTTATAAAGTAAAAATAACGGAATTATTACTTCTTGTCAAGCAAATTATTTCGGAATTTCTAATTATCCGTTTTATATTCCGAATAGAGCACAAAGAGAAAATTAACGGCGACGGTGTAGGCAATTATAAATACGATTCCGGCAATAACTTCCACCTGAAAGCCCGGGCGAAAAACAACCCCTTCTTTCAAAAAAAGGTAATAATGATAAATGCTTCTCACATTAATAATTACCAGCAGCAGAACGGGCAGCAATACGAGATTAACGGCTCTTCTCAAGCGCTTTCTTCCGCTCGTTATTCTTCTGAAAAACAGGAAGAAGAAAACTATTGCCAGGGAATTGAGCAATCGCAGTATCTCGGCTGCTATTCTGAATTCGCGAAGGCAATCGGGGAACAACTCTTCGAGTATCCTCAACAGTATCAAAGAAGCGATAAAAATACTCACCAGCCTTAGAGAAAGCTTTGCGCCGGCAGACAATCTTTTTTCGTTGATTAAAAGCGCCGTAGCAATATAAACAATCGACAAGTTCGAAATCGCCCAGAGAACAGACGTTGTAAACCGTACCGATGCGTCGTAGCCGAGCGTCGGCTGTATCGTATAAATTAATTTATGCACGGACAAATAGGCAATTCCGGCTACAGCCGTAAGAGAAGCTGCGGGTATATTAAATATTGTTTCTTTTTTTATCATAAACCGGATTTAATTGTAACTGTATTTAATCATTAACACTCTCAGCAATTCGCGGTTAAGTTCGAGAATTTTCAGTATGTGGACTTCCTCGCCCTTATCATTGTAAATAAAAATCAATCTTTCGGCGCCGTTGAATTTCCATGTGCCGTTCTCGAAATAGTGACGGTCGGCGGGATCCAAAACCAGCCATCTGCACGTGCCGTCGTCGTTGAAAACAATTGTTCTGCGAAACCTTGAAACCGGAAATTCTTTGTATCCTTCCGGACGGAATATATCCGTACTGTCGGTCTTCTCCTCGTACGAATCGTACCACGTATTGAATAACAAGCCGATTTCTATTGCTTCGCTCTTCGTCGGCGCTTCGTTACATGCCGTCATTAACGTCAGAATTATTAATACGGCATATTTGATATGTCGGGTATAAAATCCCATAAAAAGACTTTTAATGCGATTCAAAATAAAAACCCGTCCCGTGAAAAGCAAAGAAGAAAAATTATCTTGACACTTATAGACGACCGGTCTATTTTAAATTTATGAATTCCACAAAAACCAAAATACTTCAAAGCGCCGCGTTTCTGATACGAAAAAATGGATTCAATCATACCGGCATTAAGGAAATTCTTGATACGGCAGGCGTACCGAAAGGCTCGTTTTATTATTACTTCAAAAGCAAGGAAGAACTTGGAATCGAATTAATCGATTTTTATCTCGAGTTTTTCCGTTCCAAGATAGAAGAAATAACGTCCGGCAAATCGAAGTCGGGAATCAAAAGAATAAAAAAACTCATAGCCGTCTTCAACGATATTTTCGAATCCGAGAATTATTCGGGAGGCTGTCCGCTCTGCAATCTTGCCCAGGAGATGGGAGACCTGAATGAAAAATTCAGACAAAAAGTATCCCGGGCTTTTGAAGAAATTGAATCGTTCGTCAAAGCTTGTCTCGACGACGCCATTGCCGCCGGCGAAATCGATATTTCCGTGAACACAAAAAAGACCGCGCAATTAATAGTTAACAGCTGGGAAGGCGCCATTATGAGAATGAAACTTGAAAAATCGCTGGCGCCCGTTAAATTGATGGAAAAAACTATCATAGATAGATTGATTTTGAAAAAACCGGCAAAGAAAAATCAGTTATAAAATAAATATTCCGGAAGGAGCGTTCTGTTATGACAGATATGAATTACATGAGCAAATTTCCCGCGGCGCCGCTAAGCTTTTTGAAAAAACTTAAAAAGAACAACAACCGAAATTGGTTCGAAGAACATCGCCGCGAATACGAAGAAGACTTCCTCAAACCGGCTCAGGCTTTTGTCGAAATCATGGCAATGCATTTAATCGAAATCAAACCCGCCTTCCAGGCAATTCCCAAAATCGACAAGTCGATTTTCAGACTCCATCGCGACGTTCGATTCAGTAAGGACAAAAAACCGTACAAAACCAATCTGGGCATCCTTTTCTGGGAAGGAAAGGGTAAGAAAATGGAGTCGAGCGGACTCTATTTTCATGTCGATCCCGAATCATTCTTCATTGCGGCGGGAATGTACGAGTTTACCAAAGAACAATTAAAAAAATACCGGGAGACCGTGGCGACTGAAGCCTACGCCGAAGAATTAAACCGGTTACTTAAGAAGATCGAAAAGAAAGGATATACAATCGGAGGCAAAAGTTACAAGCAGATTCCGAGAGGATTCGACAAAGATTATAAATATTCGGAATTGTTGCTCTACGGCAGTCTTTACGCATACGACGAAAAAGAAGTGTCTTTTTTGGAAGACAAAGATCCGGTAAAACTCAGCATTCGCACTCTGAAAGATTTACTGCCGCTGCACAATTGGCTGGCGGAAAATATTTGCGGGTGACCGTTCTATTTTTTTCTTTTACCAAACCATAACAAAAATCCGGTTACGGGAAGAGAAGCGCTGAAAAGACTTACAAAGAATGCAACGGTTTTGCCGGCTATTCCTCCGATTGCGCCTACGTGAACGTCATAGTTCATTCTAATAATAGAGTCGGCAAAATCCGCATCTTCTTCTCTGCCGTATAAACCCGGGGTGTTTATTTCTTCCAGAGTATATTGATCGAAAAAAAGATAGTCGGCGTTGTAGTAAACCCCTTTCTTTTTATATACTTCTGCGTATATAGATGCAGAATCGGAATGCGGAAAATGGATTTCGTATCCGTCAGCATCAGGATAACTGCTCTTCAATATAGGAAGCAGCTCGTCAATACGAGTTTGCATTTCTTCGTTTTTTCCAATCGAGACATTGTTCGGTATAATGAAACGCGGGTCTTTTTCTCCGCCGGCTCCTTTATAAACTATATAGTAAAACCAATCGTAAGCCATTACTGCGCCCGTAAAAGCGATAATGAAAGCAAGAAAGAAAATATAAAAGCCGATAATTGAATGAAGGTCGTAATTCTTTCTTTTCCACCTTGTATTAATATTCCAATTGAACCACAATCGTCTTTTTTTATTTTTTCCTTTAGTCCACAGATAAAATCCGCTGATTAACGCAATCATAAAAAGGAGGACGGATACTTTGACTATCTCCGAGCCGATTTCTTCCGGTAGCCACAAACTAAGGTGCCCTTCAAGCAAAAAAGCAAAAAAACCTTCCAGATGATTTTCGCTTTTGAGTATATTGCCGCTGTACGGATCCAGATATACGCTGCTGTAAAATTCAGGCTCCGGCTCATAAAAAATCACTTCAAGAGGTTCGTTGGCTTTGCCGTAGTAAATGCCGTGAATCGATTTTCCGGGAAAAACTTTCGAGGCAATTTCTTTTGCGGCGCTCGGAGTCAATGGCTGCTGGTTTCTAACGGGTACGATGAGCTCCCCGTATATCAGATTATTTATTTCTTCATTAAAGACCCAGAGACTCCCGGTTAAAGAAACAATCAGAACAACGACGCCCGTCAACAGTCCTATAATTTCGTGTATTTTTAGGATAATTTTTTTCATTCCGCCCCTTTCAAAAAATTGCGGGGACTGCGCCAAATCGGTTTTTGTGCAGTCCCGCATTTATATTCAACTACATTCTAAAAAAGCCTTTAATGGTTTTGCCGTTTATTTTAGCTCCTCTTACCGCCGAAGAGGATTCGATGTCAATTTGATAGACGTAAGCGTCGCCTGCAGTTTCAACGCTTACATAAACCTTTCCGTCTTCCACAAGCAGCGGAGACGAGGTATATCTTTTCGCATGGAGCGGAATATTTGCCACGTCTGTTACGGTCTGATTAACAAGGTCGAGAATGACAAGTTTTTGGTTGAAAACGGTTCTGCCGAAGGCGGTCCACAGTCCGCCGTTGTCGTCCGTTAGAATCCTGGCAAGCGCTTTATTATTTCCCAGATAGTCAAACCAGAAGATTTTTCCTCCCGTAATACTTTCTACATTAAAGAAATAATTCGGGTCAAAGTCGGTGCTGCCCGCTTTGATTCTTAAAATGCCCGAAGGTTTTGACGACGCCGGCGAAAAGCCCGCCATCGAGGCTCCGCACGAAAACGAATAGAGATCGCCGTTTTCGGTTTGAATCAATCCGGTTGCCGCGCCGTTAACGCCGATGTTCGACGTGCGCGGATCGGAAATTATTTTCTCCGGCACAGCTCCGACGTCGGGGTACGAATAAACTGCAATAAATGCGCTGTCGGGACTCGGAGTGGTAAACCATCCTTTGGCGTCGAGTTTATGAAAGGGTATAAAAAGTTTGTCCCCTCTCACCTGCAAAGCCGTAGGCCAGGCGACTAACGAGTCTTCCTGAGATTCGAAAATCCGGGTACCTACTATTTTGCTTACCAGCGCACTATTCACGTCCACAAAATAGAGCCTTCTGTTTGCAAATCCGGCGCGCGGTATTTCCATTGCAAGCATTGTTTGATTGTCGTCCGAATTGCCGAACATTTCAAGCGAATTCTCAAATATGAACTCGCCCTTTTTAATAATATTGCCGTTTTGATCTTTTACGTAAGCGGCGCACTGATTGTCTTCACTGTATCCCGATGCAAAAAGAGTATTGCCTACTTTATGAAAAAATCTCCACCCGGTCAGTTCTATTCCCTGTCCGACGGCGGAAATTTCACCCTCCATTATGTTTTCCTGTGTTATCAGATATTCTGTTTCGTCGCCGCCTGTGGTTTTAAACGCCATTGTAATTCCCTTTGTAACTTCCGGCTCTACGGGGTCGGTAGTTCCGGACTCCCCGCACGATACGACGATTAACGCAGAAAACATAATTGATAAAATTAATTTGAGTTTGTTTTTGAAAACAATATTAGACATGTTATACCTCGCATTATTTATAAAAATATCTGAGTTTTATATTGAATGCCCTTCCGGGTTTTTGTATCATAAAATTATCGTACGCCAGCTTGTCGAAGATATTGGCAATCGAAAATGTAACATTGTACCTGCCTTCATTCATACTGATTTCGACATGAATATCCTGAATGAGCTGAGAAGGAATAACATTCTTTCCTCTCGCATCGCCTAAATTTTCCCACGTCAGAAAAAATTGGTGCACATAACGCAATGAATAATGGAGGTTTATTTTTCTAGGAGATGATTTCCGGCTCAAACTAATTCCCAGCGAGTTGTTGAAAAAGAAATACGGCACGTTCGGAATACGGCTTTTATAGTTAGTATTCGGCAAGCCTTCGTCGAATTCGGTATCGTCCAACAAATTTTGATATGTAATATTGGAGTTTAACGATACGAAATCATCGTAATTTAAATAAAACGCTCCTTCAATTCCGTCGGTTTTTACGTTCCTTAGATTTTCATATTCCCCGAAGGGTCCCAACGGATTAAACCGTATAAAATCTTTCGATAAACGATAAAAATAATTTACTCCGGCTTTAAACTCCCATAGCCCCGACTCGAACCGGTAGTCGACCCCAAGATTAAGATTATAGCTTCGTTCGGGACTTAAATTCGGATTAGGCAAAACATAAATGCCGTCGCCCAATATTTCGTAACTTTCCGGTATCCTATAGGCTTTCTCAAAAGAATTCTTGATAAGTAAATTTTCGAACGGGCTGTATGACAGGGCAAAACCGTAACCCGAGCGAAACAGTTCCGGTTCGGTTATTATTTCCGTATCGTCATAATCGATAGTAATTATTTTTGCGCGGTACAGATAACTCTTGGCAAAGAGATTGAACTCAAAGCGGTCGTTATATTTGAATGTGTAATCTGCTCCCGCAAGAATCTTGTTGATATAATTGGGAGATTCGAACGAGCGATTAAATTCGTCGACTTTGTCCTTTCCCTTTCTAACGACATAATTCTGGACTAAATTAATTCCAAGAGAATGGAAATGAGAAAATTTATAAATCGCTCCGATATTATTGGAAATAATAAAATCGGAAAATTCGAATAAAGATTTACGTTCGAAGAGCTCTCCTTTCGGGTCGCCCTCGTCGCGTTTAATCGACTCACCCGCCCAATTAAATTTGAAATGAGACGTATCAACAACGCTTTCGCTGACTATACCCGCCGCCGAATATGCTTTGAGTTCAAGGTTGTCAAATTGATTCAAATAATTGACGCCTGCAATTGCAGTTTGATTTGTCGTATGAAATCTACCGAATACTCTGTAAATATTATTATCCGGGTGCTGATAATCTTTATTATTGCCCGCCACTATTATTCTCAACGAAATTTTATCGGCATACTTTCTTTCGAACAAGCCCGCTTCGGCGTTAATCATCATTGAACTATAACTGTCGTGGAAGCGCCTGATATCGATATTCTTAATAAAATTGCCGAGCTTTAGGTCGTAAACCGGCGCGTTTTTCATAATGAAGTCATTGTCCGAATAATTCCAGAACAAAGAAGCTTTGAGAAAATATTTCTTTGTATTGTCGGCATACTGACTGTTCAAAGAAAAACGGTGAGTGTTAAAAGAACCGAGAGAATAAGATGCATCCAGGTAAGAAGTTTTCCAGTAGCCTGTAACAATATTGACCGCGCCTCCGAGCGCGTCGGCGCCGAGAGATATGGGGACGACTCCTTTGTAAATTTCTATCTTCTCGATCAAATTAACGGGGAAGTTATTCAAAGCGAGAGCGGAACCGAAATTCTCCAGAGGTATGCCGTCGATAAAATATCTGATTTGATTTCCCGAAAGTCCGTTCATACTCAAATTAAAGCCGGAACCCAAGCCCCCGCTTTCACGCAAATGAATTCCCGGAGCCGAACTTAGCAGACGGTTTCCGTCAACGGGTAAATTTTTCTTTTCTCTGCTTTCCAGAACTGAAACAGAAAATCCTCTTTCTCTCAAGAGCTGCGCTTCCGACTTGCCTTCAACCAGGACGCTTCCGAGTTCTACCGCTTTTTCCGTCATTTCGAAGTTAAGATTCAGAGTGTCTCCCTCCGAAATTAAAATTTCTTTAGTGATAGTAAGGAATCCGATTCCGGAGACATTTATAATGTTTTTTCCCGAAGGCACGTTTGAAATTTTGTAGGCGCCGTCGGCATTCGTAGCCGCCCCGACCCCGCTGCTTTTAATAAATACATTGATACCCGGCAGAGGCTCTCCGTTTACATCGGTTATTCTTCCGAAAATTACGGCTGAGCCTTTTTGTGCATAAATAGCGCTATAAGAACATAATACCAGAATAAAAAAGAGGAATTTATATTTGATCATAATTTTAATTTAGACTTAGTCAAAATAATGATTGCAAATATAAGTTCTCTGTCTCTTATTTACAAGATTTTATAAATTCTGTGTGAAAAAAAGGGGATGTCGACTAAGTCAGCATCCCCGAAGATATGCTTATACTCTTTTTTAAAGTAAATTTACTTCTTCGAAAAGCTGAGACGACCTCCGCCGTCGTATCGCACAACGATCGTATCGCCGCTTTCGAAATTATTCATTAATAATTCGCTTGCCAGCGGATTTACCAGATATCTCTGAATAGTCCGTTTCAACGGTCTCGCGCCGTATGTTACGTCGTATCCGTGACTTACCAGGAAATCTTTCGCTTCTTCTTCCACTTCCAGAGTCAATCCTTTTTCGGCTAACATTTTGCCTACGCGCTGCAATTGAATATCCACAATCTGGTTGATTTCGGATTTCAGCAACGGTTTGAAAAGAACCACTTCGTCGATCCGGTTCAAAAATTCGGGACGAATAGCCTTACGCAACAGCTCTGTCAAAGAAATGCGCAATTCGCCCATAATGTTTTCGAAATTATCCTCGTTAATCTCGCTCAGTTTTTCCTGAATTAGATGCGAACCGAGATTAGACGTCATTATAATAATCGTATTTTTGAAGTCGACGGTTCTGCCTTTGTTGTCGGTCAAACGCCCGTCGTCGAGCACCTGCAGCAAAATATTGAAAACGTCCGAATGAGCTTTTTCAATTTCGTCGAGCAGAACCACAGAGTATGGTCTTCTTCTGACGGCTTCTGTCAATTGTCCGCCTTCTTCGTAGCCGACATATCCCGGAGGAGCTCCGATAAGTCTGGAGACCGAATGTTTCTCCATATATTCGCTCATGTCGATACGAATCATGGCGTGCTCGTCGTTGAAAAGGAACTCAGCCAGAGCTCGCGCCAGCTCGGTTTTACCGACGCCCGTAGTGCCGATAAAGATAAACGATCCGATCGGTCGATTAGGATCCTGCAGACCCGCTCTCGACCTTCTGATTGCATTAGCAACAGCGGCGACGGCGTCGTCCTGCCCGACTACGCGTTTATGTAATTCTTCTTCGAGCCGGAGCAGTTTCGAACGCTCGCTTTCGAGCATTCTGCTGACTGGAATTCCAGTCCATTTAGCTACGATTTCGGCAACGTCCTCGGCGTCAACCTCCTCTTTCAGCATTTTCATATCTTTCTGTATTTTGGCGAGCTCTTCGGTCTCTTTCTTAAGCTGTCTTTCGAGTTCGTTAATAACGCCGTATCTGATTTCGGCTACTTTACCGAGGTCTCCTTCGCGTTCGTACCTTTCCGCGTCTGCTTTGGCTTTTTCTATATCGCTCTTCATAGCGCGGATTTTCTGGATCTTTTCTTTTTCGAGAATCCAGTGGCTTTTCAGCCTGTCGCGCTCGGCAATCAATTCATTCAATTCTTTTTGAAGTTCTTCCAGACGCGAGGCGGAGTCCGGGTCTTTTTCGCGCTTCAACGCTTCGCGTTCTATCTCGAGTTGTTTTATTTTTCTTTCTAAGGCGTCCAATTCTTCAGGCATCGAATCGATTTCGATACGGAGTTTCGACGCAGCTTCGTCGATCAGGTCGATTGCCTTATCCGGCAGGAACCTGTCGGTAATATACCGATTGGAAAGTTGAACGGCGGCTACAATAGCGCCGTCGGTTATACGAACGCCGTGATGAACTTCGTAACGTTCTTTCAAGCCTCTGAGAATCGAAATGGCGTCTTCCTCGCTCGGTTCCGAAACAAACACAGGCAGGAATCGTCTTTCGAGCGCGGCGTCCTTTTCGATATATTTTCTGTACTCGTCGAGAGTCGTTGCACCTATTGCATGAAGCTCTCCTCTTGCCAGAGCGGGCTTCAATATGTTTGCCGCATCCATTGCTCCTTCGGTTCTGCCGGCGCCTACCAGTTGATGTATTTCGTCGATAAAGAGTATAATTTCGCCGTTTGAATTCTGCACTTCCTTAACTACTGCTTTCAGGCGTTCTTCGAACTGACCTCTGTATTGAGCGCCCGCAACCAGCGCGCCCATATCGAGCGCGACAATTCTTTTCGAGCGGAGAGTTTCGGGCACGTCGCCGGAAACTATTCTGTGCGCAATTCCTTCGGCTATGGCGGTTTTACCCACTCCGGGTTCCCCGATTAAAACGGGATTATTTTTCGTGCGGCGCGAGAGCACCTGCAGCACTCTGCGAATCTCTTCGTCCCTTCCGATTACGGGATCGAGTTTATTTGTGCGCGCCAGCTCGTTCAAATCGCGCCCGTATTTCTTTAAAGCCTGATAAGTGTCTTCCGGATTTTGAGACGTTACTCTTTGATTTCCCCTTATCTCTTTTAATGCGGCAAGTATAACGTTCTTGTTTACTCCGTTTTCATTGAGCAGTTTTCCGACCGCTCCTTTGTCGTCGCTCAGCGCAATTAATATGTGTTCGTTGGACACATATTCGTCTTTTAAACTTTTTGCTTCTTCAACCGCCCGGTCGAATACTTTTGCCGTGTTCATCGACAATTGCTGATTGCCCAAACCCGCGCCGGTAACTTTCGGCAGCCGTTCGAGCAGTTCCGCAGTCTTTATCTTCAGCTTGTCGATACTGCCTCCGGCTTTCTGTATAATCGAAGACGCTACTCCCGAGCCGTCCTGCAATATCGCTGCAAGTATATGCTCGGGCTCGACTATCTGATTGTTGTAATTTTGCGCAATCTCAATCGAGTTCTGTATTGTCTCCTGAGCCTTTATTGTAAATTTGTTAAAGTTGTATGCCATTTTTTCATCCTAATTTTTTTTGCCCTTATAAAAAGTATAAGAATAAAAAGTTTCTAAAACAAAAAAAAATATTACTAATTAGTATAATATTAATTAGTAACAAACAGAATTTGCATTATATATAGCAGCCGGATTCAAAATAGACTATCGAAAGTGATATAATTATTATAATTTTGCAATATTTATTTTTTTAAAAATATGACACACACAATATCAACAAACGAAGATACAATTACGGCAATTGCCACGCCGCCGGGCTCGGGGGCAATAACGGTAATCAGAGTAAGCGGGCCGGATACTTTTTCGAAAGTCGATTTGATTTTCAGAGGAAAGAAAAGAATTTCCGAGTGCAAAACGCATACAATCCATTACGGAACGATCGTCGCTGCCGACGGCGAAGTGATTGACGACGTATTGGTGTCGGTCTTCAGATCGCCTAACTCATACACGGGCGAGGATTCGGTCGAAATAAGCATACACGGAAGTCAATTGATTGCAGAAAAGATTATCGGTTTGCTCGTCGAAAACGGAATCAAAATTGCCGAGCCGGGCGAATTTACAAAGCGCGCTTTTTTAAATGGCAGACTCGACTTAGCTCAAGCCGAAGCGGTTGCCGACATTATAAATTCGCGTTCCGACGCCTCGCTCAGAGGCGCGCGAAATCAGTTAGACGGACTGCTTTCACAAAAAATCGACGCATTGAGAAATAAGCTGATCAACACCTCCTCGCTTATCGAACTCGAACTCGACTTTGCAGAGGAAGACATAGAACTGCTGCCGTTAACAAAAATAATTTCCAATATCGAAGAAATCGAAGAAGAGATCGATGAATTTCTAAAATCATTTCGGTTCGGAAGAGTAATACGCGACGGAATAAATGTAGCGCTTGTAGGCAAACCGAACGTAGGGAAGTCTTCGCTTCTCAATTATTTATTGAAGGAAGCCCGAGCAATCGTAAGCGAAATTCCCGGCACTACTCGCGACATTATCCGGGAAGAAGTTACAATCGAAGGCATCCTTTTCAAATTATACGACACGGCGGGAATCCGGCTTACCGAAGACGTTATCGAAAAAGAAGGAGTCGAAAGGAGCCGCAAAGCCGTCAGCGAAGCAGACGTAGTCCTTTTTCTCAACGATTCTACCCACGGCTTCGACATCGACATATACGACGAACTTCTCAAACTTCAGAAAGAAGAACGCATCTTAAAAGTGGCAAACAAGATAGATTTGAAACCCGGGCTCGACGAAAGCTTTGACGTGGGCATCTCAGCAAAAACCGGGGAAGGAATCGAGGAGTTGTTTAAAAAATTAAAAGAAAAAGCGCTCGGAAGCGGAACTTATACCGAGAAATCCGCGGTTGTAACAAATTTACGCCATTACAATGCATTGAAAAAAGCAAAAGAACATCTTACCGGAGCCAAGAATTCGATCAACGAAGGACTGACCGGCGAATTCGTGGCGGTCGACCTGAGAAACGCCGAAAATTCACTCGGGGAAATTATCGGAAAAGTAACAACGGACGATATTCTCAACAATATATTTGCAAAATTTTGTATCGGGAAGTGAAGTTTCACGTGAAACCTCTCGTTCGTAAAAACTGATTTTAACTCGCCGTCGTTTCACGTGAAACGGAAAGGAAGCATTATGAAAAGTTATGATTTAATAGTAGTTGGCGGAGGACACGCCGGAATCGAAGGTGCCGTAGCAGCCGCCAAAATGGGCTGTTCCGTAGCCGTAATCACAATGGATAAAAACGGCTTTGGCAGGATGTCGTGTAATCCCGCTATAGGAGGCAGCGCAAAAGGACACCTCGTACACGAAATCGACGCCCTCGGCGGCGTTATGGGCTTGATTGCAGACCGCACCGGAATTCAATTCAGAACATTGAATAAATCGAAAGGTCCGGCCGTCTGGGCTGGACGAAGCCAGAACGACAGGGAACTCTATTCTGCCGAAGCTTCCCGCGTCGTTCAAACGACTCCCAACATCGAAATTATCGAAGATTCCGTAACAGAGGCTTTTGAAGAGAACAAAAAAATAAAGGGCGTTAAAACAGCCAAAGGGGTCGAATACGGATGCAAAGCTTTGATTGTCTGTTCCGGCACGTTTTTGAACGGATTGATGTATACGGGACTTAACGCATTCAAAGGCGGAAGATACGGCGAACCGCCCGCAGTCGGTTTAACCGAGTCGCTTGTAAAAATGGGATTCGAAGCGGGACGACTTAAAACCGGCACTCCTCCCCGCCTCAAAAAAGATTCGATAAACTGGGATATTCTGCAGGAACAGCCCGGCGACAATCCGCCACAGCCTTTTTCGCTCAGAACTCCACCCGACGAGTTTCCGTATCAACCTCAATTGAGCTGCTACATAACTTACACCGATACTGAAGTTCATAAAATTCTGGAAAAAGGTTTTGAACGCTCCCCCCTTTTTACGGGCATTATAAAAGGTCGCGGACCCCGTTACTGCCCTTCTATCGAAGACAAGATTTACCGCTTTTCCGACAAAGACAGACATCAACTTTTTCTGGAACCCGAAGGCTTGGATTCCGACCTGATTTATATCAACGGCTTTTCGACTTCGCTGCCGGAAGAAATTCAACTCGAAGCGCTCCGGAAAATAAAAGGACTCGAAGAAGTCGAAATGGTTCGTCCGGGCTACGCAGTTGAATACGACTTCTTTCCTCCCTATCAGGTCGATTTGACGCTTGAAACCAAATTGATCGAAGGACTCTATTTTGCAGGACAAATCAACGGAACTTCAGGTTACGAAGAAGCTGCGGCTCAGGGACTCGTCGCGGGTATAAATGCCGCTCTGAAAATTCAGGGCAGACCGGAATTCGTACTTAAAAGAAGCGAAGCATACATCGGCGTTTTGATTGACGATCTTGTGGACAAATCGACAGACGAACCTTACCGGATGTTTACTTCGAGAGCCGAACACCGGCTTGTGCTGCGCCAGGACAATGCAGACCGTCGTCTATTGAAATACGGATATCAATTCGGCTTGATACCCGACGAGCTTTACAATGATTTGCAACAACGCGAAATATTAATTACAAAATCAAAAGACTTTCTTTTGAATACAAAAGTTCATCCCAACGAAATCAATCCTCTCTTGGAGAATATCGGCTCCTCTCCGCTCAACAACTCTGAACAAATTGCAAAAGTCCTGAAGCGACCGGAAGTAAAAATCGACGAATTGTTGAGCCGTCTTTCTTTAAATCACGGCGAGAACAAATTGCTCAAAGAGCTGATGAACGACCCGAAAGCTCTGCTACAGGTTGAAATTGAAATTAAATACGAAGGCTACATTCAACGCCAATTCGAATTGATCGAAAAGATGGAAAAGATGGAAGACCTGCTTATTCCTTCTAATTTTAATTATAATAATTTAAAAGCAATTTCCGCCGAAGGTCGCGAAAAACTGAGCAGGGTTCGCCCCCGTTCTATCGGTCAGGCGTCTCGCATTTCGGGCGTTTCGCCTTCGGATATTTCAGTTTTATTAGTATATTTGAAGGGCTAAATTTTGAGGTGTTTTTGGATTTATTTGAACAATACCTGAAAGAACTGAAAACCTTCTACTGGGAAAACAATATAGTTCCCGACGAATATCAACTCGAAAGGCTTGCTCGCTTTGCCGAACTGGTCGTAGAAAAAAATTCGAAAGTAAATCTAATCTCCAGAAAAGACACTGATAACATAATCGAGAATCATGTATTTATTTCCTCTTTTATTTCCGAATTCATACCTAAAAAAGTAACAAGATTTATCGATATCGGAACGGGCGGCGGATTTCCGGGAATACCGCTCGCAATAACGCGTCCGCTTCTCAAAGGCGTGCTTGTCGATTCCACGGCAAAAAAGATCGACGCCGTAAAAGAGTTTATCGACAAACTCAAACTCACTAATTTAACAGCCGAAAATTCACGCGTCGAAAACGAAGAGTTTATACAAAAATACGCCGACAGTTTCGACATGGTCGTAAGCCGGGCTACCGTGCCGTTGATAATATTGATTCGCTACGCGCTTCCGTTGATTAAAGAAAAAGCGTATCTGGTTTCGCTTAAAGGCGGAGACTTGTCAGACGAACTTAAAACCGCCGCTACAAAATATAAAGCATATATTAAGAAAGACACCATCTTCGAACTGGCATACAAACCGACCAACTGCCGCAACGAAAAAGGAAAGAAACTTATCATTCTCGAAATCTCCAAGTAACATACAGGCAGTCATTCACGTGTAAACGAAAAGCGCTCAAGAAATAAATAGCGAACCGACAACCTGTATTTATGAAGAAGGAAATTTTCAAAGAATCTTTAAGATGTCATTCCCCCGCAAACTCGTTTCGTCGTTTTGGATGTATATTCAAACTTAGTTGAAAATAAAAAAAGAAGAGACTCCAAATAATTTGTAATATTGTTTAAGCAAATAACAAAAAAAAATTAAAAGGAGTCTCTGAA
>NZ_JBPSEG010000018.1:0-42878 GCF_051488665.1 Melioribacter sp. Ez-97 | reverse complement strand
GAAATTTGCTTATTGCGCCAAATATTTATAGATTTGCGTAGTCTTATTCGCCCCTTAGTGGGCGATTTTTATTTGTGTGATATGGAAAAAGAAATATTAAAACAAAACATCGAAAGTATTGTCTCTCAAAAAGGTTTTTTCCTTATAGAATTTATACTGAGAGGAGATAAGAAACAAAGGATTATCGAAGTTTTTATCGACGGAAAGGAAGCTGTTACAAGTTCGGTCTGCGCGGAGTTAAGCAGGTTAATCAAAGACAGAATCGAATCGGAGCAGTTGATCGATTCGAATTATCGATTGGATGTTTCTTCTCCCGGAATTGAACGTCCGCTTAAATTTCTCGAACAGTATTACAAGCATATCAACAGAAATTTTGAAGTTCATTATCAGGCAGGGGACGAAAAAGTTAAGATTGAAGGTAAGTTGATTCGGATTGACGGCGACAAACTTATTTTCGAGGTAAAACCGAAATCAGCCAAAGTTCCCGACGAATATGAAATAAGTTTCAAGGACATTAATAAAGCCAAAGTTTTAATTAGCTTTTGATTTGGAGGAATAATAAATGAACCCAGAAATAGTCGAATCGTTTGCCCAAATGGTGCGGGAAAAAAGTCTCGACAAAGACGTTCTCGCAGGCATTATTGAAGAAATATTCGGTCTTCTCGTTAAAAAGAAATTCGGTAACGATGCCAGATACGACGTTGTGGTAAATATGGACAAAGGCGATATCGAAATTTTTCTTGAGCGTACAATCGTTGAAAAAGTCGAAGACCCGTCCACCGAGATAAGTATAGACGAAGTCAATGCTCGCGGAAACGAAGAAGAACTCGAAGTTGGAGACGATTACGTCGAAAAAATCGAACTGTCGCAGTTCGGCAGAAGATTGATAAATCTAGCTCGTCAGAATCTGAATCAGAAAATCAGAGAAATCGAAAAAGATATTGTTTATAACGAATACAAGGAGATGATCGGAGAGATTGTAGTAGGCGATATTTATCAGGTCAGAAGAAACGACGTGCTTGTTAATCATAATAAGAACGAATTGATACTGCCGAGGAGCGAACAGATTCCTCGTGAAAAATATAAAAAAGGCGAAACTATTCGCGCCGTAGTTAAAGAAGTCAAAAAAAATCAGAACGGTCCGGTCATCATTATATCGCGAGCCGACAATATGTTTCTGCGCCGCCTGTTCGAAATTGAAATTCCCGAAATTTACGACGGCGTAATCGAAATCAAAGGAATTGCAAGAGAGCCCGGCGAACGCGCCAAAGTAGCCGTCGAATCCCAGGATTCGCGTATCGACGCCGTAGGAGCCTGTGTCGGCATGAAAGGCGTTCGCATTCACGCAATTGTGCGCGAATTGAATAACGAAAACATCGACGTAATAAATTATTCGGACGACCCGGTAGTATTCATTCAAAGATGCTTAGCTCCCGCTAAATTGCGTCAAATCGAAATCGACGAAGAAAATAAAAAATGCACAGTGACTGCAGACACCGACCAGATTTCTTTGATTGTCGGCAGGAACGGCGTTAATATTCGTCTGGCAATGAAATTAACCGGCTACGATATCGAAGTTCTGCGACAGGAAAAACAACTCGACGAATACGAAGAAGATATCGAACTGCCCGAACTCAGAGAAGAGCTCGGCAGCGACATTGTCGATATCCTGATCAGTAATCGTTTCGAAACCGCCGTTGAAGTGCTGAAAGCCGGCGTCGATAAATTGAAAGAGATCGAAGGAATCGGCGAAGAAAAAGCCAAAGAGATAATTCAAATTCTCGAAAACCAATTTGAAGAAGAAGAATAAAAAATTTAGGTACTCAAATGCCGGAAGTAAAAAAGAAAAAATTAAGAATTTACAAGTTCGCTTCTGAATATAATCTGCCAACTGACCAGATAATCGAATTTCTTCAGAAGAAAGGCTACGAAGTAAAAAACCATATGTCGATTCTGAGCGACGAAATGGAGAGCGACGTACGCGAACATTTCAAAAAAGATATCGAAAAAGCCGAGCAGCATTATAAAAAGATATCCGAATTTCAGAAAAAAAGAGGCATAGAAGAACCCAAACCGGAAGAAAAAACGGAATCCGGAGTAAAAGAAGAGCCGCAGGTTATCGAAACGCAGGCAAAAGAAGAAAAAGAAGAAAAAATCGAAGCCGATACGGTTGAAGTTCCGGAACCTCAAAGCGAAGAAGTAGCCGAAGCGGAAAAAACTGAAGCTCAGGCGGAAAAAGTCGAGACTCCAGCGGAAGAAGAGATTCAAACCGAAAGCGATAAATTTAAAACTCCGGCTGAACGGGAACTCGAAAACAGGAAAAAAGGCTTAAAGATTGTCGGTAAGATAGAACTCGAAAAGGATAAGAAAAAGAAAAAAGAAGAAAAAGCCGAAGCCGATAAACAGACGGAACCCCATGTCGTTCTTGAGGACAAAAAACCTAAACCGGTTGAAGAAACAACCGCCGAGCCCGTTAAAAAGAAAAAGAAGAAAAAATTAAAAGCCAAGGGTAAAGGAAAAGAAGACAAAGCGGAAGAAGTTGTTTCGAAGAAAAAACGTAAACTCAAAAAGCTTCAGGTTGACAAAAAGGAAGTGGAAGAAGCGATTAAACGAACTATGATGAGTATGGATGATTCGTCCGTGTCGGAACGCGCTTCGCTCAGAAAAAAGAAAAAGAAAGAAAAGCAGGAACAACTCGAAAAAATTATTGAACAGAAACAGCTCGAACAGAAAAAGCTTAAAGTCGCCGAATATATTGCCGTCGGCGAACTGGCAAATTTAATGGGCGTTTCGGTTAACGAAGTGATTCAAAAATGCATCGGACTCGGTCTTATGGTCTCGATTAATCAACGACTCGATTTCGAGACGATAGAATTGATTGCCTCGGATTTCGGATTCGAAGTGGAACTTGAAGAGGAATATCTGAGCGATTTAATCGAAGAAGCGGATGATCCGGCGGAATCATTAAAACCGCGTCCTCCTGTCGTTACTATTATGGGACATGTGGATCACGGTAAAACATCGTTGCTCGATTTTATCAGAAGAACAAATGTAGTGGCAGGCGAAGCGGGCGGTATCACCCAGCATATCGGCGCCTACAAAGTGGCTCTGGAAGACGGTAAAGAAATTACATTTCTCGATACTCCCGGTCACGAAGCCTTTACTGCAATGCGCGCAAGAGGCGCTCAAATTACGGATATCGTTGTTCTGGTTGTGGCAGCCGACGACGCGGTTATGCCTCAGACGGTCGAAGCTATCAATCACGCCCTTGCAGCCAACGTTTCGATTATTGTTGCAATCAATAAGATTGACAAACCGAATGCAAATACGGAAAAAATAAAACAGCAACTGGCTGAAAGAAACGTCCTTGTCGAAGATTGGGGCGGTAAATATCAGTGTGTGGAACTCTCTGCTAAGACCGGCAAAAACGTCGACATTCTGCTCGAAAAAATATTGCTCGAAGCTGAAATGCTCGATTTGAAAGCAAATCCCGACAGACCGGCACGCGGCGCGGTTATCGAATCGCAGCTCGATAAAGGACGAGGAATTACCGCAACAATTCTTGTTCAAAAAGGCACGTTAAGAATAAGCGATCCGTTTGTGGCGGGCACGGCTTACGGAAGAGTACGCGCTATGTTCGACGAAAGAGGAAACAAAGTTAAAGAAGCTCCTCCGTCAACGCCGGTTCTTGTTCTCGGTTTCGAATCGACTCCTCAGGCGGGCGATACTTTTGCAGTCGTCGAATCCGAAAGAGAAGCGCGTGAAATCAGCATTAAGAGAATGCAGATTAAACGCGAACAGGAACACCGTCAGGTGCGCCACATGACCCTCGAAGAAATTGCAAATCAGATATCGTCGGGCGGAATAAAAGAATTGCCAATTATAGTTAAGGGCGACGTGGACGGTTCGGTCGAAGCTCTTTCCGACGCTCTTATGAAACTCTCTAACGACGAAGTCTCTGTCAGGGTTATCCACAAGGGAGTCGGAGCAATCTCCGAAGGAGACGTACTGCTGGCGGCGGCTTCGGGCGCCATAATCATCGGTTTCCACGTGCGTCCTCACAGCAATGCCCGTAAATTGGCTGAAACCGAAAAAGTCGATATACGACTTTATAATATCATTTACGACGCAATCAACGCAGTCAAATCGGCTCTCGAAGGACTTCTCTCGCCGGTTGTCTCGGAAGAACTTGTCGGCGCGGCTGAAGTACGCCAGGTCTTCAAAGTTCCGAAAGTCGGAACCGTTGCCGGTTGTTACGTAACCGACGGTAAAATTACGAGGAACGGCAAAGTAAGACTTTTCAGAGACGGCATTGTTATCTACGAAGGTCAGCTCGAATCGCTCAAGCGTTTCAAAGACGACGTAAGGGAAGTTGAAAAAGGATTCGAATGCGGACTCAATATCGCCAACTTCAACGATATTAAAGTTGGCGACGTTATTGAGGTTTATAAAATAGTTGAAACCAAGAAAACTCTGAGTTGATATGAACTCTGTCAGGATCGATAAAGTCGCAAGCATGATCAAAGAGGAACTGAGTCTTATCTTTTTGCACAAGATTCAGGACCCGAGTCTCAGCCTGATTACAATCACAAACGTGAAATTGAGTCCCGACCTGAAATTATCCAAGGTCTATTTGTCGGTTTACGAAAAAGAAAAACGGGAAGAAGTGCTTGTCAAGGTGAACGAATTGAAAGGCTGGATTCGCACGCAGTTAGCAGGCAGAATCAGAATTCGTTTTGTGCCGGAGCTTGAATTCTTTATCGACGATACGCTCGATTACGTAGAAAAAATAGAGACGATATTTAAGAAGATTCATGAGAGTGATAACAAGGAAAATGATTAATGATATTACGCCGGATTTTCCGAACGGCGAAGCGGTTTTGATAGACAAACCGGTGCGCAGAACTTCTTTCGACATGGTTCATCGGGTTCGCAAAGCAGTCAATGTCAAAAAAGTCGGTCATGCAGGCACTCTCGATCCTCTGGCTACCGGACTGTTGATAATTTGTACGGGACGCTTTACGAAAAAAATTTCCGAGTTCTCTAATTTGAATAAAGTTTATACCGGAATTATATCTCTCGGCAAAACTACTCCTTCATACGACCTCGAAACGGATTTCGACTCGGTAAATGAGATTGCGGGAATTGACGAGAAAGCGGTTTATAAAACCGCCGAGGGTTTTATAGGAACATCTTTCCAGCTGCCGCCGATGTATTCGGCGGTTAAAAAAAACGGACGAGCGTTGTACAAGTACGCTCGCAAAGGCGTGGAAGTCGAACGCAAGGAAAGGGAGATAGAAGTTTTCAGATTCGATATCAAAAAAATCGATTTGCCGGATATTCATTTTGAAATTGAAGTTACTCCCGGAACGTATATCCGGGTTATAGCTCACGATTTCGGACAAAAGTTAGGATGCGGCGCTTATCTTAAATCTTTGAGAAGAACGGCTATCGGTCCTTATTCGGTCGATGACGCTTTCGCCATCGAAGAGTTCGAAAATTTTGTAACGAATTTAGCTGATAATGAACATATATAAAGATTCATTCTCATTTGAGAAAAATAGAAAAACCGTTGTTACCGTAGGCAGCTTCGACGGTCTTCATCTGGGGCATCTTAAAATTTTGTCCCGATTATTCGAGATATCGGAAGAGTGCGGCTGCGAGTCTGTCCTTTTTACTTTCGAACCGCATCCGCGACTCGTTATTTCAAAAGATTATGAGATTAAGCTGCTGACGACGCTAAACGAGAAGATTGAAATCCTCAGCAAAACTAAACTCGATAATCTGGTAATTCAGAAATTCAGCAGGGAATTTTCCGAGATGACTTCGGAAGAATTTATAAGAGAAATATTGGTCGAACGTCTGAACCTGTCGCATATCGTGGTGGGACACGACCATAAATTCGGCAGGGATCGTATGGGCGACGCAGAAAAGCTGAAGCAACTCGGAAATCAGTACGGTTTTGAAGTAACCGCAGTCGAAGCCGAAAGATGCAACGGCGAAATCGTAAGCAGCACAAAAATCAGAAATGCCCTTGCGGAAGGCGACGTAGATAAAGCGAATTTATTTTTGGGACGGAATTATTCTTTCGAAGGAATTGTTGTTAAAGGCGCGCAAAGGGGAAGAACTCTCGGATTCCCCACGGCAAATATTAAGCTCGACAACATTATTAAAGCCCTTCCGGCAAACGGCGTCTATGCCGTTAAGTGCTTAATTAACGGCGATTCTTTGACCGGTGTAATGAATATTGGTTTAAGACCAACTTTTGAAAATAAACCGGAAATTACTATTGAAGTGCATTTGATGAACAGAGACTTCGGCAAATACGAAAAAAATATCTACGGCGAACGCCTGAAAGTCGAAGTGATTAAAAGAATCAGAAAAGAAATTAAATTCGACAGCGTCGATAAATTGATCGAACAAATAGAGTCCGACAAAAAATCCGCTCTCGAAATTTTGAGCAAATTTGAGGATAAATCGATAAATTAAACCTTATAATTTATTTATTTTATAGAAAACAACTAATTAATTCCGGTTGCGACTGGAATTACATTGTAAAACAAATAAAGGAGTAACAAGATGTCAATTTCAAACGAAAGAAAACAGGAGTTAATCAAAAAATACGGCGCAAACGAAAAAGACAGCGGCAGAACGGAAGTTCAAATTGCTATCTTGACAGAAAGAATCAACAATCTTACGGCGCACTTCGACCAGCATAAAAAGGATCATGCCTCGCGAAGAGGTCTGATGCAGATAGTCGGTAAAAGAAGAAGATTGCTCGATTATTTAATGAAGAAAGATATTGAAAGATATCGCGCTATAATTAAAGAGTTAAACATTAGAAAGTAGGAAAACAAAAATGGTTTTTACAAAAGAAGTACAAATAGGCAGGCATAAATTAAAATTCGAAACCGGGAAATTAGCCAAGCAGTCGAACGGCGCGGTTATGGTTAGTTATGGCGATACGATGGTGCTCGTAACTGCGGTAGCGGGCGATTTACGCGACGACGTCGATTTTTTCCCATTGAGCGTTGAATATCGAGAAAAATCGTTCGCTGCGGGCAAAATACCGGGAGGCTTTATTAAACGCGAAGGTCGTCCCAGCGACAAAGAAGTGCTCAGCGCTCGATTAATCGATCGACCAATTAGACCTCTTTTCCCGGATAATTATTACAACGACACGCAAGTAGCCGCATTCGTTTATTCGTTCGACAATGAAAACGACCCCGACGTAATTGCTGCCTGCGGAGCGTCTGCCGCTCTGGTAATTTCGGATATTCCGTTCCTCGAACCGATCGGAGAAGTGAGAGTCGGAAGAGTTAACGGCCAGTTCGTAATTAATCCCTCTCTGCAGGAAATTGAAGAGAGCGATATCGAGCTTGTTGTTGCCGGCACGGAATCGTCGATTATGATGGTTGAAGGCGAAGCTAAGGAAGTAAGCGAAGAAGATATGCTCAACGCATTGAAATTCGCCCATCAGGAAATAAAGAAAATTGTCGCGGTTCAAAATGAACTCCGCGAGCTTTGCGGAAAACCGAAAATGGAAGTGCCTCCGGTTGAACTGGATCAGAATCTGGTTGACGAGGTAAATCGTCTGGCGTACGACAAAATGAAAACTATTGTCGCCTCGGTTCTTGCCAAAGAGGAACGTTCGCAAAAGAATAAGGAACTCGAAGAAGAAGTCATTGAACAGCTTAGCGAAAAATACCCCGAGCAGGAGAAAACAATTAAAACTATCCTGCACGATATGGAAAAAGAATTGATGCGCCAGAGAATTCTGAGCGAAGGCTTACGACTCGACGGCAGAAAAACAACAGAGATACGCCCGATATCAATCGAGGTCGGACTTCTGCCACGCCCTCACGGGTCGGCTCTTTTTACACGCGGCGAAACACAGAGTTTAACGACATTGACGCTCGGAACCAAACAGGACGAGCAAATCATCGACGGATTGATGACTGAATTCAGGAAACGCTTTATCCTTCACTACAACTTTCCGCCGTTCAGCGTCGGCGAAGTTGGCAGATATTCAGGCGTTGGCAGACGCGAAGTAGGCCACGGAAACCTGGCGGAAAGAGCTCTGAAAAACATGGTTCCGCCCGAAGAGCAATTTCCGTATATGATCAGACTTAATTCCGATATATTGGAATCGAACGGGTCTTCTTCGATGGCTACCGTGTGCGCAGGTTCGCTTGCGTTGATGGACGGCGGCGTTCCGATAAAAAAAGCTGTGGCTGGAATTGCTATGGGACTCATCAAAGAAGGCGACAGTTACGCAATTCTTTCCGATATTCTGGGCAACGAAGACCACCTCGGAGATATGGATTTCAAAGTTGCCGGAACCAAAGACGGCATTACGGCTTTCCAGATGGATATCAAAATCCAGGGCATCTCGTATGAAATTATGGAAAAAGCTCTTGCCCAGGCTAAAGACGGAAGAATGCATATTCTCGAAAAAATGAACGAAGTTATTTCCGAACCGCGTCCGAATATATCGCAGTATGCGCCGACTCTGCTTACTACCAAAATTCCGACAGATAAAATCGGCTCGGTTATAGGACCAGGAGGAAAGGTAATTCAGAAAATACAGAAAGACTACAACGTGGAAATTGCCATCGACGAAGACGGAACGGTAAATATATCCGGTAACGATTCGAAGCTGGCAAAAGAAGCGCGTGAATATATTAAATGGCTTACAGCCGACCCTGAAGTAGGCAAGAATTACGACGGTAAAGTTGTTCGCCTTGCCGACTTTGGAGCGTTTGTTGAAATATTGCCCGGCGTTCAGGGATTATTGCACATTTCTCAAATCGATAATAAGAGAATCAACAAAGTAAGCGACGTATTAAAGGAAGGCGATATTGTTCGGGTAAAACTCCTGAGTATCGAAGGAAACAAATATTCGCTTTCCAGAAAAGTATTGTTAAAAGAAAAAGAAGAAGAAGCTTCAGAAACACCGGAAGCCTCCGAAGAATAATATTGCGCCGGTGAAAAACCGGCGTTGTTTTTTTAAATAAAGGAAGAGTGATTAAATGGGAATCGGTAATCTCGAACTGGAAAATCGACTGTTTTTGGCTCCAATGGCAGAGATTACCGACTCGCCGTTCAGAAGAATTGCCAGAGAGCGCGGCGCCGGTTTGGTGTTTACTCAAATGGTCAGCGCTCTGGGCGTTGTAGAAGGCGACTTTAATACTTTGAGATATCTTGTTTTCGACAGGGCTGAAAAACCGATTGGCGTTCAAATATTGGGCAACGACCCTTCGATTATCGGCGAAGCCGTAAAAGAAATAACTCGTTACAAACCCGATTTAATCGACCTCAACTGCGGCTGCCCTGTGGATAAAGTCACTTCCTGCAATATGGGCGCGGCGCTTCTGAACGACCCGAAAAGAATCGGTAAAATTGTCGATTCGATGGCTAAAAATTCGAACGGCATACCGGTCTCGGTTAAAATCCGGCTCGGTTATGACGACAAGAATATCGATATCCTCGATATTGTAAGGGCAGTCGAAAACAACGGCGCTTCGTTTATTACCGTTCATGCCAGAACGAAAAAACAGAGGTACGATTCGGAAGTCAATTGGGATTGGATCCGGAAAATTAAGGAATCCACAAATTTGAAAGTAATAGGAAACGGCTCTTTGTTTACTCCGCAAGATACTAAGAAAATGATCGATACAACAGGCTGTTATTCGGCAATGATTGCCCGGGGAGCCCTCGGCAATCCGTTTATCTTCGAGAGATATAACAAACTCTCCGCCGAAGGATTCGATCCGGGACATCCCGAAATTGATACGGCTGCCAAAGTATTGAAGAAACATTTGAAATTGCTCGAAAATGAATACGGTCCCGATAAAGCTCTGGACAAAGGGAAGAAACAGTTACTTTGGTATTTCAGATTTTACCCGGAATTGGATTCAATACTCAAAAAAGTATTTAGTTTGCTAAATTATACGGACTTATACGATATTGTAGACGAGCACGTATTTTTAGTAAAAAAAATGAAAACAGAAAATTTTACAAACGCTGAAATCGATTATCGATTCAGAAAAAAAGTTTTATATTGGCTCGAAACAGATGAATTCGAAGCTTTAATGTAATAACAAACAGAGTTTTTATAGATGAAAAAAGAAATTATTATCAGCACCTCGACCACTCAAAACAGAGTGGCGATTACGGAAGACGGAAACCTTGTCGATTTTTTTGTCGATCATCCGGAAAAACAAAGAATGGTCGGCAATATTTATCTCGGTAAGGTAGCCAGAGTTTTACCCGGAATTCGCGCGGCATTTATCGATATCGGTTTAAAGCACGACGCTTTTCTCCATTTCTCGGATATCGGAGAAAGAACCGAAGCGCTGCAGGGAATTTTTGAAGACGACGACGAATTGGAAGCCGACGAAAACGATAACGGCGAGGAAAAACCAAAACCAGAAAAGAAAGAAAAATCATTCGTACGCCTTCATAAAGGACAGGAAATTTTAGTCCAGATTTTGAAAGAACCCGTAAAAGACAAAGGAGTCAGAGTAACGTCGTCTATTTCAATTCCCGGCAGATTTTGCGTTCTTCTGCCGATGGACGATAAAATCGGCGTTTCAAAAAAAATCACGGATATAAGAGAAAGAAAACGGCTCAGGCGAATTGCCAGGGGTATTCTCCCGGACAACTGCGGACTTATTATCAGAACGGCTGCAAAAGACCAGGAAGAGGAAGCTCTTTCAGCCGACCTGAAATATCTGGTCAAAATATGGAGGGATATCGAAGAAGAAGCCAAAAAGCAAAGTCCGCCCGCGCTTCTTTATAAAGATTTAAGCACTACAATCAGCGTTATACGCGACCTTTTTACCGCGGACGTTTCGAAAGTATTTGTCGACTCCAAAAAGCTCTGGAAAGAAATTAGAAACTATGTCCAGTTTGTGCAGCCTTCGCTTCTCGACAGAATCGAGCTCTATAAAGGCGAAGAGCCGATATTTTCCACATTTAAAATCGACGAACAAATTAAAATGCTGATGGGCAGGAGAATTCCCTTGCCAAGCGGAGGACATATCGTTATCGAACACACCGAAGCGATGACGGTAATCGACGTTAACAGCGGCAGATACGCAGCCAAAAAAGAACAGGAACTAAATTCGCTTAAAACCGATCTCGAAGCCGCAAGGGAGATAGTGCGTCAACTGAGATTGCGCGATATCGGCGGATTGATTGTCGTCGATTTCATCGACCTTGAAGACGAAAAGAACAGAAAGAAAATTTATGACGAGCTGAAAAAAGAGTTTCGTAAAGACCGCGCCAAAACGGCTCTCCTGCCGATGACCGAGTTCGGATTGATGCAGATTACTCGCCAGCGCGTGCGCGAAAACATTGTCCAGTCAATGACCGAACCGTGTCCGTATTGCAACGGCACCGGTTTATTGACAAAAACTTCGAGCGTTATTCACGAAATCGAAAAATGGCTGCAGCGATATCGTCTCGACGGGAAAAACAAATCCTTGATTCTGCAGGTACATCCGATTACGGCCGAGAAAATGCGGGAAGGCTTCATTTCACCTTTGACCAAAATTCAGTTGAAATATTTTATCAGACTTAAGATTAAAGAAGACGAAAAGATGAATCCTCAGATGTTCAAAATTTATTCCAAAAAAACCGGTGAGGATTTAACCGAAGAATTTGCTTAATTTTACGTCAATAAAATTATTCATTAAATAGAAGAGGTGGCAATGAAGTTCTTTATCGATTCTGCCAATATCGACCAAATAAAAGAAGCCGCTTCCTACGGCTTGCTAGACGGCGTTACTACTAATCCGTCGTTGGTAGCAAAAGAAGGAAGAGACTTCATCGAATTGCTCAATGAAATCGTTCAAATTGTAGACGGACCCGTCAGCGCCGAGGTGGTTTCTACCGATTATGAAGGAATACTTAAAGAAGCCCGCGAACTCGCAAAAATTCATAAAAATATAGTGGTTAAAATTCCGCTTATCAAAGAAGGAATCAAAGCCGTCAAAACTCTTTCTTCCGAAGGCATCAAAACAAACGTCACGCTCTGCTTTTCGCCTACTCAGGCTCTCCTGGCGGCAAAAGCCGGCGCTACGTATATTAGCCCTTTTGTCGGAAGACTCGACGACATTAGTCACGTAGGCATGGATTTGATTGAACAGATAGTGCAGATCTACAGAAATTACGATTTCGAAACTCAGGTGCTCGTGGCGAGCATACGCCATCCACTCCACGTAGTGGAAGCCGCTATGATGGGCGCCGACGTGGCTACTATTCCTTTCGACGTAATCGAAAAATTATTCAAACATCCTCTCACCGATATCGGTCTGGAAAAATTTTTAAGCGACTGGAAAAAACTCGAGAATAAATAACTTATGAAAACCACAAAATTCTATTCCGTTCATCAAAAGCTGAACGCTAAAATCGTCGACTTTGCCGGCTTTAAAATGCCAATTCAATATACTTCTATTATTGAGGAGCATAAAGCCGTTAGGAGCAGCGTTGGTGTTTTTGACGTTTCGCATATGGGGGAGATTATAATTAAGGGCGAAAAGGCTCTTGATTTCGTTCAATATGTTACTACAAACGACGCTTCTGTTCTCACCGACGGACGCGTTCAATATTCGCTGTTGTGTTACGAAGACGGCGGTATTGTGGACGACTTGCTTGTTTACCGCATTAATCAAAACGAATATATGTTTGTAGTAAATGCGGCAAATAAAGATAAAGATTACGATTGGCTCTTGAAGAACAATAAATACGATGTCGAAATTAAGGACGAGAGCGACGAATATTCTCTTCTGGCGGTTCAGGGACCAAATTCAAATGCGGTTCTTCAAAAAATTTGCGACCGCGAATTAAACCTCGAATATTATCGCTTTTTCTACGCCAAAATTGCCGGGATCGACGCCCTGATTTCGAGAACCGGCTATACGGGCGAATTGGGCTATGAAATCTATTTCAAGGGCGACGAAGACACGGCTATCAAAATATGGAACTCGATTTTCGAAGCCGGAAAAGAATTCGATATTAAACCGGTCGGGCTCGGCGCGAGAGACACTCTCCGTCTTGAAATGGGGTATTGTCTTTATGGCAACGATATCGACAAATCCACAAACCCGCTGGAAGCAAGCCTCGGCTGGGTGGTCAAATTAAAGAAGAACTATTTCATCGGCAAAGAAGCGCTTCTTCGAATAAAAGAAAACGGTTTGAAAAGGAAATTGGCGCCGATGGTATCGCATGAAAAAGCTTTCCCGCGTCACGGTTACGAAGTTACAGCCGACGGAAATATCATCGGTAAAATAACAAGCGGCACAGTGAGTCCGATTATTGAAAAAGCTATTGCGCTCGGATATATCGACATAAACTATGCCTCCGAAGGAACGAAGGTCAATTTTTTGATCAGAGGTAAGGAAATACCGGCTACGGTAACTAAACTGCCATTTATAAAGAACTGAAATGAAAATCAACGTACTTTTCTCGAACATATTTTTGGACGAACTCTATTTTACTGGAAAAACTGTAGTGGTAATCGATGTGCTGCGGGCTACGACGGTAATTACTACCGCGTTGGCAAACGGGGCGCGGGAAGTTATTCCCGTGAGCACGCTCGACTTTGCGATGAAAATTTCGGGCGACGCTTTTCGAAGCCAAACTCTCCTTTGCGGCGAAAGAAATACTAAAATGGTGGAAGGCTTTAACCTCGGAAATTCCCCGCTTGAGTATCGCCCCGAAGTTGTGGCTGGAAAGTCGATCATTTTTTACACTACGAACGGAAGTAAAAGTATTGTCAAGGCTAAATTCAGCAAAAACCTGTTTGCCTGCTCCTTCAATAATCTGCCTGCAATTGCAAATCATATGACCCGGCTCAACGAGGATTTCGAAATTGTTTGCGCAGGCACAAACGGTATGTTCAATCTGGAAGACGCCGTCTGCGCCGGTATTTTAATAAATGAAATAAGTAAATTGACAGATAATGTTGAACTCTCGGATTCCGCTAATGCAAGCGTGATTCTTAGCACTAACAATACAAAAAATCTTTTCAACTTTCTCAGCGCAACGGAACACGGCAAGCTGTTGATAGAGAACGGTTTCGAAGACGATATTCTGGAATGCGCAAAAATCGGAACCACGGATGTCATTCCGTATTATGTATCGGGAACGATGAAGAGACTTTGAAAAACTTTGATAAGTAAATTGAAAGATGAGTAAAAAGAAATCAAAGAAAAACAGTAACTCCGAGAGAGAGTATTTTATTATTACTCCCAGAAAAAAGAAAAAACTTCTGGGTTTATTCCTAATCGTATTTTCGCTTTTTTTGTTCTTGAGCATTTTATCGTACTCGCGCGCGGACGAAGCCGCTTTTTCTTATACTATTAAAGACCTTTTCGAGTTGTTTAATCCCGGTCCCGAACTGAGTAAGAATATTGCCAATGCGCATAATTGGTTGGGGATTATTGGAGCTTATCTGGCTTACTTCTTTATCCATTCCACAATCGGGTATTTCTCTTTGATCTTTCCCGTAATTATTTTTTTATGGGGCTATACAATACTGAAAGCCGCCGATATTAAACTGTCTGTCTACATTACAAACTTTCTAATCGCTACGGGATTAATACTTGCCTCATTTTTCGGGGTATTGCAATCCGCGCCGGAGATCGGGTTATTTCCCGACGTATACGAACTGTCGGGCAACATCGGAAAATTCTTCGGAACTGTTCTTAGCCGACTGTTGGGCGGACTCGGGAGCATCATATTCTTATTTGCTATGCTTGTAGCCACGCTTATTATTTCATTCGATATCAAGCTGAGCGTATTGTACAATAAACTGCTTCAGTATTTTGAAAATTCGTCCGCTGAAAAGAAAAGCGATGTGGAAGTTAAAATAAAGAAAGAAATAAATGCGGAAGAAACCGACGGTAAAAAGAAAGAAAAAGAAAGTCCTTTAAAATCATTATTGCGCAAAAAAGATAAAACGGAAGAAGAAGAGAAAACAGAAGCAGAAGAAAGCGTACCCGAAACGCGTATTAAAATTCTGAAAAAAGAAGAAACGCCTGTTGCCAAAACAGTTGAAGAAATACCTGAAGCGGTCGAAAAGAAAAAATCAAAAGATAAAAAAGAAGACGAGAGAGAGGAGCCCGTCGATTTCACTAAGGAAGCCGATTTGCCCGATCAATGGGAAGAAAAAATTAATTATAAACCGCCCACGCTTGATTTGCTGCAGGCTCCAGAAGAAGAAGAAATTAAAGTTCACGAAAGCGAGCTTAAACGGAACGCACAGCTGTTGAAAGATAAACTGGCTCTTTTCGATATTCAAATAGAAGATATTACCGTTACGCCGGGACCCGTAGTCACTCTTTATGAAATCGTTCCGGCTCCCGGAGTTAAAATTAGCAGAATCGTCAGTCTTGAACACGATATTGCGTTGGCATTGGCTGCGAGGGGAATCCGTATTATTGCGCCTATCCCTGGCAAGAGCGCCATCGGAGTCGAAATACCTAATGCCGAAGCCTCGATTGTACGAGCCTATTCCGTCCTCAGCAAACTGAAGGGCGCAAAAGCGGAATTGCCGCTGGCGTTGGGTAAAACGATTTCGGGCGACGTCTATATATCGGATCTGGCTGCTATGCCTCACCTCCTTATTGCAGGTTCTACCGGCTCCGGCAAGAGCGTCGGCATTAATATGATAATCAACAGTCTTCTCTATTCGAAACATCCATCGGACATCAAATTTGTTATTATCGACCCGAAGAAAATAGAACTTTCATTTTATAAAAAGCTGTCAAAACATTTCCTCGCCGTATCGCCCGACCTCAATGAGGAAATAATTACGAATCCGTCCAATGCGTTGCTCGCTTTGAAAGCGGTTGAATTCGAGATGGAAAAAAGATACGACAAACTTGCAAAAGCCGGCGTTCGTAACATAATGGATTACAATAAAAAAGTTTTGAATCCCAGAACCAAGCCAAAAGACACCGACGAAATGAAGCATCATAAACTGCCATACATAATTGTTATTATAGACGAATTGGCGGATCTTATGATTACCTCGGGCAAAGAAGTGGAAGAACCGATAGCTCGTCTGGCGCAACTTGCAAGGGCTGTTGGAATTCATCTTATACTTGCAACGCAAAGACCTTCGGTTAATGTGATAACGGGCGTTATTAAAGCCAATTTCAGCTCGCGTATTGCGTATCAGGTTGCTTCCAAAATCGATTCGCGCACTATATTGGACATGAACGGCGCGGAACAATTGTTGGGGAGAGGGGATATGCTCTTTTTGCCGACCGGAATGCCGAAGCCGATAAGAATTCAAAATGCGTTTATATCGACCGAGGAAGTTGAAAAAGTGGTAAATCATATCTATATCCAGGAAGGTTATTCCAAAAGATATTTCCTGCCGTCGCTGCAGGAAAAACAAAAATCCGAAATGTACGATATGCTTTCCGACTTAGACCCGATGTTCGAAGAAGCCGCGCGCGTTGTAGTGAGACATCAACAAGGCTCGGTTTCTTTATTGCAAAGACGTTTGAAACTCGGTTACTCGCGCGCAGCCAGAATTATCGACCAGTTGGAACAGGTCGGAATTGTAGGCCCTTCCGAAGGCAGCAAAGCCAGGGAAGTGATTGTTGAAAACGAAGAACAACTTGAAACTATTCTGAGGTCGCTCTGATGCTGCGTTTCGCTATGATTCTGCTTCTATTAATTCAATCGGCTCAGACCGACCCGCTATTGAAAAAATTGCAGGATCGGTTTAATTCGATCGATAACTTTGCCGCCGACTTTAAATTTACATCTCCGGCAATGAATATTAGCGGAAAATTTATTTACAAAAAACAGAATAAATTTGTTATCGAATCCGGTGCAAGGAAAATTGTATCCGACTCAAGGAGCGTTTGGAATTACGATATTACAGGCAAAAGAGTGATTGTCAGCGACTTTAAAGAAGAACCTTCTTCTTTTACAATAGAAAGATATTTGTTCGAATTGCCTAAAAAATGCGATGTGAAAAATTTTAAGGACGACGAAGGGAAAAATTATCTGGAATTGATACCGAATAACGAAATGGATTTTAAAAAAATCATAATTGAAATTTCAGACGACTTCTTCAGAAAAATTGAAATAACCGACTTCAACGGAGAGAAACATATTCTCGAATTAAACAATATAAAGACAGACGTAAAATTAAGAGAAGAAATCTTTACATTTGTTCCTCCAAAAGGGATTCGGGTTATTGATCTTCGATAAAAAAAATAGAAAATACAGCGGTTATATTATTTCCGCCGTCTTAACGGTAGTCTTTCTCTATCTGGCATTCCGGGGCATCGACCTTCGTAAAGCCTTCGGTTTAATTGCTACTACTTCGTATTCATGGCTTGCAATTTATATTTTGATTTTTCTCCTGTCCCATTACGTACGCGCATGGCGGTGGAAAATTATGATCGAGCCGGTTAAAAAGGACGCCTCTTCTTTGAATGTGTTCGGAGCGGTAATGGTTGGCTACGGAGTTAATTGCGTTTTGCCGCGAGTGGGCGAACTTTACAGAGGACTGTTCCTCGGCAAGTGGGAAAAAATATCGCGAAGCACCATGATCGGTTCGATTGTAGTGGAACGGGTAATTGACATTGCGGCATTCGGGATCGCCGCAATTTTGAGCGTCTATTTTTATTCCGGCGATTTATACACTAAAATACCCTGGTTAAAACCCGCGCTAAGCATCGGATTGGTTTTTATTATTGCCGCCGTAATACTACTCTATACACTCGTAAAATATCAATCCCATTTATCGGACAAAATATTCAAATTTTTCGGAAGGATAAGTCCCGCTTTTACGAACAAAGTAAAGGAGGGATTTGAAACTTTTGTCGACGGTTTTGCAACAATTAAAGGCAGAAAGAACATTACAAAAGTTATCGGCTTGACCGTCTTGATGTTTTACCTTTATGCACTCAATACTTTAATCGGTTTTTATATGTTGGGAATGCAGTCGTATGGAGCGGTTGATTTTAAGACGGCGTGGGTTTTCATGGCAATAAGCGCATTCGGTACATTGGTTCCTACTCCCGGCGGAACCGGGTCTTATCACATGATCTCCATCTTTGTACTGACGCAGTTATATAATTTTGATTATGAATTAAGCGCGGCTTACGCAATCCTTACCCATTTTATTCAGTACGTTGTGTTTATCGGCGGCACCGCTTTGCTCCTCTTGTCAATTAATAAAATCAGAGAACAAAAAGGGGAACCGAAGGAAAATTTTATATCCGTATTCAAAAGCACAAAAGATGAAAAAATTTAATCTGTTTATAATTCTTTTTATTGTCTTTGTATCGAATGTTTATTCTCAATGGGACATAAGCATTGCAATGGGAGTCGATTTCAAGTCGGCGCCGAAGTACAGAGACTACGTTAATGCGGTTTACGGTCCGTACGGAAAAAAATTATCGACATTTTCGTCGGCGGGAAATTTTTCGATCGAGCTGGATTATGCCGGTTTTAAAGATTTTCAGCCGGGAATAGAGTATAGCCTGCTTGTCGATTCCTATACCATTTCGCTGCAGGGCGGAGTAAATGAATTGTCGTATGTTATTCACCGTCCCTCGCTCCTCGGTTTTTATAAGATCGAAGGAGATGGTTACAAATTCAAATTCGGTTTCGGAGCGGGAATAAGAATGGTCGAGTTTACTGAAAAAATTATTACGGAAACCGGCTACAGTTCGAGCGGGTTCGGCATCGTTCTTAAAACCAAAGGAATTACTAAGATCGACGGTAATCTTTTTGTATCGGTGGGTATCGATTTGAGATACGATTCTTTTGATGAATTGTACAACAAAGAGCTCGATAAAAAAATTATCAACTATGCAACCGGCGAAGCCGTAGACCTGAACTCGGTTTCGGCGGGCATTAAATTGGGTGTCGTTTATTCATTTTAAAAGGTTATTATGAGCATTATTGAAGCGATTCTCCTTGGAGTGATTCAGGGATTAACGGAATATTTGCCGGTTAGCAGTACGGGACATTTAACCGTGGCGGGAAAATTGATGAACTTAATTTCAATGGATAATCCCGAACGCTGGACTGCTTTCATTGCCGTAATTCAACTCGGTACTTTGTTGGCTGTGTTGGTCTATTTCTTCAATGATATTAAACGGATTGCCGTTGATTTTACGAAAGAAAATATTCTTGATCCGTTAAAAAACAGGTCGAAAATCAGTATAAGCGCCCAGTCCCAAAATTCATTGATGGGGTGGTATCTTATTCTGGCTACGATTCCGGTTGCCGTCGTCGGTTTATTGTTCAAGGATTTTATTGAAGGCGTTTTTACAAAGAATCTTTATGTTATCGCAGCAAGTCTTATACTGCTTGCAATTATCCTTTTTATAGCCGATAAAACCGGCAAGTATAAAAGAACCATGAAAGATATAAAGTGGTACGATGCGCTTATCATCGGTTTGGCTCAGACAATAGCTTTAATACCGGGCTCTTCGCGCTCCGGCACTACGATTACAGCCGGACTTTTTCTCGGACTGAAAAGGGAAACTGCCGCCCGGTTTTCTTTTTTGATGAGCATTCCGGCGGTTCTTGCAAGCGGTCTTTTCGAATTATATTCCGCGCTCGATTATATCGATGCTAATCAAATAATTAACATGAGCGTCGCTACGATTTCTTCGGCAATTGTAGGTTATCTCTCAATCGAATTTCTCCTTCGTTACCTTAAAAAGAAAACAACGCTTCTTTTCGTCGTTTATCGTATATGCGCGGGAATAATCATATTTTTATTATTGCATCTGCAATTAATCGGCGGTTGACATGAAAAACATATACTCCATGATTTTGATTTTACTCGGAATACTTGTATTGGCAGCGTGCGGCTCAAACGAAAAAACTAATATTATCAAACCCGACAAAGCGGACTCTCTTATGACGCTAAAGAACAACGAAAAATTGTATGCGACAATCAATACGGATTTCGGAGCTATCGAAATAGAACTGTTTCCCCATGCGGCTCCCAAGACCGTACGCAATTTTATAAAACTTTCCGAAGAAGGATATTATAACGGAGTCATTTTTCACCGTGTTATTGAAGGATTCATGATTCAAACGGGCGACTCGACCGGAACCGGTATGGGAGGAAAAAGCATATACGGAAGCGCATTCGAAGACGAATTCTCTGCGGATTTAAGGCACGACTCGCCGGGTACTGTCTCGATGGCTAACTCGGGTCCGAATACGAACAAAAGCCAATTTTTTATAACGGTTGCGCCTGCGCCGTGGTTAGACCTTAAGCATACTGTCTTCGGGAAGGTTCGAAAAGGTCAGGAGGTCGTGGAAGAAATAAGCCGCGTGCCGACAGATGAAAACGACAGACCCATCATACCGGTATCGATCAAAAACATTACTGTGGAAAAAAGAAAATATTAGATGAATCAAAAAGAGTTTTTCTCTTCGAGGTGGGCTTTAATAATTTCTACGCTCGGTATTGCCGTGGGAACTGGTAATATCTGGCGCTTCCCTCGAATTGTCGCCACAAACGGCGGCGGCTCTTTCTTAATTCCATGGCTCGCTTTTTTATTTTTGTGGTCGCTTCCGTTGATCATCTCTGAATTTACTTTCGGCAAGACAGCCAGAAAATCGCCTTTTTTTGCATTCCGTTTTTTTGCGGGAAAAAATTACGGTTGGATGGGCGCTTTCGTCGCATTTGTATCCACCGCTATAATGTTTTATTACTCGGTCGTTTCCGGCTGGGCTTTCTACTATTTTTATTCGTCGTTAAACGGGAATCTTTTTGAGACGGCTGACCATCTGAATTTCTGGAATAATTTCAGTTCCGGATATCTGCCTCTGTTGTTTCATTTCACCGCCATATTATTGAGTTCCGCTGTAATTTACAGGGGAATTACGGCGGGCATCGAGAAAGTAAGCAGAGTCTTGGTCGCTTCGCTAGTGTCAATCCTTTTTATTCTTTTCATTAGAGCGGTCACACTGCCGGGCGCGGTCGAAGGACTGAAATTCTTTTTTACACCCGATATAAAATATCTGCTGGATTATAAAGTCTGGTTGAATGCCCTTACTCAAAATGCGTGGGATACGGGAGCCGGTTGGGGATTGATAATGACTTATGCAATTTATATGAAAAAGAGGGAAGACGTTACTCTAAACGGCGCTCTTATCGGATTCGGTAATAATTCGATTTCGTTATTGGCGGGAATGATTATCTTTTCGACGGTCTTTGCCTTAGGCGGCGATTCTCCCCTTGCAATTATTTCCGAGCCCGGTCCGGCTAATACGGGACTGACATTTATTTACCTGCCGTCACTCTTCGGTAAAATGTCCGACTATATCTGGCTCAACCGGGTTTTTGCGACTCTCTTTTTTATGGCTCTCTCGTTTGCGGCTTTGACTTCTTTAATCTCGATGGTAGAGCTGGCTGCAAGAAGCTTGAATGATTTGGGAATAGAACGCAAAAAATCGATTCTGATTGCAGGCTCGGCAGGATTCCTCTTCGGAATACCTTCGGCTTTAAGTATTGATTTTTTCATAAACCAGGATTGGGTCTGGGGAATCGCTCTTTTGATAAGCGGAGCTTTCATCGCTCTGGCTGTAAATAAATACGGCGTAGATAAATTCAGAATCAATTTGCTCAATAGTCCGGACAGCGACTTAAAAATCGGCAAATGGTTTAACGTCTTAATGAAAGTAGTTATTCCAATTGAAGTTATAGTCTTGATCTCGTGGTGGTTGTTTTCTTCGACTTCCTGGGACCCGCAGTGGTGGAATCCTTTCCATCGCGAAAACCTGGGCACCTGTTTGTTTCAATGGGGTATTGTTATAATTTTGTTTATTGTTTTAAACGGGTTGTATAACGGTTATAAAAAAACAGGGGAACATTAAATTGTTGACGATTATCTACGGAGCGTCAATTATTTTAATTTTGTGGGGAGGCTTTTTATATTTTCTCCGGAAAGCGTACGAAAAGGAAAAAATTAAGAATTACAATGGCAAAAAAATCGGTTAAATCGGTTAATCAAATTATTTCCGAAATCAAAAAAGGGATTATTCAGCCCGTTTATTATATCTGTGGCAACGACCAGTACTCGCTCGACGCAGCCGTCGATTATCTCCAAAAACAGCTGGCTCCGCAAATTAATTCCGAATTCGACAGGGAGATTATCTCTGTCGAAAAGGGAGACGACATAAACAAAATAATCGACCTTGCGCTTGCGTTTCCTTTCGGAGACGGCAAAAAATTAATCGTAGTCAAAAATTTTGAAAATATTAACGGGAGAAAAGAAATAGTCGAATATCTCGGGAATCCACCGGATTTTACCATATTGGTTATTCTTCACAATGCCGAAAGATTGGAATTCAACAGAGAGCCGTTCAAATTATTGAACGAAAAAGGGTATTTATACGAGGCGCGGGAAGAAACCGGAGAAGACCTGGTTTACTGGCTTTCGAACCGCGCCAGGAAGATGAAACTGAATTTTAACGACGAACAATTGCGCATATTAATCGAAATCGTGGGAGAAAATAAATCTTTATTGAATTCCCAACTCGATAAAATTGCCGATTATCTCTCTTCTAATCCGGATGCCGAATTTGAGGAAATAAAAAAATTAATTAATCCCACAAAAACCTATTCGATCTTCGATTTACAGGATGCAATAGGCGCCGGCAATACAGCCAAAGCCCTGGAAATTGCGTATAACTTGCTCGATTCGAATGTGGATATTGTAATGCTGATTAATATGATATCAAAATACATATTAACCATTACGCAGGCTCTGGAATTAATGAGGATGAACTTAAACGACGGGGAAGCCTCTTCCAAATTGGGAGTAAGCTGGTATTACTACATAAATTGCAAAAAGGCGAAATTTCTTCTAAACGAGAATCGTCTGAGAAAGGCTGCAAGAGCCCTGTACGAAGCCGACCTGGCGGTTAAAACGACTCAAACAGATCCGAAAGACGTAGTAACTCAACTGTTGGCAAAAATTAGCAGTTGAAAAATTTTTACCTTATAAGTAATATTATTTCACTATTTTTAAGTGATTTACGGATAAAATTTTTGAAACAAACTCAATAATGGACGGGTATAATTGTCTGACAATCGAAAATTAAATGAACTTACTGACGAAGAATTAATTAAACGGTTTCAGGAAACAAATGATCTGGAAGCGTATCAAATTCTCGTTAAGCGTTATAAGGACCCTTTAATGAACTTTGTATATCGGTTTGTTGGCGACCGGGATGTTTGCAGCGATATCGTGCAGGATACAATGATAAAATTTTATTTAAATAAGGATTCATACAGGGAGTTCGCCAAATTCTCAACGTGGATTTATACGATAGCGGGCAATCTGGCAAAAAATGAACTCAAAAGAAGACGCCGGCGCTCGATCCTCTCGCTTACCAATTCCGACGAGGATAAACAAATCCAAGTGGAAGACAAATCGTTCCTGCCTCCCGACCGGATAACCGACAGCCAGATTAAAAACGACATTATACAAAAAGCTTTGATGAAAATTAAACCGGTCTACAGACAAATGGTCATTCTCCGGGATATTCAGGGTCTCAGTTATGAAGAAATTGCCGAGATTACAAACGTATCTCTGGGAACGGTAAAATCGAGAATTAATCGCGGCAGAAATCAACTACAAAAATTATTAAAAAATATATATAACGAGTAGCCTATGGTAGCAAACCGTTACAATGATGACGAACAAAAATATTCAAAACTAATTGAAGACCTGAAACGGCTTCCTCGCGTCAATACCGATGATAATTTCGAATACGTACTGATGACGCGTATTCGGAACGGTAATTTCGGAAATGCGTCTGAAAGCGAGAGAATTCAATTCGGATTAATTCGTTTCCTTGCCCCGACGGCGGTAGTGGCTACGGTCATTGTTCTTTTTGTCCTTTTCCTGCCCGGCGAACAAAATTACGAAGATCCTTTGATGTCCGAACCTCAGGTAATTATCAGCGAACTGGATCATCAGTCGGTATCAAGTCCGCAAGAAACGGAACCCCCGGTCGAAAAGAAGATACAAACCGAAGAAAATTCTTTTGCCGATAAAATAGAAGAACCGCAGGGTAATGTGCGTAATTATCCTATTTTACCCGGCAGGTCTGTTGAATTAGACGATTATATAGCGGGTAAAAATTATAAACGCTCGAATTTATTGCAAGGCAGCGTTGTAAAAGCCGGCGAAAACGTACCTGAATTCGACGGATTTTTCGTGCGGCAGAATCCGGACCCGGAAATGATCAGAAAATACAGGAAAATGATCGATTCTCTTAAAAGAGCCGCAGATTCTTCACGGTTACAAAAGGAAATAAAGTAAGGGAATTTGGTTTTTTCGTTTTTCATAGTTAAATTTGCTATCTAAAATTAAATTAATTGGTTTTGAGATGAAAAAAGGAATACATCCAACTTACAGAAAATGTGAAGTGACTTGCGTTTGCGGTAATACGTTTATTACACGCTCAACTGTAAGCAGTATAAAACTTGAAATTTGTTCCGAATGCCATCCGTTTTTTACCGGAAAACAGAAAATTGTCGATTCTACTGGTCGCGTAGAGAAATTTAAGAAGAAATACGGCATTAAAGGAGCGTAATTTTTTCTCTGTGTTTTTAACGGGCTGTAATACGGCAGCCCTTTTTATTTTTAAAAACCTTCCTGTCATTATATACCTTTTAAATTATGAATGAATCAACTGCAATAAATCTAATGGGCTCCAATCTGTACGAAGGCGTAAGAGGACACGCTGTCAAAATTCTTAACCGTGTCGATCGAACGGACGCATATCTCGATAAATTGCTCGAAATAGAATTGAAAAATTCCAATCTCAGCGGTTTGGACAAGGCGCTCCTTTTCGAAATTGTTCACGGTGTAATGAGATGGATGGGTCGACTCGATTGGATTTTAACCGGATTTTATAAGGGACAGTTTTCCAAATGCGTTCCAAACGTAAAGAATGCGTTGAGAGTGGCGCTCTACCAAATCCTTTTTCTCGATAAAGTGCCCGATTACGCAGCCGTCAACGAAGCCGTTGAATTCGTAAAAAAATTGCAGGGACAAAAATACGCCGATTTGGCGAACGCTCTCTTGAGAAATATTATCAGAAATAAAGAGGGTATCAGATATCCCGACCCGGAAGAAGATCTGGTCGCTTATCTGAGCGCTTATTACTCTCATCCTTCCTGGATGGTCAAAAGATGGCTCGCCCGATTCGGCAGGGAAAATACCGAAAAATTGCTGGCGGCTAACAACAGTAAACCTGTACTGGCTCTCCGCGTCAATAATCTTGTAACTACCAAAGAGGAATTAAAAAAACTTCTCGACGAAGTCGAATTGAAATATACCGACAGTAAGCTTCTGCCCGAATTTATAAGACTGAATAACCTTGTTAACATTGCCGACTGGAAATATTTCAAACTCGGATATTTTTCAGTTCAGGATGAAAGTACCGGGCTGCCGGTAAAATTGCTGAATCCCGAACCAGGGATGCGTGTGCTCGATTTGTGCGCAGCTCCGGGAGGTAAATCCGCTTTTATTGCGGACATGATGAAAAACGAAGGCGAAATCGTAGCGCTCGACCGCTTCGAAAGCAGACTCAAGATTTTGGAAAAGAATCTAGAAAGACTCAAAGTTACCAACGTCCGCACGCAAGCAATCGACGCTCTCGAATACGAAGACGACCGGCTTTTCGATCGTGTGCTTGTTGATGCGCCTTGCTCGGGTCTGGGAACTCTTACCAAAAAACCCGACCTCAAGTGGAAGAAAGATTTGGGAGATATCAGAAAAATTGTTAATATTCAATACGATTTATTGACAAAAGGTGCGTCGCTGCTGAAACCGGGAGGCAGTCTTGTTTACAGCACATGCACAATCGAACCGGAAGAAAATTACGAACTTATAAAGAAATTTCTCGAAAAGAATCCGGATTTTCGATTGGAGCCGGCTGATGATTTAATCGGGAAAGATTATGTGGATGAAAACGGTTACGTAAGAACACTGCCGCATATTCACGGAGTCGACGGCTCGTTTGCGGCGAAATTAACAAAAATCAAATAGGGATTACAATGGCTAAGGAAGCCTTGAAAAAATTTGCCGAAGAATTAAAATCCCTTCGTGAAGAAAAAGGCTTTACTCTGCAACAAATCTCAAGTCATACCCGCATCGATATCAACTTTCTTAAACAACTCGAAGAAGGCAATTTTGACGTACTGCCTGAAATTTACATCAAAGCGTTTATCAGGGAGTATGCCGATTTTATTGGATTAAATCCCGAAGAAGTAGTTAAAAAATACCACACCGCAAGCAAAGGAAAACTGGAAGAACTTAAAGAGGAACCGCCGACAGCCGCTACGGATGAAAAAAAAGAATTGCCCGGTTCCGATGAACTTTTTCCGGAATATAAAACTTCTTCGCCTGAGCCGTTTAACAAGAAATATGTTTATGTAGTAATAGGCGCTGTAGCCGCGATCTTTTTAATTTACTTCCTGTTCCTTTCCGAAAATAAAACCGAACTTTCGGTAGTCGAGCCGGAAACTTCGGTAATGGAATCGAAAAGCGATCGATTCGAACTCGATTCTTCCGTTGTGCAAAAAGAAGAACAAGTTGCAGTTCCTGAAGACGATAGTCTTCATTTATATGTGGAAACAACGGGCACAGTCTGGATTAAAGTGGTATGCGATACGGTCGAAACGCTGCAGAAAATTGTTTCGCCGAATACAAAATTAAATTTCAAAGCAGCGGAAAAATTTTATGTTGCTGTGGGTAACGCCGCTTATGTGAAAATGAAATTCAACGGCAAACCCGTTGAGCCTGTTGGCGAATATGCCGAAGTAAGAAATTATTTTATTTCGCCCGACACTATACGTTCATATTTAATTCCCGTCAACGAGAAAAATGAAAACAAATCCTCAGAAAAGAATTGAAGAACTGCGCCGTTTAATAAGAGAGCACGATTACCGGTATTACGTGCTGGCTCAGCCTGTCATTTCAGATTACGAATACGACAAACTATATAAAGAACTCGTAGAGCTTGAAAAAGCTTATCCCGAATATATAACGCCGGATTCGCCGACTCAAAGAGTCGGTTCGGATATTACGAACGAATTCAAACCGGTTGCTCACCGTATACCGATGCTCTCTCTTTCGAATACGTACAACGAGGAAGAACTCTACGATTTCAATCGCAGAGTTAAAGAAGGACTTCCCGAAGACGAAAAAGTTGAATACGTATGCGAATTGAAAATTGACGGAGTATCCGTTTCGATAATATACGAAAACGGGGTTCTTGTTCGAGCCGCTACACGGGGCGACGGCTCCACCGGAGAAGAAATTACCAATAACGTAAAGACCATAAAATCCCTCCCTCTTTCCGTCAAAACGGAATTAGAAGGATACAAACTGGACGACGTGGAAGTACGCGGCGAAATTTATATGGAATTAAACGACTTTGAAAAGATTAACGCAGAACGAGAATTGAACGGCGAAAAAGCATTTGCCAATCCGCGGAATCTCGTTGCCGGCACTATTAAATTGCTCGACCCTAAGGCTGTGGCAAAAAGACCGCTCAAAATATTTGTTTATTATCTCTATTCTCAGAACGATAACCTTGAGTCGCAATATCAAAACTTGAAATTGCTCGAAGCCATGGGACTGCCCGTAAATGCCAATTACAGATTGTGCGGTTCGATTGACGATGTAATCAGGTTTTGCAGGGAATGGGAAGAGAAACGTTTTACTCTGCCTTATGAAATCGACGGAGCGGTTATAAAAGTTAATTCGATACGTCAGCAGCAAATACTCGGCAGTATTGCCAAATCGCCCAGATGGGCGGTGGCTTTCAAATTTAAAGCCCGACAGGAAAAAACAAAATTGAAAAAAATTGTTTGGCAGGTCGGCAGAACCGGAACGCTTACGCCCGTGGCAGAATTGGAGCCGGTCTTTCTCGCGGGTTCTACTATCAGCCGGGCAACTCTTCATAATATCGATGAAATCAGAAGGAAAGATATTAGAGAAGGCGATACGGTAGTAATTGAGAAAGGCGGCGATGTAATTCCCAAAGTGGTAAGCGTGGATTTGAGTCAACGTCCCGAAAATTCTGTAGAAGTTAAATTGCCCGATAAATGCCCGGTATGCGGTTCAAAACTTTTCAAGCCCGAAGGCGAAGTGGCTGTCTATTGCGAAAATCCGTCGTGTCCCGCTCAAATAAAAGGAAGAATTGCTCATTTTGCGTCGCGAGGCGCAATGGATATTAACGGGCTCGGCGAGTCGCTCATAAATTTGTTCGTCGATCTCGGTTACCTGAAAGATTATGCGGATATCTATTCGTTGAAAGACAAACGCGATGAACTGATAAAAGTCGAACGGCTCGGCGAAAAGAGCGTGGATAATTTGCTTAACGCCATCGAAGAAAGTAAAAATCGAAGCTTCGATAAAGTTCTTTTTGCGCTCGGTATTCGTTACGTCGGAGCGGGCGCCGCTTTGAAACTAGCCGAACATTTCGGTTCTGTCGATCAATTGATGAAAGCCAATGAAGAAGAAATCGAATCGATTCAGGATATAGGACCCAGCATAAGCAAAAGTATCATACGATTTTTCTCCGACCCGAAAAATCTGGACATCCTCGAAAGGTTGCGCAAAGCCGGTCTTAAATTTAAAATGGACGGACAAAAAAAACTATCCGATAAACTCGGCGGCAAGTCGTTTGTGCTTACCGGCGCGCTTGCGTCGATGTCGCGGGATAAAGCAAAAGAATTGATCGTCGCCAACGGAGGCAAGGTTCTGTCCTCAATCAGCAAAAATACAGATTATCTCGTCGCCGGCGAAAAAGCGGGCTCCAAACTCGAAAAAGCCCGCAAACTAGGAGTTAAAATTATCAGCGAAGAAGAATTTCTGAATATGATTAAATAATATTATGCTGGACAAAATTAAATATAACATCGGCAGGTACCTCCTTAAATTGCGATTGAAGAAGAAATTAAATGATCAGACGACTTATAACGGATTGGTAACTAAATCGCGGAGAGTTTTTATTATAATGCCGGAGAATAGGTCGGGGATCGATGATGCTCTCGATGTTGTGAGGTATTTTACTTTGCACGGGAAAAAAGTAATTGTATTTATTAAAAAACAGTTGTCGGAAGCTATACCGGGAAATGTAACTAAGATTGAGTACGATGATGAGGATATAACGCGATTGAATTTGCCTTCCAAGTCGTTGAACAAAAAATTGAATAATATAGAGTGCGACCTGGCAATCGATTTAAACCGTCCGGGAAAACTTTTCTTTGCCGCAGCGTCGAACTCAGTAAAAAGCAAAATCCGTTTTGCGTCGGACAACGGCGAACTGCTGGAATTCTACAATTTTCACTATCATTCGAGCGCAAAAGAACCCGCTGTATTCTACAGAAGTCTGATAAGTTTTTTTAGCATGTTTTAAGATATTGCTTTTTAATAATTAAATGAATTATTAGATTTGTAAATGAGAAAAGAGAAGAATTAGAATGAATGAAAATATAAATTACGAATTAAAGAAAATTGAAGACATAGCGATATTCAAGCTCAACGAAAAAAAATTCGACACGTCGATAGCCGGTTTTGTAAAAGGCGAGTTTACTATTTTACTTCATACGGGCGACATCAATAAACTTATTATTGACCTTTCGGAAGTCGATTACTGCGACAGTTCGGGGTTGAGCGCAATACTTCTGGCATATCGAATACTTCAGGCTAATGACGGAATTCTTAGATTAGCCGCTCCCACAAAGAACGTAAAAACATTAATACAGATCTCTCAGCTCGACAGAGTGCTTTATATCCATGATACGGTGGACGAAGCTTTGCAAGAGCTTCAGAAAGATTAATCCGTTTCCCAAATCTCAATCTCATTGATTTCAATAAATTTGTTGATATATGTCTTCCAAATTCCTATATATAAACATCAAATGTTCCAATAATTATGATTAATCCGGAAATTTTAAGAAAAATCAAATTGGTTGTATTCGATCTCGACGGCACGGCGGTCGACAGTAATGACAGACTGAACGAAGATACGATTAAGCTTGTGAAATTACTGGAAGAAAAAGGCGTTATGTTTACAATTGCCACGGGACGTTTGGCTAAAACCGTTGCGATGCATATACTGAATCTCGGCATTAAAATTCCGGTTATTGCGCTCGACGGAACTCATATTGTTAATCCTGTTAACGATGAAGTTCTTTACGAATCGCACATAAAGGAAAAGCACGTAAAACGAGCTCTTTCGCTGGCTGCCAGGTATTCTTTGATTCACGTTCTTTGCGGCGCCGATGCCGTATATTATACGACAAGGAACGCCCAGGCTTTGGAACTGCTTGAGAAATACGGCGCTATATTCAAAAAGGTCGACGACTATAATGAATATACGTCGGAGGTATTGGAAATTGTCATGATGAGCGATTTCAGGGATAATATTTCGAAGGCTGCCCGTAAAATGAGTTTTCCGTATGTCTACGGCGTCAGAAGCAATTATTATAAATCGCACGACCACGGCGGCATCTACTATCTTGAAATCAGAAATATCGGGTCGAGTAAAGGCAAAGGATTGATTAAACTTTGTCGTAAATTAAAAATCAGCATTAAGGAAACAGCCGTAATCGGAGATTGGTACAACGATATATCGCTTTTTGAAACAAATGCCGTAAAGATTGCCATGGCGAATGCTGTGCCCGAGTTAAAAAGATTGGCTGATATGATTACCAAAGGCGACAACAATAACGGCGGTATCAATGAGTTTCTTCATTTGCTCTTAAAAGCCAGGTCGTAAATGAGTTTTTTTAAAAACAAGAATTACAGAACCGATTTCAAGATAAAGCTATTAACGGCTTTTGTTACTGTGCTGCTTATTGTCTTTATGTTTCCCACGGGCGAAGCAATCGAATCGGAAGTAAACGTCGGTTCGATCTGGATTCAAGACGATCTGATAGCATCGAAAACATTTGAAATCCTCAAAGACGCCGAAACATACAGGAAAGAAAGACAAGCCGCCGCCGCAAGAGTGCTGCCGGTTTTTATCAGAGACGATAATATTACCGAAGCCGGTCTCGATTCCCTTAGAAGATACAATAAACTTCTTCAACAGAGATTGTCCAGAGAAGAATTTTTCAAATACATTCCGTTAAGCAATTCCTCTGCGGAAATATTCTCTAGGCTCAAAAGAAATCCGGGCTCGTTCGGCAATCTGCAAATTCGTTCGTTTAGAAGTGCGCTTAATTTATCCGAGGAACTGGTAAAGAGAATTTATCAACGCGGATTAATCGATCAGTCCTACCAGGATATTAAAAGAGACAGCATTACTGTTCGTCAGGGGAAATACGAAAGACTGTACCCAAAAACATTTTTCTTCGATATTTCTTCGGTAAGTGAATTTATCGAAAGTTATCTGAGAGCAAATGCGGGCAATAACGACGAACTGGTTTCGGCTTTAACAGAATATATACTCTACTTTCTGAAGCCGAATATTACTTTCAGTTACGACGACACGCAAATGGCTATTCAAAACGCGATGGATAAAGTTCCCAGAGTTGTCGGAATCGTTAATGAAAACGAGAGGATAGTAGCCAAACACGACCGGATTACTCCCGAAATAAAACAAAAAATCGATTCCTATCGAGTTGCCAAAGGCGAAGAGATTACTTATCTGGGGAAGATTACTCAGAACGTCGGCAAATTCCTCCACGTCGCTGTTATATTGCTTCCGTTTATTTTGTATATCTATCTGTTCCGAAAGAAAATTTATAACGACAACGTTAGAATACTTCTCATCTCGATAATATTCCTTTTTGTGAGTTTCTTTGCTTATTTAATTTATCAGCTCGACCTTCCGGTCGAAGCCGAATTGCTTGTTCCGGTGGCTGTATCTTCGATGTTGTTGACGATTATTTTCGATTCGCGAGTAGGTTTTTACGGTACGGTTGTTACCGCATTGATTGTAGCGGGTTTGAGAGGCAACGATTATATATTTGCGGTTATGAATATTGTCGCGGGGGCTCTCGCCGCATATACTGTTCGGGATATCAAAAACAGAAACCAAATTTTCCGCTCCCTGGTTTTTATTCTTGTGGGTTATTTTTTAAGCATTGTAGCATTCGGACTCGAAAGGTTCGACACTCTGAATCAAATGGGATTCAGTTTGATCTACGCCGCATCGAACGCATTGATAAGTCCTGTGCTTACTTATGGTTTGATTATTTTCATCGAAAAGTTCTTCGCCATTACGACCGACCTGACGCTGTTGGAACTGACGGATTTTAATCATCCGTTATTAAAGGAACTTGCAAGAAAAGCTCCCGGCACATTCAACCATTCTATGGTAATCGGAACAATGGTAGAATCGGCTGCCGAAGAAATTTCAGCCAATCCGATACTTGCGCGCGTCGGAGCGTATTATCACGACATCGGTAAATTGGCGGAGCCGACCGGGTTTGTAGAAAATCAATCGGGCGCCGAAAATATTCACGATAAATTGAAACCGGAAGAAAGCGTAAAAATAATTATCGACCACGTTATTAAAGGAGTGGAACTGGCAAAGAAATACAATCTGCCGCAGGAAATAATCGATTTCATACCGATGCATCACGGAACGATGGTAATAAAATACTTTTACGAAAAAGCCAAAGAATTATACGGCGAAGCGAATGTGAAAATCGACGAGTATCGTTATAAAGGTCCTAAACCGAATACGAAAGAAACTGCGCTCGTTATGATTGCCGACGCATGCGAATCGACTGTGCGCGCAATGCCGGAACCGACTCCCCGGAAAATTGAAAATGTAATCGACAATATTATTGACGACCGAATAACCGACGGTCAACTGGATAATTCTACATTAACTTTCAGGGATATTAAAAAAATAAGAGAGTCGTTTAAGAATATTCTCATCGGTCAGCATCATAAAAGAATACGTTACCCGAAGCAGGACGAAATGGAAAACAACAAAAAAGACGCATAGCCGATGGAAGCTTTTCTTAAAGAATATTTGACGCTTCTTTTGTACGAAAAAAATCTTTCCGAAAATACGGTAAACAGTTACCAATCCGATTTGAAGAAGTTTTTCGATTTTCTGGATAGAAAACTCGTTGCCGACCTGAACGAAGTTACTTCTGAAATTATATCAGAGTATTTTGAGGAAATCAGACGGACGGGCATCGACTCCTCCACTTCGGCAAGATATATGTCGGCAATTAAAGGTTTCTGGAATTTTCTTGAAAATATGAATTATGTCACGTCGAATCCAACCGAAAAACTATCCGGAGTTCCGAAATCGAGAAAACTCCCTTCGGTTCTTTCGGTCGAAGAAATCGATTTAATTTTGAACTGCGTCGATTCGTCTTCTCCAATCGGATTGCGTGACCGGGCCATATTGGAACTTTTTTATTCTTCAGGATTGCGCGTTTCGGAACTGATAAATTTAAGAATTCCCGACTTGCTTTTTGAAGACGAAGTGGTAAGAGTATTGGGCAAAGGCTCGAAGGAAAGATATGTGCCGGTGGGAATTAGCGCGGTTTACTGGGTTAATGAATATCTTAAAAGAGGAAGACCTTTTTTGAAGAATAAAGTTAAGTCGGAAAATATAGTTTTCCTGAACAGGCGCGGCGGAAAATTGTCGAGAATGTGGATTTGGAAAATATTCGAACGTTATTCGAAAGAAGCGGGTATCGAAAAAGAAATTCATCCGCATACTTTCAGACATTCGTTTGCGACGCATCTGATTGAGGGAGGCGCCGATTTGAGAGCCGTTCAGGAAATGCTCGGGCACGCCGATATTTCAACGACTCAGATTTATACTCATATCGACAGAGAATTTGTCAAACAAATGCACAGAGACCATCATCCGCGCGGATAAACGTTGAAAGGGAAAAAAATCAAAATATTGTTTCTGCTTGTCGCAATTTTTACTTTGATTATACTTTGTACTCCTGAAAAAGAAATTGAAGTCAGCGACGGTTATACCCTTGTGTTGAAAAAGTCGAAAGACTCGTTAAAACTCGTTCAATATGCTTCAAATCTTGACAAGTCGCTGTTAACCGGTTATCAAATTGTAAAAAGTTCCGGGGGCGAATATCTGTTGACATCCGGGAATTACCCGTCCGTATTCGAAGCGGGAATGGCGGGATTTGAATTGTTCATGAAATCAGGAATCGAAGACTACCGGATTTATTACAAAGATAAATTCGTAAAAGATAATTATAGGACATTGTTGTTTATCGGCGATTATTACGGCAGGCAGTCGCTCTACAAATACGATCTGGTAAAAAAGAAATCGATTCCTTACTGGAGCCGCTGGGGAAGAAAAGTTCTCTCTCTCAGTTATTCCGAAGACAGGAATTATGCCTTTATAATTACGGCGTTGAGCTGGGGAATAAGAGGAGAGTTCCCGTTCGTAAGAGACGCGCGGCTATACCATTATCGAACGCAGGACGACGATTTAAATGAACTGTTTTATTTCGGAAGAGGTTTGCAGATTTATTCCTATTGGGAAAACGAAGACACATTCAAGGTAAATTTTACCAAACCGGACACTCTGAGTCCGCAAATACTTGTTCAATCGATCTATTCGTTCGACAAAGAAGGCAACTACTCTAAGTTATCCGAACGTAAATTCGATTTGACAAAAGACGGATTTCCAAAACCTTCTGTTTTGAAGCCTGTTTCGGTTTCGCCGAAGGGTAAGTTCCACTTCAGATATATTTATGAGAACGGCAAAAGCTTTATCTACCTGAAGAATCTAGAAGAGAACAAAGAAATTCTTATTAAGGAGTACGAAGGAGAATTGTCTCGAAACGAATGGACCCCGGATGAAAAATATCTTTTTCTTACATTTAAGTCCGAAGGAAGCAATAGAAAATCGGAGTTGATTGTTGTAGACAATTATTCCATGAAAATACGACGGACTTTCTACGGGCCTCCCTACATGAATTTATTAGTTCACGGAAACTTATTATTTTTTGACGAAGAAAATAACGGTATATCCGGCATCGGAATATACGATTATGCAAACGATAAAATATACGACCGCATTATGATTCCCGGCGGGTGCGGTCTTAAATTTATGTTATGAAAACTTACTTCAGAATAGTTGGTTATCTTAAACCGTACTGGAAACATCTGACAGCTTCGATAGTCTTTACGATATTTTCGGCGTTGCTCGACGGCGCTTCTATTTATTTGTCTATTCCTCTTCTCGATACTTTGTTTCAACAAAAGGGAGTGAGCGAAGGCTCGTCCGCGGTTTTACAAAAGAGCGGTTTGAATTCAGGCGGCGATTTCTGGATTGTTCGGGAAGTGAACCGGCTTTTGAACGAAATACAAACGTTTATTTTTGCGGGCTCCGTTTCCGAAGTATTGATTAAAATCTGTCTGCTTATAATTATCGCTTTCCTGGGCAAAAATTTGTTCGGCTATCTGCAGACTTATTATCTTGCGTTCGTCGAACAGGGCGTAATAAAAGATTTGCGGAATCAGGCTTATCGGCATCTTCATAAATTGCCGATGAGCTATTTTAAAAACGAAAAGACGGGCAATTTGATTTCGAGAATAATGAACGACGTCAATGCCGTCAATTCGAGCATTTCCGCCGTTTTTCTTAATCTTATCAGAGAACCGCTTAAGATAATAGTTTTTCTTGGAATAGCTATTGCAATAAGCTGGAAACTGACTCTGTTTTCGCTGATTGTGCTTCCCTTTTCTCTAATTGTAATCAGTTATATCGGACTGATTATCAGAAAGCAAAGCGGTCTGCTGCAGCAAAAAATAGCTGACCTCACAAACCGTCTTCACGAAACTATTACCGGCATTAAAATCGTCAAAGCTTTCGGCATGGAAGAATATGAGAATCGTAAGTTCGAAGAAGAAACGGAAGGATTTTTCAGACTTTCGCTAAAAATAACTCGTATAAGAAACATATCGAGTCCGACGACGGAATTCCTGAGCGTTATCGTCGGGGTGGTTATTATCTATTTCGGCGCTCAGCTTGTGCTTGTCGATAAATCGATAACGGCAAGTCAGTTTATCGGATTTCTCTTTGCCATATTTCAATTAATGCCGCCCGTAAAAGAACTCAGCAGCGTCAACAACAGAATTCAGGAATCGAGCGCGGCAGCCGACAGAATTTTCGAAATACTCGACACCGAACCTTCTATTAAAGACCCTGAGAATCCCGCGCCGCTCCATGATTTCAATGATAAACTTGAATTCAGAAACGTATCGTTCAAGTATGAAGATTCGGAATCGCTTGTGCTCGATAATATTAATTTTACCGCAAACAAAGGTAAAATAATCGCGATAGTGGGCAGCAGCGGAGCGGGTAAAACCACTCTTGTCGATTTAATACCCAGATTTTACGACCCGGTGGAAGGCGCCATTTTACTCGACGGACTCGATATACGGTCTTTTAAAATTGAAGACCTTAGAAAATTAATGGGAATAGTGACTCAGGAAACGGTATTGTTCAATGATACCGTAAGGAATAATATAGCTTACGGACTTACCGAATGCGACGATCAAAAAATAATCGAAGCGGCAAAAGCCGCCAACGCTCATAAGTTTATAATGGAATTGCACCATAAGTACGACACTATCATCGGAGAAAAAGGAACAAAGCTGTCCGGAGGACAACGTCAAAGAATATCGATTGCCCGGGCAATTCTGAAAAATCCTCCGATTATGATTTTAGACGAAGCCACTTCCGCGCTCGACAACGAATCGGAAGTCCTGGTTCAGGAAGCCATCGAAAGATTATTACATAACCGCACAGTATTCGTTATTGCGCACCGCCTGAGCACAATCCGAAACGCAGACAGGATTCTCGTGCTCGAACAGGGCAAAATCGTTCAGGACGGCAAGCATGAGGATTTGATTAAAGACGAAGAAGGGATTTACAAAAAATTATACGAACTTCAATTCAGGGATATTGCCTGATCATGATTAATCTTTCGGCTATTTTAATAGCGTGCAACGAAAAAAATAATATCGGCAGGTGTCTGCAAAGTCTGAACGATGTAATCGACGACATTGTGGTTCTGATCGATTCGAAAACTACGGACGGCACGGAAGACATAGTTAAATCTTTTCCGAATGTGAATTATGAAACGGTCGAATGGCGGGGATACGGACCGACTAAAAATTACGCTTTGACAAAAACAAAACACGATTGGGTTTTGTGGATCGACGCCGACGAAGAATTGACTCCCGAACTGAAAGAGGAATTAATAAACTTCAAGAAGAGTAAACCGCGGCACGACGCCTATTACGTAAAGCGCAGAGCTTTCTTCCTGGGAAAGTGGATTAAACATTGCGGATGGTACCCCGGTTACGTTTTGCGGCTTTTTAATAAAAACAAAGCTCGTTTCGACTCGAAGAATGTTCACGAAGGTTTACAGGTCGAAGGGAAAAAAGGTTATCTTAAAAATGATTTGAATCACTATACCGATCCGGACGTTAAACATTATTTTGAAAAGTTCAACAACTATACTACTCTGGCTGCCGGAGAATTACATTCCAAAGGTAAAAGAGCGGGCATGAGGGATTTATTGTTGCGTCCGCCTTTTCTGTTTCTAAAAATGTATATATTACGTCTCGGCTTTCTGGACGGGCTGCACGGTTTAATACTGTCTGTTTTTTCGTCGCTCTATGTATTTACCAAATACGTTAAATTATGGGAAATGGATAGAAAATGAAATTGGGTTTAATACCGAATATTTCCAAAGAGGATATTGTCAATACAGTAGATCTGCTTGTAAGGCAAATCAGAGAAGCTGGTATCGAATACGCTTTGTCGAATATAATGCTCGGGATGCAGGAAGAGTTTCCCGACCCGGTGAAAAATTCTGATTTTCTTCCGCTCGATGAATTGATCAAATATTCCGATATGGTGGTTTCGATCGGTGGCGACGGCACAATATTGTCTACTGCCTATTCAATCCGAAATACCGAAACGCCCGTTATCGGAGTAAATCTCGGTAAAATGGGTTTCCTCGCGGAATTCGACGTCGATTCGTTTAAAGAATTTTTGAGCGATTTGAAAAATGGTAGCTATATAGTCGAAAAGAGAATGACGTTGAGAGGCAAGATTGAAGGCGTAGACGACGAACTATACGCTATTAACGACATTGTTATCGACAAAGGCTCGTGGGCAAAGTTAATTGAGCTTACAATTAAAATTGACGACGACTACGTTTCCACATTCTCCGCCGACGGTCTTATAGTTGCCACGCCGACGGGAAGTACGGGTTATTCTCTTGCCGCGGGCGGACCGATTGTAAATCCGAAAGCAAAAGCAATTACATTGAGCCCCATTGCGCCTCATATACTTACAATGCGACCGCTTGTAATATCGGGCGAGCAGAAAATTAGAATCGTTGCGCGTTCGCTCTATGGAAAGGTAAATATCAACTGCGACGGTCAACGTACTATTTCACGCAATACGCCGGTGGCAATCGAAATTACAAAAGGCGGGAACAGTTTTAATCTCGTTCACTCGAACAAATCGAATTATTTTGAAATACTCAGAAACAAACTTTTCTGGGGACTCGACATCCGAAACATAAACATGGAATCGAAATGAAAATTCTTGTATTTTCATTACTTCTTGCCGGCGCTCTTTTGGCGCAGGAAAAATGCAATTTCACATTCGACGAAAAATCCGGTAAGAATATTTTGATCGGCGAAATAACGAGAGAAAATTTAACCGACAGCTCTTATTCCGTGTGGTTCAGCGAAGAATATGACAATTACGCTCCGGACACGCTAGTAATCGAGCGTCTTAAGAAAAATTTAAAAGAATACGCGATTGAAGTTGTATTCGGCACATGGTGCAGCGACAGCCGAAGAGAAGTTCCGCGATTCTTAAAAATTCTCGATCTATGCGGATTCTCCGATAAAAATTTAAGACTGATCGCCGTCGACAGAAATAAAAAGGCGGACGATATCGACATAAGCGATAAAGAGATTGCGCTCGTACCCACATTCATCATCTACAAAAACAACGAGGAAAAGGGCAGAATTATAGAAACGCCCGAAGAAACGCTTGAAAAAGATTTATCGAATATTCTCAATTGATTTATTCACATATTTTCAAATTAATAAATTCCGTTTTTGTCCGGAAACGCTTTGCTGTTAACAAGATTACAAAATTACAAGCATTGCCAAATTCGTGTTTAGGTCCGGGCGCCTGCCTACCGGTGGGCAGGTTCTTCGTGCGGAAGTTAGGGGGGAAAGATAGAGATTCTTCACCCGCCGATGGCGGGTTCAGAAAGACATAAAGTATTAATATTACTTTCACCATTGCTTTGAGCATCACAAATACAGCAATTTGTCTTTCTGAGGAGATCCGACGTAGACGGAACGACGAAGGATCTTGTATGGCAATTTGATCTACTTAACTGACTTGGAGATTCTTCCTCCGCCTGCGGCGGAGTCGGAGTGACCGTGACCTTTGCGTCCGTGGCGCGCTTTGAGGTTTAATTTGAGTTTGCTACGTCATTCGCACAAAGCTCACTCCTCGCAAAGACGGGGGCGTTCGGGAGCGCTGAGGTACAATGTTCTTCGTTAAAAAGAGGCGTATATTATACATCAAAACTATCAGCTATTGTATATCAACATATAGCAAAGAAAAAAGAATTTCTACCCACTAATCCCTACACCCTGATCCCTAGTTCCTAATAGAACTACAAATATTGAACTCCAAAGCCAAGAATCCCAGTACGACGAACCCCAAAACCAAGAACCCCAGCTCCCCTAACCACCAATCCCTAATCCTATGTTAAAAAGTCTTGACTTTTTTTTGAAATTTAGTAAAATTATCTGAGAATAATTGCAGGGCAGATAATTTCCGATTAGAGTAAGTTCATTTCATTTTACTGAGGGTGAAATTAACGGATGAAGTAAATTTTAGTTTATGCGGTAAAATTATTTTCTCTACCACTTTATACTAATTGTAGCGAGGAGTGATTTTATATTTCAAAAAAGACAGGAGGTGCAGAATGAAAAAGAAGTTTATTTGATAGAATATGTAGATAAAATAAAAATTATCAACAGAGAATAGTGAAGAATAACTAAATGAATATGATATTAATATTCATAGTTGACTTGGGAGGATCAAATGAAACAAAATATTTTTCATTTTTATGTGATTTCATTATTTGTGCCGATATTTTTTGGGTCTTGTTCCGAAAAAACCATTGAACCAAATGAAATATCGCTGAAAGAAGCTGAACAAATAGTATTTTATGACATTCTCAATAATAATGATTCGGGAAAGGTTATTTATGAGCTATTAACAAAATTAAAATCAAACACGAAAGTAAAACAAAGGGGTCCGGATTCAACTAAATATTCTGTACCATATAACGCATGGTTCTTTTTTATAGATGATCAACCTGATTATAGGTGGGCCCATGCTTGTCGTTATGTTTTTATAGCATGTGAGGGGGGACGACAGACTATTTTCAATGAACGTTTCCCTCCAGAAAATTTTGAAAATCTAAGGGTAGTTATATTTAAATAATGGAAAAGATGTTGATTCCTTAAGTATATATCATGACAATGCTGAAGCCAATATTAGTACTTCTGTTGCTCAATTTTCAATAATAAAATTACAATATGACTAGTCATATAAGAAATTTAAGAGGAGAAATTATAATGAAAAATTTATGTTATTTATTCGCTACCCTATTCTGGATAGTGGGTACTTCTGCCGGTCAGTGGATAAACTGCAAATCTGCCGAGGCAAGGCCTGTGATTACTAACCTGATAGAAAATGTTTCTAATAGTATAGTAATAGAGGTAATATTACCAGGATATTTTCAAAACAAAATCGATATTAATGGTAAAACATTTACGAAATTGTCAATACCTAACGCTCCAACATTTCTTGATAAAGGATACCCAGAGCTACCACGTATTAATAGTAATATTGTAATTCCAAATGCAGCTAAAATGCAATTCGAAATATTGGAAGTTGAAAGCGACACTATATCTATTGAACCTATAGCTCCTTCAAAAGGTAGTCTCCCCCGCTCGGTTGATCCTGAAAAGGTACCTTATACATTCAGTGATATCTATATAACAAATATATTTTGGCCTGAAAATATTATAGAACTTTCAAAGCCGTTTATAATTAGAGATTTAAGAGGAATTACATTAAGATTCAATCCTTTTCGTTATAATGCTGTTATGGGTAAATTAATTACTTATAAGCGCATTGTGGTAAAAGTGTTTGCTGAAGGTATTGATAATGTTAATGTGAAAAATAATGAAAAAGGGAAAAGAATCGATAAGGACTTCATGAACCTATATAAAAGATTCTTTTTAAATTACGAAGACAACCAAAATAAAATCCTTAATAAGTCTACTTATGATGATATTGCTGAAGCAGGAAGAATGTTAATTATAGTTGCAGATGATTTTTACAATAATTTGATTCCACTACGAGATTGGAGAACAAGAAAAGGAAATAAAACAATTCTTGTAAAATGTTCCGATATTGGTACAACCGTTAATGCAATAAAAAATTATATACAGAATATGTATAACACACAGGAAAGTGTAACATACATACTTTTAGTAGGTGAGGGAAATAATGCAGATATTCCTTCCAAGAGTATTCCTTATCCTGGGACGCAAACAGCACCGACAGACCCAACCTACGTACTGCTTGAAGGTGATGATCCCTATCCTGACGCTTATATATCTAGAATTTCAGCAAGCAATATAGATGATGTTAAGAACCAAATAGCAAGAATTATTAATTATGAGGCTAGTCCTGTCATCGGTACATGGTTTCAGAAAGCTTGCGGTATAGCATCCCATGAAGGCAATCCTGCAGATACCACGCGATGTAATTTATTACGAAATGATTTATTAACCTATGGCTATACCTCTGTTGATAAGTTATACGACATTACTACGTCATCACCAATTACAAATGCCATTTATAATGGTAGAGGAATTGTCAATTATATTGGACATGGCACAGAAACAGAGTGGGGATTTAATTATCCATATGTGTGGCCGCTATTCTCTGTTACGGACGTACAAAATCTTTCGAGCACAGGAATGTTACCATTTATTTTTTCTGTAGCATGCGAAGTTGGTTCTTTTTCTGAGATAGCAACCTGTTTTTCAGAAGCTTGGCTAAGGAGTGGAACAGAAAATAGTCCGATAGGAGCAATTGGGTTTTATGGTTCATCTATTGGTCAACCTTGGGTAGAGCCAACGGTTGCACAAGCAGAAGCGATTGATTTGTTAGTAAACGATGCAAAGTTAACTATAGGTGGCCTCTGTTTTAACGGATCTTGTAAAATGATTGAAGATTACCCCGGAACAGGGCCTGGGGTGTTCAATACTTGGCATATATTCGGTGATGCTGCTACCCATATATGGACAAAAAATCCTTCAACGTTTAGTTCGATAAGCATTACTGATAATGGAAATTCTATTACAGTAAATATAGGAAGTTCCACCGCTACGATCTGTGTGTCGAGCTTGGATAACGGTTCTTCTTTTTGGCAGTATCAAGATAATATAAGTAGTTACACATTTAATACATCTATTCGACCATTATACATTACAATAACAAAACATAATTATATACCTTTCTTAGGTATTTCAGGCGGTATGATAAATGGCAATATTTCTTTTTATGGCATACTAAAAGTAATGGGAGATTTAACGGTTGACAGTGGTGCAACACTAACAATTGAACCTGGATCGACAATATACATTGCAAACGGCAAATCACTTATAATCAACGGTACACTAAATGCACAAGGGACTTCCGCAAATAAAATCACTTTTACCAGCACTTCAGGCACCTGGGGAGGAATT
>NZ_JBPSEG010000017.1:0-52611 GCF_051488665.1 Melioribacter sp. Ez-97 | reverse complement strand
CTTCGTCCCGAACGAAGCGCGCTAACCGGGCTGCGCTACACCCCGACAAAAATGGACAGACAAAAATATGATTTTTTTTATTAATTTAAAAACAAATAACCTCGGAAAGGGGAGGATGTATGAAAAAAATAATCACTATACTAATTCTTTTTGTATTCTTTGCAGCACAATCGGTAGACGCTCAGCTTGCAAAAAACAGCTGGGCAGTGGGAGCCGGATTTGACTATCCGCGTTTTGTTAATTCCAATATAACGGCAACAAGCGCAAACTACGGCGCTTATCTTTCGATCCAAAGGAATTTTACAGAACATGTTGGACTTCGTCTCTCGGGCGCATATCTTCACCTGGAAGGCGAATGGGGCGCGCCCGTAACAACTACGGTCAACAATACAATTGCGGGAAATTTGAACCTGCTCTACTATCTCGTGCCGTGCGAACCCGTGTCGCCTTATTTTAATGTAGGAGGCGGAGTGGCTTATAGGATGCTTAGCGATCAGGCGACGCCCGGCGTCGAAGACAATGCGGCAAGCGGAGTATTTAATGCTGGTATGGGCATCGAATGGCATCTGGGAAATGATTTTAAATTGGTAACGGAAGGGAACTATAATCTTGTCGCCAATTCGGAATTTGACGGCGCGCTCGGCGTCGGAGAAATTAACGGAAAAGATTCTTATATGACCGCTAAAATCGGCGTGCTCTATTACTTCAGCAAAGGCGAGCCTTCCAAATATTGCAAACTCTATTCGGGATTGAGCGTTGAACAAAAATCAGCTCCGATCGACTATGCGCGGATTGAAGAAATTGTTCAAAGGTACATTCCAAAAGAAGTTGTTAAAGAAGTAGTCGTTGAAAAACCCGTTAAAGAAGAAAAAAGATGGGTGCTTGTAGGAGTTAATTTCGAATTCAACAGCGCAAAGCTGACTCCCGAATCGTATCCGATTTTATTCGACGCGGCTAAAACTCTACTGGCTAATCCGGAATTAAAAGTCGAAATCCAGGGCTATACGGATAATATCGGCTCCGAACAGTATAACAAGAAATTGTCTCAAATGAGAGCCGATGCGGTTATGAAATATTTGATTGCCAAAGGCGTAAGCGCAGACAGACTTACGGCTGTCGGATACGGCGAAAGCAATCCGATTGCCGACAATAAAACCGCCGAGGGCAGGGCAGCCAACCGCCGGATTGAATTTAAAGTAAAATAATATCCGCGCCGAAAGAGAGAAGTCGTTTGCGGCTTCTCTCCTTTCGTTTTATTTAAATTATTTTTAATTTCACTTTAAAAATAACCGTATCGAAGAGGAATTGTGAACTATCGATATTGGCTTTTCAGTATTTTATTATTTCTCGTGATTGCCCTCTACACGTTTGTCTCTTTTTACTCCGACGAAAAAAATAACGTTATTGAGAATTCTTATAATCTTCAAAGAATACACGCGCGTCAAACTTCACTGTCTTTCAGGGAAATGTTCGATAACTGGAAGAGCATTTTAACTTATCTCGCCGCCGACGAAAATATTATTGAAATGAATAAACGGGGTAAAGAGAACATCCGCTTCTTGTACAAAAACCTGCGCAATGAATTAAAAAGCATAACGCGAGTCGGCGCCGACGGTAAAATTACGTTTACGGCGCCTTATGAAGAAGCGATTGGTTTGGACGTCTCTTCGCAGGCGCATATACAGGAGATATTCAAAACGCATAAGCCGGTTATAAGCGATGTCTTCCTGGCTGTGCAGGGCTTCTACGCTATTGTAATCCACGTTCCCGTCTTCAAAAACAACAAGTTCGACGGTACAATTGCACTCGTTTTGAATTTTGAAAAAATTGCCGAAAAGTTTGTCAGAGAGGTAACGATCGGGAAAAGCGGCTATGCGTTGTTAATAAGCCGCAGCGGGACGGAACTTTATTGCCCCAGACGAATTCATGTGGGCAATAACATAAAACAAACTTTACACGACGACCCGAATTTTGCCAATATGATTAAGAGAATGCTGGAAGGGAAAGAAGGAACTTCGCTTTTTTATTATGATCACGCTTCCGAATCGTATCGCAAAATGAGAGCATTTTATATGCCGATCCATCTCGACGGCACATACTGGTCGCTGGCTATCGTTACATCCGAAGATGAATTGACTGCGGGTCTTGCCGATTTCAGGAATAAACTGCTGATGCTTATAAGCGCAATCTTTCTGGGCGCGGTATTGTTTTCTTACTACGCATTCAAATCTTGGGGACTTGTCAAAGAGACCGAACAAAGGAAAAAAGCGGAAGCAAAATTCCGGGCCCTGCTCAGCAATTCCAACGATATTTTTATGCTGATTAATTCGGAAGGCGTTATTCAGTATGTGAGCTCGGCTATCGAATTGTTGACGGGCTTTGAAGCAGGGGATATCGAAGGGAAATCGTTCGAAAAATTTATTCATCCGGAAGACCTTAAAAATGTGGTCGAAGTTTGGGATCAAGTTCTTCAGAATGAAAGAAGTCTTTTCAGGGTTGAATACCGGGCGTTGAAAAAAGACGGCAAGTATATATGGCTCGAAGCTGTCGGCAGAAATTTCCTTTCCGAACCTCATCTTAACGCAGTGGTTGTTAATATTAGGGATATTACGGAAAGAAGAATAAAAGACGAAGAAATTCGTCAGAAGAACGAGGAAATAACGCGGTTTATTTACAGCGTTTCGCATGACTTGAAAAGCCCCGTTGTTACTATTCGTACGTTTGTCGATTATATGAAAGAAAATCTGAAAAAGAACGACGTCAAAAAATTGTCCGACGATCTGACTTATATCGATAAAGCTTCGGAAAAAATGAGCAAATTGATTGAAGACCTGCTTGAACTTTCGCGGCTCGGACGCGTTTCTCACAAAACCGAAAAATTGACTCTGCAGGAAATTGTAAAAGATTCTCTTGATCTTCTCGCAGGTCAACTGAAAGAGAAAAATATACGAATAGACGTAACGGACAAACCCGTTATAATCTACGGCGACAAGGATAAATTAGTCGATGTATTTCGAAACCTGATTGAGAACGCCGTTAAATTCACGGGCGATTGTGAGCAGCCTCACATTGAAATCGGCGTCAAAGAAAGTGAAGAAATTATTATCTATATTAAAGATAACGGCATTGGGATAGAACCCGAATATAAAAACAAACTGTTCGGTCTCTTCGAAAAATTGAACGCCGATTACGAAGGAACGGGACTGGGATTAACAATCGTGAAAAGAATAATCGAAATACACGGCGGCAGAATCTGGATTGAGTCCGAAGGACTGAATAAAGGAACTACTGTATTCTTTACCCTTCCGAAAACCATAATCAGGGGGTAATATGAAAAAAAGAAACGCAGTAATCCTGTTGATTGAAGACGATTTTGCGCACGCAGAAATCGTCAAAAGGAGTTTAGAGAATTCCGAATTCAAAATCGAAATAATACATCTCTTCGACGGAAAGGAAGGGCTCGATTTCATTTTCAAAGCCGGAAAATATTCCGAAAACAGCACACAGCCGGATATCATACTGCTCGATATCCGCTTGCCCAGAATCAACGGGTTCGAGTTTCTTCAAAAAATAAAAAACGACGAAGAATATAAAGTTATTCCCGTTGTTATATTGTCCACATCTTCAAATCAGACCGATATCGACAGAGCTTTTCAACTGGGCGCCAACAGTTATCTTATTAAACCTCTCAGCTTCGACAGATACAAAGAAATGTTCAAAAATTTTACCGGCTACTGGATCGGAGAAAATTTTTTCCCTCAGCTTCAAGTTTGAATTTTTTCGAAATTTTATTTGTTTTCTAAGTATATTTAAACAAAAATTCCCGGGATTTATATGAAAATCAAAAAATTTATACCGTTTGCTCTAATTCTGCTTTCTGTTTTTGCCGTAAACGCATGCTGTTCGTGCAAAAATGCCGTTGCCGACGGCGGAAAAGTGAAAGGCTATATTACAGTTATAGGCAACGAACCGTTTTCTAAACTTGCAATTAAAACAGACGATGATAAAGTGTACATCTTGAAGTGTAAACCCGAAACGGAAAGAGAACTATGGAAAAAGCAGGGAGACTACTATCTGGTTACTTTCACTAAAACCGAAGAGGATACGAGAGCTCCCGTTATAATTGTCGACGAAATAAAACCCTTAACTAAGAATTCAAAATAGGTAGCAATATGAAAAAATTAGCACTTGCTTTAACGTTTTTGTGGAGTATAGGCATTTCCGGACAGACATCAATAAAAATAGATAAGTCGGCGGAACAGGGAATTGCTCGGGAAACGAGCTATCCGGTTGACGCGCGTCCGTTTCTCGAAAAATTCAGCGAAGCAAACGGAATCGACCTTTCGAAAATAAAACCCGAAAAATCTCTCAAAAAATCCTCTTCGTGGGGATTTACAGTCGGCTCAAAACATACATGGACGGCTTCGGACCTGACTACAACAAATGAATTTTATGACGTACCTTCTACATGCCGTGCCGTAGGAGATAATTGCTATATCTTCGTCGAAGACAAGCTCTGGGACAGAGAAACTGTCGACCAGGATGCAGTAAATGAGGTATTGAACGCTTTTGAAAAATCGACTCCCGCAAACCCGAATAAAGGCATTTATCAAACAGTTGTTGAAAATTTCGGAAATCCGCCCGATGTGGACAACGATCCGAAAGTAATTATTTTAATTCTCGACATAAAAGACGGCTACAGCGGATCGGGGGGGTATATCTCGGGATATTTTTTCTCTTATAATCAAGAAACTGATAAAAGCAAACCGGGGTTTTCCAACAGCAATGCTGCCGAGATTTATTACCTGGACGGCGTTCAGAATAAACTGCTTACCGAAGCCGGACTTACGAACGCTATGAGCACTACCGCGCACGAGTTTCAGCATATGGTACATTATAATTATATACAAGAAGAAGAGACGTTTTTTGACGAAGCCTGGTCTCTTGTCGCCGAAGTGATTTGCGGTTATGAGGTATATAATCAAAATCTTTATGCTCAGGAACCCGATCATTATTTTCTCGATTGGCGCCGGAACGACAACACCGCCGTTTTGACCGACTATTCGAGAGCAGCCCGCTTTTCTCTCTATCTCTACGAACAGTACGGATCGTCATTCTTCAAGGAATTTCTTAATAAAAGAGTAAAAGGATTCACCGGAGTTTTGAATACGCTGAGTTCAATCGACAAATCAATTACTTTCTCGGCATTAATGGAAAACTGGTTTCTGGCTAATTTTATTAACGACAGGAACGTCAATCCGAAATGGGGCTATTCTTATCCCGGGCTGCCTAAAATGGCAGATACAAAATATTTCAATCCGAACGTGTCGGTTTCTACCGCTTCGGTTTATAAATACGGAGTCGATTATATTACTTTTACCGGCGGCAGCAATTTGAACATTAAATTTACGACAAACGAAAGCATACAGTTAAAAGCAATTAAAAGAACTTCATCCGGCGGAGTCGAAGTAGAAGACGTTTCTTTCGGAACGGATTATTCGCTGGCTTCTTTCGGATCCGATTATACCGAAGTGACTTTTATGGTTTACATTGTGGATCAGAGCGCTTATCCTGTTACGAAAGCTTTCAGCTATGCTTTCAATGCAACGGGCGTCTTCGATAACAAACCGATCGAAATTGCTTACGACAATACGGAACCTGTGGGTTATCTTCAACTTACGGCAGGAGACAGTGTGGCAGTGGTATTCAACGGAATATCAGGAATGAAATTGGACTCAGTGAAAATTGCCGTTAGAAATACACTACCGATGATTGGAGGCGTCTACGAACTGAAAGGAACTACGGCGGGATTTGCCGGAAAAAATCTTGCATCGTTTACTGTTACGCCTACACTAGCGCAAGCGCCTCCGGTAATTAATAGCGGAGCAACATATCCGTATGAACAACCGTATCCCAACTGGGTAAAAGTCGACCTTACTTCTTATAATATTTCCGCCGATAAAGATTTTACGGTTATCCTTCCCGTAGAAGGCGAATACCCGGAGAAAAACCGGGTTATGGTAACTTATTATAAATCACAAACTTCTAATAATAGTTATTGGTACAGTACAGAAAACGGCTCATGGCTTTTCTATAGCGTCCAAGACAAAGAAGGGTATATATTCCTGAATCTTATCCGCGCTTACGTTAGTTCAAAAACAACCGGCAATAACGATGTAATCGAATTGCTGCCCACGAGTTACGCTCTCGATCAAAATTATCCCAATCCTTTTAATCCTTCTACAATTATAACATATACCTTGCCCGAATTGACCAACGTACGGATAAAAATATACGACGCGCTGGGCAGGGAAGTGAGGAGCTTACTCGACGAAGTTAAGTCTGCCGGCAAGCACAATATCCTCTGGGACGGCAGAGACAATTCCGGAAATCGCGTAAGCAGCGGTACGTACTTCTATCAAATTATCGCCGGCGATTTTGTTCAGACGAGGAAGATGGTGATGGTGAAGTAGTTTTAGGGATTAGTGGTTAGGGATTAGTTATCAGGGATTAGTTGCTAGGGATTAGGGGTTAGTGGTATTTAAGTAAGAGCCTGTCGGTTATTCGGCAGGCTCTTTCATTTTTAAATGTCTGAAAACCGTTACGTTATTTCATATTCCGTAACTTCCGCTTTTGCGCTTTTCTTTAACTTTTTCGGCTTGGGTAAATTGCCGTTGCCGTTTCCTGAAGTTTCCACTTCGATTCTGGTATCTTCGTTTTTAGCTTCGCGATAGACGTAAATTTTATTTTGATAATTGCGCATAACGATTTTTTCTTCGTCGCGGTGGAGAATATAATCGGGCAGGACGGGAATTTTACCTCCTCCGCCGGGCGCGTCGATTACAAAATGAGGAATTGCCAATCCGCTTATGTTGCCTCTCAAAGCAAACATAATTTCCAGTCCTTTGTCGAGCGAAGTTCTGAAATGATTTGCGCCGCGCGTTTCGTCCGCCATAAAAAGGTAATAAGGTCTTACGCGTATTTTTAACAGTTTAAGGAACAACTCTTTGAGCACCTGCGGGTCGTCGTTAACGCCTTTCATCAAAACAGCCTGATTATTGACGGGGAATCCGGCGTCTACAAGCATCTGGCAGGCTTTGGAGCTCTCGGGAGTAATTTCCCACGGATGATTGAAATGCGTATTTATATAAATCGGGTGGTACTTCTTAAGCATTTCCACAAGTTTGGGCGTAATTCTGTGTGGCAGAACGCACGGCATTTTTGTGCCGATGCGGATTATTTCGATGTGCGGAATCTGGCGTATTCTTTTAATTATTTTTTCGAGCATTGTGTCGGTTAACATCAGCGGGTCGCCGCCCGACATAATCACATCCCGGACTTCGGTATGCTCTTCGAGATATTTGAAAGCCGATTCCAGCTGACGCATCGAAATTTTATCGGAGTTGCCCACTTTCCTTTTGCGCGTGCAAAAACGGCAATACATTCCGCATTGACTCGTCGTCAGGAACAATACTCTGTCGGGATAGCGGTGAGTGATATTAGGCACGGGACTCATAGCGTCTTCCTGCAGCGGGTCTTCATAGCCGTCAAGGTCTTCAAGCTCTTTGACGTCCGGGACGCATTGAAGCCAGATGGGGTCGCCGGGATAACGTATCAGGCTCAGATAATACGGATTAATGCGCGCCTGAAAAAATTCGTCGAGCTCCTCGGCTACCTTTCTGTCGATATTGAATTTTTCAACGAGTTGATCTACGGAGTGTATACTATCCCTTATCATTTGCTGCCAGAGTTCCATATGTGTGCCCTTTATATTTATTTTTTTATATATTTTCCAAAGACGATAAGATTATCGTTCTGTTTGTAAAAATCTTTTATCTCGGCAACAATCGAATAATTATTCCTGAAATAAAAATTCCTCGTTTCGTTATAATTATCCTGAGACGAAGTTTCGGCAAGTATCCATCTGCCGTTGTTTTTAATTGCGAACTCTTCGGCGTGGTCGAGCAATTTTTTCCCGATACCTTTATTCTGGAATTTTTTGTCGACTACAATCCAGTAGAGGTCGAATACGCCGTCTGTCAAAGGTCTGCGACCGATGCAATGATAGCCTGCAATTTCCGAGCCTTCCAGATAAACGAACACATTGTAATTGTCGACTCCTTCTTTTTCCAGAGCTTCGTCTATCAATTCGACGGCAATCTTTTTTTCTTCTTTGCTGAAATTTTTAGTGCCGTCGATAATTTCAACCAGTCGTTTCCTGTCGTCAGATTGCAGCTTGCGTATCATATTTAATCCTCTTTTCTGCAAGTTCGGCAATTTTAAGAATAACGTCTTCAAAACTTAAGCCGGCTGCATTGGCGGACCTTATGAATCCGGCGTCGGGCGATATATCGGGATTGGGATTGACTTCGATTACATAGGGCACATTTCTTTTACTCAATCGAATGTCGACCCTTGCATAATCCCTGCAGCCCAATGCATTGAAAGCCGCTTCGGCAGCGCTTTTAATCTTATCTTCAATGTCTTCGGATAGTTTAGCCGGACATTCGGGCACGGTGTTATTGTAATAAACGCTGTCCGGCGACCATTTTGCTTCGTATGTTATAATCTTTGGTAAATTGTCCGGCAGCCCGTCGAATTTTATTTCCGACAATGGCAATATCTCGGAACCGAGGATGGCAACGTTTATTTCTCTTCCCTCGATATATTCTTCTATTAAAACTTCCTGTTTGTACGTATGAAAAAGATATTCGAGTTGACTGCGCAGGTCGTTAAAGTTTCGCACTACCGAATTTTCGGATATGCCGATACTGGCGTCTTCGCGCGCGAGTTTTGTGATAACCGGAAATTTCAACGGAAATTTATCTTTAACGGGATATGAATTGCATTCCGCAATTATAAATTTAGGAGTACGAATGCCGTGCGACAACAAAATTTGCTTTGTTCTGTTTTTGTTCAAACAATTTCCCAGACAAAGCGGAGTGTTGCCGGTATAGGAAATTTCAAAAAGATCGTATAAACCCGCTACGTAACTTTCATAGTTGGCGTTGCCTTCTACGGATTCGACAAGATTGAATACTACGTCCGGGGAAATCATTCTTAGTTTGTCGATAAATTTCCTTATATCCTTGTTTACGGATAGTATTTCCACGGAAGAATACTTTTTGCCGAGAATGTCCCGAATATTTTCAATTTGCTCGACGATATTTATTTCGGACAGATCGACGTCGTTCGAAAAATCAGTCGAGCGTTTGCCCGTGTAATTTTCGTAATAACGAACCGGATCGTTGAAGCAAATCAATATCTTTCTGTCGCTCTTCATATCAAATTATGCCTTTTGGCGGCGTGATAGAGTACCTTGTTAATCATTTCGTTGTAAGATAAACCCGCGGCTCGGGCGGCTTTCGGATAACACGAATTGTCTTCCGGATTGGGCAGCACTCCCGGCAGAGGATTAACTTCTATAACGTTCGGAATATTGTTTTCGTCGAGACGAATGTCGATACGCGCCCAGTCGCGGCATCTTAATATTTTATATGTATCAAGCGCGGTTTTTTCTATTTTGCTTTTGAGTTCGTCGTCCAGTCGGGCGGGACAACTGAAAATATCAAGAGGATTGTCGGGAGTATCGGCAATCCATTTTGCTTCGTATGAATAAATCGGAAGAAGATTGTCCGGCAGCGAAGCGTAGTTGATTTCCACAATCGGCAGCGCTTCGACGTCTTTTCCGTTTCCCATTATTGCAACCGTAAATTCGCGCCCGGGTAAAAATTCTTCTATCAATAAAGGTTGTTTGTATGTTTCGATCAACTCGCCGAGTCTTATCCGAAGTTCTTCCGTATTGTTGACTAATGACGAATTGAAAATTCCTTTGCTTGAACCTTCGGCAACGGGTTTTATGATAACAGGGAACGCGAGAGAAAAGTTTATAATATCTTCGAGCGATTCGACAGTAACGAACCTGGCGTTAGGTATTCCGTAATATGATAAAATTTCTTTTGTCCTGGATTTATCGAGACATGTGGTAAGCGTAAGAGGATCGGAACCAGTGTAAGGAATGCCGAGCAGGTCGAGCATTGCCGGAATTTGAGCTTCGCGGCTTATGCCGTTAAAGCCTTCCGACACGTTAAATACTAAGTCCGGTTTTAATGTTCTGAATTTGTCGAAAGCTTCTTCGTTGGCTTCTATCAGATGCACTTCGTGAAAAAGTTCGAGCGCGTTTTTGATTGCGTTAATTGTTTCGATGGTATCCCACTCCGCATACGTGTCGTTCATGGTCAGAGTGTCGTTGTTCTGAAAAGAGAAAGAAGCTCCTTCGGAATCGTTGTTTACATCCGGCTTTAAATTATATGTTAATGCTAATTTAAGTCTTCTATTTAGTAAAAAAGAACTAATAGGAAATCCTTTTTATTTTTTTGTTACCAATATACTGATTTAAAATTTTTTTGCAAGAATTATAAAAAAATAATTAACCTATTTGTGATAACGAAATATGTTTTGCATAAGTTTCTTTCAATACTTCTTTTATAATAACGTGTTCTTTTTCTTTTAAATGCGAATCGGATTTAACGACTTTAAAAGCAGCGGAGCGCGCAGAGTAAAGAATATCAACGTCCTCGGCAATGTCGGCGTGTTTGAATTCGGGCAAGCCGCTTTGCTTTGTTCCGAACAGATCGCCCGGTCCTCTCAATTTTAAATCTATTTCGGCTAACTCAAAACCGTTGTTTGTTTTAGTCATTGCGTTTAAACGGATGAGAGTTTTGTGCTTTTCAATTTGAGCAGGAGAAAGATAATCGAAGTTGTAATTGAAGCGATTAATCTTGACTGCAAATTCGTCTTTGGTAATTAAAATACAGTAAGCTTGTTTGTCGCTGCGACCTACTCTTCCTCTTAATTGATGCAATTGAGAAAGACCGAATCTGAAAGCGTCGTTTATAACGATTATATTTGCGTCGGGAATATCGATGCCGACTTCGATAACCGTAGTGGATATTAATACGTCGAACTCTTTGCGGGCAAAACTTAGCATAACTTCTTCTTTCTCCTGCCATTTCATTTTGCCGTGTATCAAAGCCACTCTCAAATCTTTCAAATGTTCTTTTTTCAGTAGTTCGTATTGCGCAATTGCGGCTTTAAGGTCGAGCTTTTCCGAATCTTCTATAAGCGGATATACAAGGAACGCCTGGTAGCCTTCTTCCACTTTTTGTCTTATGAAATTGTAAATGTCTTTTAATTTGCTTTCGCCTCTCAGTACGGTTTTAACCGGTTTTCTGTTAGCGGGCATCTCGTCAATTACGGACACATCGAGGTCGCCGTAAAGCGTCATCGAAAGTGTCCGGGGAATGGGAGTGGCTGTCATAATCAATATGTCCGGAGTTAAACCTTTGTTAATCAATTGCGAGCGTTGCAAAACTCCGAATCGGTGCTGCTCGTCAATTACTACAAGACCGAGTTTATCGAATTCGACATTATCTTCAATAAGAGCATGAGTTCCTATAATAATTTTTGTTTTGCCCGATTTAATGTTATCGAGGAATACTTCGCGTTCTTTTTTCTTTTGTCCGCCTATTAATAATGCAACTTCTATTCCGAGAGGCTTCAGCATTTCGGAAATTTTTTTATAATGTTGATCGGCAAGTATTTCGGTGGGAGCCATCAAAGCCGCCTGATAACCGCTTCCCGCCGCTATGAGCATGGCAATTAAAGCTACAACTGTTTTTCCGCTGCCTACATCGCCCTGAAGTAAGCGGTTCATCGGGCGGTCGCTTTCCATATCCAGACGAATTTCATGAAGAGCTTTCAACTGCGCTTTGGTTAGTTCGAAGGGAAGCAGCTTTAAAAAATTTTTAATTAATTCCGCGTTAGTTTTGAATAGATTAACCTTCTTTTGAATTTTTAATTGTTGCTTTCTGAGAGCGACGAGTATTTCAAAATAGAACAGCTCTTCGAATTTGAATCTGTAACGCGCGCGCTCCAGCATATCAATCGATTCGGGAAAGTGAATGTTTTTGAGAGCCAGATTCAACGGCAGTAAATCGTATTCCTTGATGATTTTCTCAGGCAGAGTTTCTTTGACGGAATCGGCGTAGTCGGATACCGCTTGGGCTACAATCCTGCGCAGCCCAAGGTCGCCCAAATTAATCGATCTGAGTTCTTTTGGAATTCTGTAGAAGGGAATTATTTTGCCGGTGTTTAAGAAATCGTTCGACTCTTTATCGCTTATCCTGTCGAAATCGGGGTGAACAAATTGAAGGTGTCCGTATTTTGTTATTGTGGGCTTGGCGGAAATTGCAAAATAATTTCCGGGATTAAAAACGTCTTTGAAATAATTAATGCCCTGGAACCAAACGCATTCGAACGAGCCCGTACTGTCGCTGAAAAAAACTTTCAACAATTGTTTCTTTCCGTATCGAATTATTTCCTTGTCGGCAACTCTGCCAATAACCGTTACTTCGCCCTCGTAGCCGTTTCTTAGATGTTGAACGGCTTTGATAGTCGAAAGAATAGTTGAACGGTCCAAATGTTTCGACGGGAAATAAAAGAGAAGATCTTTGATTTTTTCGATGCCGATTTTAGAAAAAGCTTTGGCTCTTTTGGGCCCGACAAACTTCAAGTATTGAATCGATGCGTTTAAATCCATCTCATCAAAAAATTTTTGGGTTAAAATAATAAAAAAGGGGGAAAGAAAAGAATTGTTATTCGTTCTCGGGCTTCATGTCCCTCGTCATTAATTCATACGTAATTTTAACCGGGTCGCGTTCTTCGAAGAGTATTTTATATACAGCTGAACAAATCGGAGTTTCGATATCGTGTTCCTGCGACAACATGTGAACGGCTTTACTCGTTTCGACTCCTTCAGCGACCATTTTCATCGATTTGAGAACATCCTTTAATTTTTTGCCTCTCCCGATTTGCTCGCCCACGTATCTGTTCCGGCTGTGACGGCTCATACAGGTTACAATCAAATCGCCCATGCCCGATAATCCCGAAAAAGTTTCGGGACGCGCGCCCAGCGCCATGCCGAGTATCGATATTTCTGCAATCCCTCTTGTCATAATGGCTGCTTTCGTATTGTCTCCGAAATTCGCTCCGTCCACTATACCCGCGCCGATTGCAATAACGTTTTTTAAAGCGCCTCCGTATTCAACTCCTAGAATATCGGTTGTGGAATAAACGCGGAAGTAAGAAGTAATAAAAGCGGCTTGAATTTCTTTTGCGGTTAATTCGTCGCTCGACGCAGCAACTACTGCAGTCGGTATTTTACGGCTTACTTCTTCCGCATGGCTAGGACCTGATAGAACTCCTATTTGCGAAGGAGCAATATCTTTCAGTTCATCCCGAATAATTTGAGATACGGTCATCAAAGTGTCGCGCTCGATTCCCTTCGAAACGCTTACGAATGTAGTATCCGAAAAATCATATTTTTTAATTTGCGAGAGCACGCTGCGGATATATTGAGTGGGGATGGCAATAACGACCATATGTCGACGATTACACGCTTCTTCGAGCGAGTGAGTTATCTGAATTTCTTTCGGAATCTTAACGCCGGGAAGATATATTTTGTTTTCTCTCGACTTGGATAAAGTTTTTGAGTAGCTTTTTTTGTATTCCCAGAGAGTGACTTCGTGTCCGTTAAAATAGAGAAGGATAGCCAGGGTAGTACCCCAGCCTCCGGCTCCCAATACTGAAATACGCATTTATTTCTTTCCGAAAGAAATTTTGTTTTCGTTTCCTTTGAGTAGTCTGTCGATGTTTTTACGGTGAGTGTAAATAACAAGCAGAGCAAGAGCAATTGCAAAAGGAAGAATAATACCGTAACCGGCAATGTGAACGCCGAATAAATTCTCGCGCACAAAAAGGATAACCGGCACGGAAACAGCCGCCGTTAAAGAACCGAGAGAAATATAACGCGAGAAATAAACAACGACCAGAAATATTCCGATTGCGAGGAGCATATCGACTGTAATGATGGTCATCAAAAAGCCGAGAGCAGTTGCAATGCCTTTGCCTCCTTTAAAACCTGCAAAGACAGTCCATATGTGACCTATTACAGCCGCTACGCCGCAGAGTATCTGTACCAACGTGAAATCGTCGAACGGCGTAATGTTGTTGAACGGAATATTATCCAGATAGAGGCGCGCCACTACAATAACGGCGACAGCGCCTTTGAGAGCGTCGAGCAGTATGGTTAATACTCCCCACTTCCAGCCGAGCACTCTGAAAACATTGGTGCCGCCGGCGTTTCCGCTTCCGTATTGGCGGATATCTATTCCTTTTACCAGTTTACTAATGATAATGCTTGTGGGTATTGAACCTACAAGATACGAGAGAACGATAACGAATAATAAGTTAAGCATAATTACATCTGATTTATTTCTTACACAATTTTATACAATTTTTAAACAAAATAAAAGCTATAAATGTTCACCGGCTTTTAGCAAAAGCTCGAAGAGTTTGAGGTCGTCGCCGGTTGTAATTTTGAAATTGAGCGAAGAACCTTCCACAATTTTCACTTTATTGCCGTTCCTGTGAAAGAGCGTCGATTCGTCCGTGCCGAGAAAATTGTCGGCTGCGGCTTTTTTAAAAGCTTCCTTAAAAATACCGTACCGGGCGCCTTGAGGCGTCTGCGCATAAAAATATTTTGACCTGTCAGCGTAAGAATAAACAAATTCATTGCCTTCGATTAAAGTATCTTTAGCTTTAATAGCAGTTACAAAGCAACCGAACTCTATTGCCGCATTTACCGAAGAATTTAAAATTGCCTCGGTAACAAGAGGACGCACCGCGTCGTGAACTATAACGATGTCGTCGTCGGACGCGTCGTCAATCGAATTCAACGCGTTATAAACCGAAAATTGCCTTTCGGTTCCTCCGGCGACTATATCTTTCAGTTTGTCGAGCGAGTATTTATCTCTTAGATCTTCCAGTCTGCCGATATAATCTTTGTGAGCGGCGACTATTATTTTATTTATTATCGATGATTTCTGAAATTTTTCAAGCGTGTATGCAATTATCTCCTTGCCGTTGACGCGTATAAATTGTTTGGGAACGGGCGCGTTTATCCGCGTGCCTGTTCCGCCTGCCGGTATAATCGCATAGACTTTCATATTACAGAATCAACATTGCGTCGCCGTAGCTGAGGAATCGGTAACCTTCCTTCAATGCTTTTTTGTAGGCTTTCATAGTGAAGTCGTAGCCCGCAAAAGCCGCCGTAAGCATTAACAACGTCGATTCCGGCGCATGGAAATTGGTTATCAATTTTTTTGTGATTTTGAAATCGTAAGGCGGAAAGATAAATTTGTCCGTCCAGCCGCGGTTCGGTTTCGAAAAACCTTCTGCGGTAACGCTGCTTTCCAATGCGCGGCAGGTGCTGGTTCCGACTACAAACACATTCTTTTTGCTGGTTAGAGCTTTATTGATTGTCTCTGCAGTCTCTTCCGGTATTTCATAGTATTCCGAATCCATCCTGTGTTTTGTCAAATCTTCCACTTCTACCGGTCTGAATGTGCCGAGTCCGATATGAAGTATAACGGGTACGAATTTAATTCCTTTCTTTTCTATCTTTTTAACGAGTTGAGGAGTAAAATGAAGACCCGCTGTCGGGGCGGCTACTGAGCCGTCGATTTCCGCAAAGATGGTTTGATAATTTTCGCGGTCTTCCGGTATCGGTTCGCGTTTGATGTAGGGGGGAAGAGGAGTATTTCCGATTTCTTCGATGGCTTTGAATATGTCGCCGGCGTCTTCGTTAAATCTGACGGTTCTGCCGCGCGAAGTCGTATTATCGATTACTTCGCACCACAGGTTATCGTTAAAATAAATTCTGTTGCCTATTCTTACTTTTCTTGCGGGGTCGACTATAACATCCCATATATTTTCTTCTTTGTTAAGCTCGCGCAAAACGAACACTTCTATCTTAGCGTTGGTTCTTTCTTTTTTACCTATAAGGCGGGCTTGCATTACTTTGGTTTTGTTAATTACCACAACATCGCCTTTGTCCATATAATCGATAATGTCGGAAAATACTTTGTGCTCAATTTCTTCGGTGGCTCTGTTGAGCACCATTAATTTTGCCGCGTCGCGCGGAGTAACCGGGAATTTAGCAATGGCTGTCTTTGGCAAATTGTATTTGAAATCCGATAGCTTCATTAGTTCCTCATCTCCTTGTTGTCTTAATAAATATTACGGGCTGCCTTAACAAAGGCAGCCCGGGAATTCAAGCCATATTATTTTTTCTTCTTGCTTGTTTTAGCTGCTTTTTTCTTTGCCGCGGGTTTGGCGGATTTTGCTTCTTTAATAGCCGCCTGAGCTGCAGCCAGACGCGCAATCGGCACTCGGAACGGCGAGCAGCTTACATAATCGAGACCGATATTGTGGCAGAATTCGACCGACTTGGGTTCGCCGCCGTGTTCGCCGCAGATACCGATTTTAAGATCGGGTCTGGTAGCGCGTCCTTTTGTAACGCCGGTTTTCATCAGTTCGCCTACGCCTTCCTGATCGATTGACTGGAACGGATCTTCGGGAAGAATTTTCTTTTCGAGATAATCGGGGAGGAATCCGCCGATATCGTCGCGTGAAAATCCGAAGCCCATTTGAGTCAGATCGTTGGTGCCGAACGAGAAGAATTGAGCGTATTCGGCAATCTTATTGGCAGTCAATGCGGCGCGAGGAATTTCGATCATTGTGCCTGTAAGGTGCGGAATCTTTTTCAATCCGAATTTTTCGCATACTTCTTTGTGAACCCGAACAACGATATCGTACTGATGTTTCAATTCGTTTACGTGACTTACAACGGGAATCATAATTTCAGGGAAGGGCTTTTTGCCTTCTTTTATTAATTCCGCGGCAGCTTCGAAGATTGCTCTTACCTGCATTTCCGTTACTTCGGGGAAAGTGATGCCCAAACGAACGCCGCGATGTCCCATCATCGGGTTGTTTTCGTGAAGCGATTCCGCGCGTTCGTTTAACTCTTCGAGCGTTATGCCTAAACTCTTGGCGAGTTTTTCTCTTTCGTCCTGACGATGAGGCACAAACTCGTGCAACGGCGGATCGAGAGTTCTGATTGTAACGCCGTATTTATCCATAGCTTCGAGCGTGCCTTTGATATCGGCTTTTACATACGGGAACAATTCGTCCAGCGCGTTTCTTCTTTCTTCTTCGGTCTTAGAAACAATCATCTTGCGAAGTTTTGAAAGTGGTTCTTCGGAGTTCTTGCCATAGAACATATGCTCGGTTCTGAAAAGGCCGATACCTTCTGCTCCGAAAGCTCTTGCTTTTGAAGCGTCTTCGGGCGTATCAGCGTTTGTTCTGATTTTAAGTCTTCTGAATTGGTCGCACAATTTCATCAATTTCTGGAAGTACGGATTTTCTTCGGCGGCTTTGATCATCGGCAATTCGCCGAGATATACGACGCCTTTGGTGCCGTTGAGAGTAATCCAGTCGCCTTCCTTGAGTGTGTGACCGTTGGTGGTCATTGTTTTGTCTTTGAAATTGATTTTAATCGAACCGGCGCCTACGATACAGCATTTGCCCCATCCGCGGGCAACGAGAGCTGCGTGGGATGTCATACCGCCTCTTGCTGTGAGAATGGCTTCTGCGGCGCGCATACCTTCGATATCTTCCGGATTGGTCTCTTCGCGCACGAGAATAACGCGTTTGCCGGCTTTTGCCCATTTAACTGCTTCTTCGGAACTGAATACAATTTGTCCGCTTGCGCCGCCGGGTCCTGCAGGCAATCCTTTTGCAACCATAGTTGCCGTCGTTTCGGCTTTCGGATCGATAATCGGGTGAAGCAGTTCGTCCAGCTGAGCGGGATTAACGCGCAATACCGCTTCTTCTTTTGTAATTAATTTTTCCTGCAACATATCGAGCGCCATTTTAACAGCCGCGGGACCGTTACGTTTACCTACGCGGCATTGAAGCATATAAAGTTTGCCTTCCTGAATTGTGAACTCGATATCGAGCATGTCGCGATAGTGTTTTTCGAGCAGCTTCTGATAGCCGAGCAATTCTTTGTAAACTTTCGGCATTGCTGTTTCTAACGAAGGGAGGTGTTTGTTGTGTTCGGATTTACCGACTTCGTTGATCGGGTTCGGAGTTCTGATACCGGCTACAACGTCTTCGCCCTGAGCGTTCGGAAGCCATTCGCCGTAGAAATACTTTTCGCCGGTAGCGGGGTTGCGTGTGAAAGCAACGCCTGTTGCCGATGTGTCGCCCATGTTTCCGAATACCATCGACTGAACGTTCACTGCCGTACCCCAATCGTCGGGAATTCCTTCAAAACGGCGGTAAGCAATAGCGCGTTTACCCATCCAGCTCTGGAATACTGCGGCAATAGCTCCCCATAATTGTTCCATCGGATCTTCGGGGAATGGTTTGCCAAGCACTTCTTGAACTTTTGCTTTGTAGATTTCAATCAGTTCTTTCAAATCTTCGGCGGTCAGGTCTACGTCGCTTTGATAGCCTTTGGCTTCTTTCATTTTTTCGAGTTCGGCTTCGAGCTGCTGGCGTACGCCTTTGCCTTCTTCCGGTTCGATGCCCGCAGCTTTTTCCATAACAACGTCGGAGTACATCTGAATTAAGCGGCGATGCGAATCGTAAACAAAGCGAGGATTGTTCGTCTTTTTAATCAATCCTTCGCGAGTTTCATTGTTCAAGCCGACATTCAGGATTGTTTCCATCATACCGGGCATCGAAGCTCTTGCGCCCGAACGCACGGAAACCAATAACGGATTGTCTTTGTCGCCGAATTTTGCGCCCATTTCTTTTTCAACTTTTTTGAGGGCGTCGAGAACCTGCTGCTTGAGTTCTTTCGGATATTTTTTGTTGTTCTTGTAATAAGCCGTGCACACTTCGGTTGTAATTGTAAAACCGGCTGGCACAGGCAAACCGATATTAACCATTTCGGCAAGGTTCGCGCCTTTTCCGCCCAGAAGCTCCTTCATGTCCGCTTTTCCTTCGGCTTTCTTACCGCCGAAGAAATAAACATACTTGGGAGTCTTGCGTTTCGTTTGTGACTTACTTTTAGCCATTAGTTACCTCCAATTAGTTATTGTGAGTGGGATTATATTTTATTTTATCGATTATCATTCTGTCGAATTTATCTGAGTCTTCTATTATTAAGGAAATTTTCAGATAATAAATATCGATATCGTCCAGTTCTTTCGAATACTTTGTCAATTTTACAGCGTCCTTTTGCGTCGTAAGCACGGAGTAAGCGTTTGTATCGTAAAATTGTTTGCGTATAGCCTGCACTTCTTTCAAAGTATAATTTTTATGGTCGGGAAAGAGCATTTTGTTTGTAAAATCGATTTCGTTTTTTTCCAAAACGTTAAGAAAAGAATGCGGCTTGGCGACTCCGCATACAATCAAACTTTTCTGTCCCTTGAAATCTTCGAAAGAATATTTTTTGTGAGTTTTAACGTCGTAGATTCCTTCCACATCGTAATAAGCCCGGAAGACGGGTTTCTTTTCAAAATAATGTTTGAGCGAATGGGGCACATTATAATCATCGAGGAATTTACGATTTAATATTATTATGTCGGCGCGCTTTAGCGAATCGAAAGGCTCGCGCATATTGCCGAGCGGCAGAAGCCGTTGCTCTTTCTTTCCGGTTTTATTTAGAAAGCGCTGGTCGATTATCACAATGTCGATATCTCTGTGAATCCATCTGTGTTGAAAAGCGTCGTCGAGAATTATGGCTTCGACTCCGGTTTCTTCTATTATTCGTTTGCATCCGTCGACTCTGTTTTCGGAAACCGCAGTCGGCAGATTCGTCTCGGTCGATACAAAATACATTTCGTCTCCGCAGTCGTCTACGGTCGAAAAGATTTTTTTGCCGTCGGAGACCAGCAGATATCCGCTCGTTTGACGTCTGTAGCCGCGGCTCAAAATTCCCGTTTTTATTCCGTTTCTTTTCATCAGTTCCGCCAGGTATAAAACCGCCGGCGTTTTGCCGGAACCTCCAACCGTTATGTTTCCTACTGAAATCACTTTTGCATTAACTCTTTCCGTCTTAAAAATTCCTTTGTCGAACAAATAGTTTCTTAATTTAATCGCCAAATAATAGAAAACGACCAAAGGCGACGATATAATTCTTAATAAATCAATCAATTTTTTCCGCTTCCTCTTGAAGTTTCTTCAAATAAAGTTCGCTATTGTTAATCAATTTAGAAGTCGCATCGTAGTCGAGTTCTTTGTCGATATAAATCGGCTCGGAATATTTAACGTTTATTTTAGTAAACGGAAGCGGGAATTCAAACTTATCCCAGCTGTTCAGGCAAATTTTATTTTTTATATAAATACCCGCCAGTATCAACGGCGTTCCTGCTTTTTTTGCCGCTATTACGGCTCCGGCTTTCATCTTGTGTCGAGGACCGCGCGGACCGTCAGGCGTTATTACCAATGTATGTTTTTCTTTCAAAAGAGAGATCATCTCTTCCAAAGCTTCCTTACCTCCGACGTGACTTGAGCCGCGGACAACTTTATAACCCCATTTGTTTAGAATATGGTACAACACTTCTCCGTCCTTGCTTTTGCTTACAAGAGCCGCGCTGTTGAAATTTTTGTGCAAATACCACCCGGGTATCATCGAACCGTGCCAGAAAGCAACCACAAAATTTTCACCTTTATCAATCATATCATCCAAATAGTTCCCGTTTATTCTGGTTATTCTGTAAGTCTTTGCCAAAAAATTTATAAGAAAATATCCCGCTCTGATTCCCAAAAAACGGGCTATATTTTTTTGTTTATCGTTAAGCTTCATTAAGTTGACTGTAAATTATTTCAGCGGCTTTACGGGACGCTCCCGCACTGCCAAGCATCGATTTTATTTTACTCAACTTGTTCTTTATTTCGTCATACTTTTCGGGATTATTGAGTATCCGGGCGGCTGCGCCGATGATTTTTTCTTCGTTAAGATCCGTTTGAATCAATTCCTCGACAACGGTTTCCCCAAGCAAAATATTCGGCATCGCAATATGATCGACCTTAACAAACATACGACCCAATAAATAAGTAATTATGTTGGTAGAATAAACAACCACGAAGGGGAGTCCGAGCAATGCCGCTTCCAGCGTCGACGTTCCCGATTTTACGATTCCGAAACGCGAATGCTTATAGAGATCGTACGTATGTCCCTTGATAATATGAAAATTAGAGTTGTTGTATTTACCGAATATCGAATCGTCAATATTTTCCGCGCATGCGACTACGATTTGTAAATTGTTGACGCCGGCAATTTTCTCGGCTGCCGGCAGAATGACAGGGAAAATTTTTTCGATTTCGTGCCGCCTGCTGCCCGGCAACAAGACTAAAATTCCTTTATTCGTATCCAGCCGGAATTTATTAAAGAATTCATCTTTCGGCATGAATTCATAATTTTCAATTTTTTCAATGAGCGGATGACCCACGTAGTCGACGTCGATATTATTGTCTTTGTACAATTTTTCTTCGAAAGGGAAGACGACAATCATTTTGTCGATTATCTTTTTGATCTTTCTAATTCTTTTTTTGCCCCATGCCCAAACTTGAGGCGAGATATAATAGAAATTCTTCAAGCCCAATTTTTTGAATTTATCGGCGATTCTGAGATTGAAACCCGGATAATCGATTAAAACGGCGTTGCGTATATCGAATTGTTTAACCGTATCGATCAGCTGCGAACGCACTTTTCTGATAAACGGTAGATGGCGAATAATTTCGGCGACGCCCAGAAATGCCATTCGATTTATATGAACAACGGGCTTAAGACCAGCGGCAATCATACGGTCGCCTCCGATCCCGTAAAATTCGATTCCCGGGTCGATTTTTTTTAGTTGTTGTATCAACTCGGCTCCGTGCAAATCGCCCGAAGCTTCGCCTGCAATGATCATTATTCTCTTGTTCAATTTGTAACCAAATAAAGTATTATTAATAATAATACCGTAACGGAAATTGCCTGGAGAGTGCGTCTTTCGGATTTAAGTCCGGCTTTCAAGTTAAATTCCGGTTGGGGGAGTCCGGGGTTTTTATATTTGGAGAATGTCGGTATCCATCTGGGCACATTGCTGCAATAATCTTCGTAAGATTGACCGAATTTTTTTCTCAAATAATTTTCTTCTTCTTTTATTATTACTCTGTACTGCCATATAAAGAAGGCAAGCGCCGCAACCAACAAATAGGGATAGAGAGCCATCGACATAACGCCGATGCCTGTATAGATTAAAAGATTGCCGAAATAGAGAGGATTACGCACGTGAGCGAATGCGCCTGAAACTACGAGATAAGTTCCCCCGACGCCTCCCGTAGTTCGCGTCTCGCTGCCGGCGTACGACACTCCCCAGAGTCTGAAAAATTCTCCTGTCAAAACAATAATGAATCCGACAACCAGGCTTGCCGGCGTGGCTTCCTGGAAAATCAGCATCAGCAATAAAAATGGTAGCGGAGTATAACTTCTGTATTTGAAAATCTTAGTTGCAAAATTGCTCATGATTATCCTTGTATATAAACTTCTTTTCTTTTGAGTTGAGCCTGGTAACGCTTTTTCAAGCGCTTTCTGGCCGATAATTCGTTTAATTTGTCGATTACGTCGGTAAAGTTTTCGAACGGGAAATATGTAATTCTGTTGATTTCGCAGTAGCGCAAGAGCGAACCCTTGGCAAAGATAAAATCGCAATATTGAGCGGGGCATAAATCCGAATAGCCGTCGCCGATATACACAGTGTAATCTTCGTCGTCGGAATAATTAATTATGTGATTCCTTTTGCAATTTGCGCAACGGTCGCATTCTTCGTCCGTATAAGGAAATTCCGGATAAAAACCGCCGCTGTTGTCGAATACGAGTTTGTTCGAAAAACGCTGAACGAACGATAAACCTTCTTTATTCAAAATCCTGTCGATGTAGTAGTCGAGACCGTCGCTGACGATTCTGATTTCATGTCTGTTGTCGTTGCAATAGTCGACGAAAGTTTTGAATGAATCGTCGATTTCCTGCGAATCGATGAAACGATCGAATTCTTTTTTGTCGAGGTTTTCGATAGTGCGGCAAAGAAGGCGCCACGATTCTCTGGAATTGATTTTCTGATCGATCCAATCCTTTACTATCTCTCCGGCTTTTTCTGCGTCGCCGAATCGAAGGAATAAAATTTCGCCTATGTCTTTTTTTGTGATCGTGCCGTCGAAGTCGACAAATATTTTGAATGTCTTTTTCGTGACCATCAGCTTTGAGTCTCCGGAATTTCTTCGAATCGTACGCCTACAAGTTTCGATATGCCTTCCTCCTGCATCGTAACGCCGTACATGGTTTCGGCGGCTTCCATAGTTCTTTTATTGTGAGTCACTATGATAAACTGGGTGTCTTTGCTGAATTCTTTTAAGAGTCTGGTAAACCGGTCGATATTGGCGTCGTCGAGCGGCGCGTCCACTTCGTCGAGAATACAGAAGGGAGAAGGTTTGACAAGATAAATAGCAAAAAGGAGAGCCGTGGCAGTAAGAGTTTTTTCTCCCCCGGAGAGTAATTCGATCGAAGTAGGGCGTTTGCCTTTCGGTTTTGCCATTATTTCGATTTTTGCTTCGAGAGGATCGACCCCTTCTTCGAGCTTAAGATCCGCTTCGTCGCCCGGATTAAAGAGTGTCTGAAAAATCGTCCTGAAATTCTCTCTGATCTTTTCGAATGTTTCGAGAAACAGATTTTGTGCCGTGTCGTTAATTTCATTGATTGTGTTAATCAAATCTTTTTCGGACTCGATTAAATCGTCTCTTTGTTTATGGAGAAAGTCGAGCCGTTTCTTTTCTTCTTCATACTCGGAATAAGCCAGCAGGTTTACCGGACCGAGATTCTTCAACTTTTCTTTGAGGTCGTGCACTTCTTTCGATACTTCTTCGAAATTGAATTCGTGAAGGTCTTCGAACTCTTTCAGATCGAGTTCAATATTGTAATTTTCCCGGATGTTTTCTTTAAGAGTGTTTATTTTATAATTGATTTCGCTTTCTTTTATGTCAAACGAATGAATGGCGTCGGAAAGTTCCTGCCGTTTGTTCCGTAAATCGCGCAACTGATTTTCATAAGAAGAAGCCTCGTCCTTAATTTTTTTCAACTCATCGGCAATTTTATTTTCTTCTTCCCTTGCGGCATTGCGTTCGCCTTCAAGAAGGTCGAGTTCCGAGATTAATTCTTCAATACGCCCTTTGAGTTCCTCGGTTTCAATTTCGTTCTCTTTAATCGAAGCTTCTCTCTTTTCGATACCTTTGGCTGCGTTGATTATGTCGTTTTCGTAACGTTCTATTACTGATTTGGTATAATTAACTTCGCCTCGGAGCCTTTCGAGATCAAGTTTCCTGTCGTTAAAAGTTTTTGTGAGTTGATTATATGAAGTTTCGAACTCTTTCAGACCGGTTTCGAATTCTGAAATTTGGGATTCGATTATTTCTTTTTCGGAATACAAATCTTCCAGTAAATTATTCGTCTCGGAAATCTGCGACTGGAGCATATTCGACTTTTCGGCAAGTTCGGAAATTTCCTGCCGCGAATTTTCGATTTCTTCGTCGGCTTTTTTCTTTTCGAATTCGAGCTGCGAAATTTGTTTGTCGATATTCAACAGGTCGTTCGATATAAGCCGTTCTCTTTCGGAGAGATGTTTTAAGTCGATTTCCGAAATGAGCGATTCCGCTTTCTCGATCTTTTTCTTAATTTCTTCGAGTTCCTTTTCGTGCGAAGGGAGCTGCTCTCTAAGATTTTCCAGAAGTTTACGCCTGCCGAAAAGAGTTTCGTCTTCTTTGGGAAGAGAGCCTGCTTCGACAATGCCGTTGGGAAGTATAATGTCTCCTTCGAGCGTAGTCAAACCGAACTCGGGATAGGCTGAATGGAGACGCAAGCCGGAGTCGAGGTCTTTAACGATTCCGATATTATTCAGAACCTGAATGAAATAGGGTTCCCATTTCTTATCCGTTTCAACGAATTGAGCCGCCCATCCGAGGAATCCTTCTTCCTTTTCGATTTTCTTTGCGCGTCTTTTCTGTATGAAATTATTTAGTTTCCCTAATAACGTCTTGTCACTCGGATCGGTTTTCAGCAGATAGAACGAAGCTTTTCCGAGCTGATTGGATTTTAAGTACTCGACTGCTTTGACCAGGTCTTCCGTGTTTTCTATTAAAAGATTGTTGAGAACCGATTTTAATGCGGCTTCGAGCGCAAAGCGAAATTCTTCTTTGGTATTTCCAACGTCGGCAAAGAGGAGTTTTTCTTTGGAGCTCCATTCGTCGTTTTCGATCAAAATTTTCGAACCCTTCGAAAGCCCTTCGAGATTTGTAATAAGAGTTTGAATGAAATCGATTTTCTCTTTCAGCGAAACGAGCAGGGTTTTCTTTTCAATTTCTGATTCTTTCAGAGAATTCAATTCAGCCTCGAGGTCGGCTTTCTCTTTCTGGCGTATTGTAAGTTCAAGACCCGCTTCGTTTAATTTTTTCTCGGCTTCTTCTTTCTCGTTATTGAGTTCTTCTATGAATCCGACAGTCTTTGCAATTTTATTCGTAATGTCCTGAATTTTGGCATTTAATCGTTCGATGTTGGCAGAGTGGGAATCGAGTTCTTTTTTGAGAGCGGCAACATAATTTTCTTTGTCCGAAATTTCCCTGAGAATGGCAAACCTTTTTTCCTGGAGTTCTTTTAGTTCTTTTCTTTTGGATTCGAGTTCGGAGCGTTTCTCCTCGATCGTTTTTTCGGCGTTATTTAGGTTGTCGGTTCCGTTCTCCAACTCGGATTCGATTTTCTCCAGTTTTTCGCGAGCTTCTTCTTTCGAGAGTTCCGTATCTTCTATCAAATTACGAAATTCTTCTATTTCGTTTACAAGCCGGTCGTGATTGGAAGAGAGGGAATTAAGACGTTCCTGCGATACGGACAAACTCTTTTGATTGTTGTGAATCGAATCCGTTATTTCCGAAATTTCTTTTCTTTTTTTCTGAAGTTCGGAATCGACTTCGTTTATTTTATTTCTGTAATCAATTAAATGATTTTCGATTTCCCGGATTTCTCTGTCGATTTCGTCTTTTTGAATTTTGAACGATTCGATTTCGGCGTGAAGTTTGTTTTTCTTTTCATAATAAAGAGCGTACTCGCGTTCGGCAAGGTCGAGTTCTTTATCTCTCAGCACGGATTGAATTTGAGTATATTGATTTGCCCGTTTAGCCTGACGTTCGAGCGAACGGACGGTCTTTTCGACTTCCGAAACTATATCGTTCACTCTGGTCAGATCGGCTTTTACGTCGTCGAGCTTTTTAAGCGAGAGCCTTCTGCGAAGCTTATATTTGTTAACGCCGGCGGCTTCCTCGAACAATCGTCTTCTTTCTTCGGCTTTGCTGCTCAGAATCGTTTCGATCATCTTGAGCTCGATTACGGAATATGCATTCGTTCCGATGCCGGTATCCATAAAAAGATTGGTAATATCTTTCAAACGGCAGATGTTTTTGTTGAGGAGATATTCGCTTTCGCCCGATCTGAAAATGCGGCGCGTAATTGTAACTTCGGAATATTCGGTAGGAAGAATGCCTTTGTCGTTTACAAGCGTCAGCGACACTTCCGACATTCCCATCGGTTTTTTTGAACGAGTGCCGTTGAAAATGACATTTTCCATTTTATCGCTGCGGAGCGTGGTCGTCTTTTGTTCGCCCAGCACCCATCGTATTGCGTCGACAATATTCGTCTTGCCGCACCCGTTCGGTCCGACTATGCCGGTAATTCCGCGATTGAAATTGATTACGGTCCTGTTTGCAAACGACTTAAAACCGAATATTTCCAGTTTGGATAAAAACAATTCCGCCTCTTAGTGTAATAGTGTTTCGTATTCTTTTAAAGTGTTCATAAAGTAATATATCGTCGCATTTGTTATTTGCAGATAAAGAATTATAACAGACGCCGCGGCAATAATGGATAGAAATCCGTAGAAATATACTTTTAACGGATGCGTTTCGAGTAACACATAAACGGCTTTCAAAATTCTGAATAAAATCCAGAGGCACATAATCAATAATACCGCAATTGCAACAAGATTAATCGTATCCATCGCCAGTATTTTATATAATACAAGTTCTACAGGCAGTACTATCGTAAAAGGAAGAAAAGACCATACGATTCCGTAGAACAAAGTTTGGAAGTCAATTTTGTTTTTTAAAGGGAGCGAAAACAATTTAAGTACAATCGACAGAAAAAACATTTTGACGATGAAGAACAGATATAACGATACGAATGCGCGCCCGGGATTCCAGGCGAGATAGCTGATTAAATCGATTAACCGGTTTGACCCGATATCCACAAGTAATTTTTCAAACAATATATTCGTACGCAAGTAATAGAGAAGTATCGTAAAAAGAAGAGCCATCGAGCCGACTTCGATAAAGAGCAGCAAATAAGTATGAATGCCCGATAAAATTCTGTGGTCTCTCAGGTCGGCAAAGAAATTGTAACTTCTGAAAAGCGCGCGGCTGCAGTCTTCTTTGAATTTTTTTCGCCAGTTGATTACAAACGCCATCAATATCGAAAGACCGAGCGAAATCAATATAAAAATCGGTTTGTTCTCGCTTACGCTTGTTCCGATCGGAATCGTTACTCCGGATAAATTTTTCAATCTGGATTCGACAACTCGGTAGCTGAGACTGTTGGTTGCGTCGGGACGGTTGAATAGTGCAATCCTTGTGTAATAGTCGTCCGAATAGCCGCCGTAAAAAGACGAGTGAGAACTCTTGAAATTATAGACGGTATTGATAACAAAGCCGAAATCCCTTTTAAGCGTTAAGTCCAGAAATTTGTCGAAATAGTATGCTTGAGCCTGCGTCGAATTATTTACAAGATATCCTGAGGCGTTTCCGTAATAATCCGGATACGTAACCTGGCTTATAAAGTAAGGATGTTCCAATTCGTCAAGCGCGGCTTCGTTTTTTTCGATGGGATAAGAATATAATTCTATTCCGTACAAGCTGAGACCGCTCGAAAATATATCGGGTATGCCGGCAAACGACGCATAAGCGACGTAGCCTTTTTGTTTTACGTCCGTAGCAATTTCGTCAATAAAATTTTTTGTTTTTTCGGAATTGGGTAAAAATGACGAGCCGAGTCCCACAATAAAAATATTCGAATAAGAAGAGTAGTTCCGGAGCATCTCGCCGAGTATCGCTTTGTACCTCATACGATACTCTTCGGCGGCGAATATTTCTTCGGGCGCTGAATTTAAGGGCATCTCGAGCAGCGGCAGAAGACCTATCTTTCTGCACGCGGCAACCGCATAAGGATTGGGATACTGCCCGGTAAAACGAACGGAGTTGAAACCCGCGCTTTTAATTCGAATAAGTTGTTCGTTTATTATTTCTTGCGCCGTTGCGTTATCGTATTCGCCTTCGTTGAAATAATAGGTTGCGCCCCGGATTGTAAAACGATTACCGTTGAGAAAAATTCCGCTTGCATCGGCTTTCAAATCGGCAATTGAAAAATTCTTAATCGTCCTGTCGATCAGGGAATCGTTGATAAATAAACTTGCTGTGATTACATAATAATCGGGATTGTCCGGCGACCAGACGGCGGGATTTTTCAGATTTATATTAAACGCGCTCTTAGTCTCGCCCGCTTTTAATGGAGGCAAATTAAAAGAAAATTTTTCGGCGCCGTTCGGATTAAGCGCAGGTGTGAATTCGTATTCAAGTCGATAATTCGACGATGAATTTTTATTAATTGAAATTATTGCCTCTGCGTCGATCGATATTCCCGTTTGTGTGAAATTTGATTTGAATTCAATCTCTTTCAGAAAGTCATTCGGTTTTGCCGTCAAATATACGTTTCTGAGGATGCCGCTGTAATTACGGGGAGTTAAGAACTGTTGTTTAACGGGAATCGTTGTTCTTGAATCGAGTCCGGAATAGATTTTTAATATGAGAGTATTTTTACCTTCCCGTAGTATGTCGGATGGCAGCTCGATTTCGAAAGGAATCTCTCCCGCTGTTTTTTTGTATATCAGGGAATTGTTTACCGTAATGTCCGCAGAGTAGCCGATCCCTTCGAAAAACAGGGAGTAGATTTTATTTTTTTTATCGGGTACATTAAAACTTGTTTCGAAGTTAAGGGTTGAAGCTTCTTCGAATACAGCGGGTACATTTACGTTTGTTTTGGATTCCTCGCCGGTAAATACTTTCCAGTTTTTATTTAAAAATCGGACTTCTCGGGTCTCGGTGGATTCGATTATTTGCGCGCTCTTTTCCGAATAGAGAGATTTTATTAACGCACCGGAAAAGGCGTTGGAGAAAGCGGTAAATAAGAATATTATAAAGATATTCAAAGTTTTAATCATTGTACGGAAAGTATAAAAAATAAACCCTCAAATATAAAAAAATAAGGGGGGCATATCAATTTTGATATGCCTCTTATTGTGCGGATTCGATAATTTTTACGAACGAGTCTGCTTTAAGGCAGGCTCCTCCTACAAGAGCTCCGTCGATATCGGGCTGGGACATCAATTCGGCTGCGTTTTCGGGTTTAACGCTGCCGCCGTATTGAATAGTGAGCTTTTCTGCGAATTGATTTGAATAGAGCTCGCCGATCAGCTTTCTGATGTATGCATGGACTTCTTCGGCTTGTTCAGGCGACGCGGTTTTGCCTGTTCCGATAGCCCATACGGGTTCGTATGCAATTATAAGATTAGCCAATTCTTCGGCTGTCAGACCTTCGAGTCCTTCGCGCACCTGCGATTCGATAACTTTAAATGTAACGCCGCTTTCGCGTTCTTCGAGAGTTTCTCCGATACAAAAAATGGGATTCAACTGATTTTCGACGGCTGCTTTAATCTTTTTATTGATTAATTGATTCGACTCGCCGAAGATAGTTCTTCTTTCGGAGTGACCTAAAATAACGTATTGACAGCCGACGCTTTTTAACATAAGGGGCGAAATTTCGCCTGTAAAAGCGCCGCTCTTTTCGAAATACATATTTTGAGCGCCCAATTTAATTTGGGTGTCTTTGATTAAACTGTTCGCGGCGTCCAGAGAGGTGAACGGAGGGCAAATAATAACCTCCGCATTTAAAGATTTCGACGCCAATAAGTTTTTAATATCCGATATAAGAGCAACGGAAGAATCCAGGTCGTTATTCATCTTCCAGTTACCCGCAACAACCTTTTTACGCATAGAGCAACCTACGATTTATGAATGGAAAATTAATTTACGGCTTCAACTCTTCTGATGCCGGGCACTTCGCGTATCAAAGCCCGTTCGACTCCGGCTCTTAGAGTCATTTGCGACATCGGGCATTCGATACAGGCTCCGGTCAATTTAACTTCCACAATACCCTCCGGCGTAACCTGAACCAATTCAATGTCGCCCCCGTCGGCGCGGAGATAAGGGCGTATATTTTCCAAAGCCTGTTCTACTTTTTCTTTTAATGTATCGCTCATAACTAACCTCTTTAATTTCCTAAAACAATTTTAGGAATTGAATTTTGAGAATTGGCTTCAACTTGTTTAGACAGATTACGGGCAATTTCCCGAATAATTTTTGCCTCATCGGCATCGGGATTCGAAATTACAATCGGTTTGCCGTAATCTCCGCCAACGCGAATATCGGGATTAATCGGAATTTTGCCGAGCAATTGCGTCGAAAATTCTTTCGACAGTTTTTCACCGCCGCCGCTGCCGAACAATTCATATTTTTTGCCTGTATCCGGCGCAATAAAATAACTCATATTCTCGACTATTCCAAGCACGGGCACGTTTACTTTCTGAAACATTCGTATCGCCTTTTTAACGTCTACAAGAGAAATATCCTGAGGCGTAGTTACAATTACAGCTCCGCTCAAAGGAATCGATTGAACCAGCGTTAACTGTATGTCGCCCGTTCCCGGAGGAAGGTCGAAAATCAAATAATCGAGTTCGCCCCAGTTAACATCGGTCATAAATTGTTTTATCGCTCCGCTTGCCATGGGACCCCGCCAAATAACGGGCGAATCCTCGTCTATCAGAAAACCGATTGATATTGTTTTTATTCCGTAACTTTCAAGCGGCAGCATTTTGCCTGTTTGAGGATCCTGATAAATTCTGGGATTCTTATCGATTCCGAGCATAAGCGGAATGCTCGGTCCGTAAACGTCTGCGTCAATTAAACCGACCTTGGCGCCTTCTTTTGCCAAAGCAACGGCAAGATTAACCGATACCGTGCTTTTTCCCACTCCGCCTTTGCCGCTGGCGACCGCAATGGTGTTTTTTACGCCCGGCATTAACGGATTTGCGGCTGTGTTTGCTGCCGGAGCCGCCGATTTATTCCTGATGTCGATGTTCGTTATGTCGGGAGCCGCTTTTTTTATTTCGACTATACAATCTTCCTTGATTTTATTCTGATAGCTTGAGGTGGAGGGGGGAAAGTCAATTTCTATTGTTACGGTCGAATCATTTATCTCTATATTCTTTATCATGTTTGCCGATACGATGTCTTGTTTCGTGCCAGGGTCAGTCACATTACGCAATGCATCCAGTATATCAATTTTTTTGAGTTCCGACATTTCTACTCCGTTTTTAAGATACAAAAATACTAATTTTTGATTAGACAACATAATAAACAAATGTCTCCTCCAGAATGTTCTGAAAAAGTTAAAAATGCAATGAGCATGAAAATATTATTCAAGAGGCTTGACAATATAGTTAAGTTAGCTTAAATTGTGGAAAAAATTTTAATCTTATGACTACAATTTCTAAAGAGAATTATCTTAAATTAATTTATAACTACAACGCGCGCGGAATTGCAGCCGCAACGTCGCAAATGGCTAAGGAATTGAACGTGTCGAATTCTGCAATCAGCGATATGGCAAAAAAGCTTTCGCGGGAAGGCTTAATCGAATACGAGAGATATAAAGGCATGAAGCTGACCCGGAAGGGAGAATTGGAGGCTTTAAAAGTACTCAGGAAACATCGCCTTTGGGAAATGTTTTTGCAAAAGGCGCTCGAAATTCCGTGGAACAAACTTCACGACGAAGCAGAAAGGCTGGAACATCATACTTCCGAGTATTTAATCGATAAAATCGATTCTTATTTGGGTTACCCCCGTTTCGACCCGCACGGCCATCCGATTCCCAAAAAAGACGGCACGATCGAAGGCGCGGACATGCTGATCCCGATGCTCGAATGTACGACCGGTAAAAAATATAAACTGAAACAGGTGGACGACAGAGACGGCGACTTAATTAAATATTTATCCGATATCGATTTGCTTCTCGAAACGGAATTCGAATTTGTAGACCGTATTCAATACGACAATTCGATTAAAATAAGCTACAAAAAGAGAGAAACGATATTGAGCGAAAAAGCGGCGAGTAATTTGCTCGTTGAAGAATTAACCTAAGGGGGTTTTAATGGTTCTCTATTTAATATTATTAACGGCGTTGGTAGTTCTGACGGTAATATTCTTCAGTAAATCGAAGGGCGGGAAGTGGAAGTTTTCCGACAAGGAATTAATCGAAGACACTCTCAAGCACCTTTATAATTCCGAAGAAGCCAAAACGGATACCGACGAAAACACGCTTTCAAAAGTTTTATCGATATCCGTCAAGCAGGCAGGGCGATTAATCAAAAAACTGGAAGAAAGCGGACTTACGGAAAATGTGGACGGTAAGCAAAAACTTACAAAAAACGGACGCGCTTACGCGCTTAAAGTCGTCAGGATTCATCGTTTGCTTGAAAAATATTTTGCCGAAAATACGAGCATTAGCGAAACCGAATGGCATAAAATAGCCGAAGCCAAAGAGCATCAAATCGACGATGACAAAGCAAAGGAGCTTGCCGCCCGACTCGGCAATCCTTTGCGCGACCCTCACGGAGATCCGATTCCTACTGCAAAAGGCGAAGTTTATTCTCATAACGGCGTTCCCCTCTCGAAGTTAAATGTTAATGATTTTGGAAATATTGTCCATATTGAAGACGAGCCTAAAAGTTTATACAAGGAAATTTCCGATTCCGGAATTTATCCCGGAATGCAAATTCAAGTAAAGAATAAGAAAGACGACGGCATCGAAATAAAAGGAGACGGTAAGAAACAGTATATATCCAACGAAGCGGCAGCGAATATTACAATCGTGCCCCTGAATAAAGAGGAAATCGTAACGCAGGATTACAAGCCGTTGTCGAACCTCGAAGTCGGAGAAGAAGCCGAAGTAGTCGGTATTTCGAAAGCATTGAGAGGAATGCAAAGAAGGCGTTTGCTCGATTTCGGAATTGTGCCCGGTACGCGTATTCGAGCCGTATTGAAAAGCGTGGGCGACGATCCCGTGGCTTATGAACTGCGAGGCGCTTTGATAGCTTTACGGAAAAATCAGTCGGATTATATTTTTATAAGAAAAATCGGGAATGAAAAATGAATCCTGCGCACGATAAAAAAAATTTGGTGAAACTCGGTATCGACATGACCGATGTCGATTTTATTATTGCCTTAGCCGGAAATCCTAATACCGGAAAAAGCACCGTCTTTAACAGTTTAACGGGCTTACGCCAGCATACGGGCAATTGGCCCGGTAAAACCGTCGGAAGAACAGAAGGCGCCTTCAGTTATGCAGGACATAAATATAAAATCGTAGATTTGCCCGGCACATATTCGCTTCTTTCAACGAGCACAGACGAGGAAATTGCGCGCGATTTTATTTTGTTCGGCAGACCCGATGTCACCGTAATCGTTGCCGACGCCACAAGGCTCGAACGTAACCTTAATTTAACGCTGCAGGTTCTCGAAATTACAGACCGCGCCGTATTATGTCTTAATTTGATCGATGAAGCCCGGAGACATAATATAAGCGTAGACCATATCAAACTGTCGGAAATTCTTGGTATACCGGTAGTCCCGACCGCGGCTCGTCAAAAAGAAGGGATTCCGGAATTACTCGAAACTATCCATAAAGTCGCTACGGGCGAAATTAAGTGCAATCCGTACAGAGTTAATACCGACTTCAGAAACGTAGCGCCCGCCGTCGAAAAACTCGAAAATAAAATAAAGAGTTTGTTCCCCGATTTGCCAAATACGCGCTGGATAGCCCTGCGCTTGCTCGAAGGCGATCAAAAGATAATCGACGCTGTAAGAAGCGGCGAAATCGGCAAATTAATTTCAGAAGAGATTGAAGGTTGAATTATGAAAAACGAACGCGAATTACTTATTGAAGAAGCCGAAAAACTCCGTTGGGAAATCGGAGAAAATTTACACGACTCGCTCCTGGAAAGTATTTACAAAAGCGCGGAAGAAATCAGCGCAAAAGTTGTAACAAGAAACGATACTGGTAAAATTTCCCAAAAGAATATCGATCGTTTAATCGATAAGATAGTTACGAACAAATGGACCGGATTCCCAATCATGTTTTTACTGCTGGCTCTCGTTTTTTGGTTGACAATCGTAGGCGCAAATTATCCATCTTCGTTTTTGGCGACTATTCTGGTGGATACTCTGCATCCGGTCTTAAGAGATTTTTTTGTTTCAATCTCTTCACCCGAATGGCTCACGGGAGCTTTGATAGACGGCGGATATCTTGCGGTTGCGTGGGTGGTAAGCGTTATGCTGCCTCCGATGGCAATCTTTTTCCCTTTATTTACTTTTTTAGAAGATTTTGGGTATCTGCCGCGTGTGGCGTTTAATATGGACGGAATTTATAAACGCGTCGGAGCTCACGGCAAACAAGCTTTGACAATGAGTATGGGATTCGGCTGCAATGCAGCAGGCGTTATTGCGGCGCGTATAATCGATAGTCCCAGGGAAAGATTAATAGCAATTATTACCAACAATTTTTCGCTTTGCAACGGCAGATGGCCTACTCAGATATTGATCGCGTCGATTTTTATAGGAAGTCTTGCGCCTCCATTTTTAGCCGGAATAGCATCTGCCGGCGCAGTCGTAGGCATTGCAATTCTCGGTGTCGTTTTCAGCTTGATAGTATCGTGGGGTTTGACCCGTACGGTGTTAAAAGGCGAGCCTTCCGCATTCAGTCTTGAATTACCTCCTTATCGTCCGCCGAGAATTCTCCAGATACTCTATACGTCGCTGATAGACCGTACGATTTTTGTTTTATGGCGCGCTGTCGTATTTGCTTTTCCCGCGGGAATTGTAATCTGGTCGGTGGCTAATATTAATGTAGGAGACATAAGCATTGCCGAGCATTTTATCCGATGGGTCGATCCGTATGCTATGGTTATCGGTTTAAACGGCGTTATTATACTTGCGTATATTATTGCAATTCCTGCAAACGAAATAGTAATACCGACAATATTAATGCTTACGGTTCTATCGTTGAAGATAAGCGGAGTGGGAGCCGGCGCCGGCGTAATGTTCGAAATGGATAATCCTGCCGACGTAGCCGAGTTGCTGAAATTGGGCGGTTGGACAGCTTTGACGGGAATCAATTTAATGTTGTTCAGTTTATTGCATAATCCCTGCTCGACAACTATCTATACGATTTACAAGGAAACCAAGAGCGTTAAGTGGACAGCTGTTGCCACTTTTCTTCCGATTGCTCTAGGAGTTTTGATTTGCTATGCTACGACGCAATTGTGGTATCTTTTGGCCTGATTATTTGTTCTTTGCTCTTATCGGTTTCTTGTGCTTTTTTGTTACGTATTTAATCAAGTATTCCTGATGGTTTAACGGTTTTTCCGTATAAACAGGGTGATTAAATACATATTTCCCCGTAGGCAATAAAATTCTAGCTTTTTGATTGTCGCGCAAACAGGTCTTGAGAATTTCTTCTTTAATGAATTTCCGTAGTTGGGGATTTTCAACCGGGAATGTAACTTCGACGCGTCTGTCGAGGTTTCTTTGCATTAAATCGGCGCTGCTCAAGTAGATTTCTTCCTCTCCGTTATTGTAGAAGTAGTAAATTCTGCTATGTTCAAGAAATCGTCCAACAATGCTGACAACTCTAATATTTTCGCTCAAGCCCGGAACTTGCGGAACCAGACAGCAAATTCCTCTTACAATCAGATCGATTTTTACTCCGTGATTTGAAGCTTCGTAGAGAGCTGCGATTATTGTCGGGTCGACCAATGAATTGAGTTTGAAAATTAATCTGCCTTTGCCGCCCGACTTTACATTTTGGATTTCACGGTTTATTAGTTCAAGAAATGTTTGTCTTTTATTCACGGGAGCTACGGACAATTTCCTGTATTTTTTTTGTTCCGAATATCCGGTCAGGTAATTGAAAATTTCCGATACGTCCGCGCATATATCTTCGTCGGCGGTAAAAAGTCCTAAGTCGGTGTACAATTTAGCGGTCGACGTATTGTAATTTCCGGTGCTCAAATGCACATAACGTTTTACGCCGTCGAGTTCTTTGCGAACCACCAGCGTCATTTTAGCGTGCGTTTTCAGACCGACCAGCCCGTAAACAACGTGCACGCCCGCTTTTTCGAGTTCCCGCGCCCAATAGATATTATTTTCTTCGTCAAAGCGCGCTTTGAGTTCAACTAATACAGCTACTTGTTTTTTACTCTCGGCGGCTTCGATTAAATATTTTACTATAGGAGAATTCTGACCAATTCTGTAAAGAGTTTGTTTGATTGCAAGAACGTCGGGATCCCTCGAAGCTTCTTTAATAAAATCCACTACGGGCGTAAACGATTCGTACGGGTGATGAAGAAGAATATCTTTTTTTGAGATCATCGAGAATATATTTTCTTCTTCTTCAATATTTAATGAAGGCACGGGATAAAACGGTTTGTCCTTAAGATGCGGAAGGGAAAGGTCGTACAATATCATTACGTCGGCAAGTCCCAGATTTCCGTCGATTATATGAACGTCGTTGCGTGTGATTTCAAGATTTTCCACAAGCGTATCGAGCATATAATCCGGCATGTTGCTTTCCACTTCCAACCTTACAACCGAACCGAATTTTCTGAGTCGAATATTTTCTTCGATCAATTGGAGCAAATCGTCTGCTTCGTCTTCCTGAATTTCCAGATCCGTATTCCTTGTTATTCTGAACCGATATGCCTCTACCGCGTCGAGTCCCGGGAAAAGCATATTCAGATTGGATTTAATTAAATCCCCGATCCATACGTACTTAATATTATTTCTTTGAGCGGACGAATCTTTGTCAATTATGTGGTCTATTCTCAAAAGCCTCGGTAGTATGCTAGGTATTTTTACTCTGGCAAAATGTTTCTCGCCGTTCGGTTTTTTTACAAGAATTGCAAAACTTAAACTAAGATTGGAAATGTAGGGAAAAGGTCTTCCCGGGTCGAAAGCCAGCGGCGTAAGTACGGGATAAATTTCTTTCAGAAAATACTGATTTAGCCCTTCTCTTTCTTCATCGGTCAGTTCGTTTATGTCGCAAATAAAAATATTGTTTTTTCTCAGTTCGGGAATTATGGTGTTATGCCAGTAGTCGTATATCTGCTTGACCATCGGTCGAACGGTCTCTTCGATCTTTGCCAGCTGATCCATCGGCGTAAGTCCGTCAATCGAACTTTCGAAAACCTTTGCCCTGATTTGTTCTTTCAAACCGGAAACGCGAATCATATAAAATTCGTCAAGATTCGAAAAGAATATCGAGATGAATTTAACTCTTTCGAGCAGAGGCAAATCCGGATTCGTGGCTTCTTCGAGCACGCGTCTGTTGAATTCAAGCCAGCTAAGTTCGCGGTTGAAAAAATTTTCGCTCTTGAAATATTTCTTTATATATTCTTTTGTGAGTTTCATATCTCGACTTTTTATTTTTTGACGGAAGTATAATTCTCGATATCGTATTTAATTATTTTTTCGGGCATTGGCAATCTTTTCAATTCCACGTTAGCGCGTCTGAAGAATTCCTCAGCAAGAGTATCGTGGTAATCCGAAAAAATTACCACTTCTTTAATTCCGGCGGTAATTAATGCCTTGGCGCAATTTGTACACGGCATATTAGTAACGTACGCAGTGGCGCCCTGCGTGCTTATACCGTGGGAAGAGCACTGCAAGAGAGCGTTCATTTCGGCGTGAATGGTTCTTACGCAATGATTGTCGATAACCATACAACCGACGTCTTCGCAATGGTCGTCGCCGGGAATCGACCCGTTGTATCCCGTCGATAAAATTTGTTTGTCTTTTACCAGAACGCATCCGCAATGCATTCTCGGGCATGTGGCTCTTTCCGAAACAAGCATTGCAACTTTCAAAAAGTATTCGTCCCACGAAGGACGTCTTCCGTGATTATCACCCATTTGAATTTCCGTAAGATGAATAATGAAATGACAAATTTAACCAAATTCTGTTTAAAAAAAACACTGCTATGGTGGAGGGCGACACCATAGCAGCGAGGTTAGTTTTTAGGAGGGTTGTGTAAGTTATGTGTACTTGCTTAATATATAACAATGAGCGTGCCAAATAAAAACGCTTTCTAATGGGTTAAATCCTATTCTTAGTCCGAATATTTTTCAAAAGTTATAAAAAGTCTTAAAATTTTTTCTTAGGAATGAAAGCGCTAAAAGAAATGATAAAAAAAGATTAAATAATTCTTTTTAGAATTATTCTGAATGTCGTGCCTTTATTGATCATCGATTCTTTGACGAATATCTTTCCGTCGTGATAATTTTCAATGATTCTCTTTGAAAGGCTGAGTCCCAAGCCCCAGCCTCTTTTTTTTGTGGAATATCCCGGCTTGAAAACTTCTTTTTTATTTCCCGGCTCGATTCCCTTGCCGCTGTCTTTAATGTCGATTACGAGGGAACCGTTTTTTTGTTTGATCGAAAATTCGATTGTTCCGTTTTGGCTTTCAATTGCGTCGAGCGCGTTTTTAATCAAATTTTCGATAACCCACTCGAACAATTCTTTGTTGAGAAGAGCTTTTAAGGAAGAGTCGCCTTCAACCGATATATTAATATTTTTCCCGGTTTGAGGAAGGCGTCGTTCGAAGTAACGAATAACGTTTTCGATTATTTCGTAAGGCGATTCTTCTTTTAACTCGGGTTTGGAACCGATTTTCGAGAAACGCTTTGTAATCTTGTTCAGGCGTTCGAGGTCGTTCGAAATTTCGTCGGCAACGTCGAGCACTTTATCCGGGTTGTCGTAATTGATTCTCAGTATTTCGTTCCAACCCATAAGGCTCGATATCGGCGTCCCCAGCTGATGCGCGGTCTCTTTCGACATGCCGACCCAGATGCTGCTCTGTTCGTTTTTACGAATAAAGTTGAAACCGGTATAAGCAATCAGTATAAAAACGAGGGCAAAGAGAATTTGAAGATACGGGTAAAAACGAAGTTTACGAACTACGGCGGAATCGCCGTAATAGATCAACTGTATAACAGTTCCGTCGGGCGCTTTTATTTCGATAGGAGGATGCTCGTTTTCGAGTTCTTTTAATTTTTCGGAGAGCAGTTCGAGTAATTTTTCTTTCGGTATCTCGGGTTCGAAGTAAATGTTTTTGTATCCGATGCCGGCTTCAGTAGAAACAATATTCCCGTTGGCGTCGGTTAGTATCAAAGGAAAGTCGATTCGTTGTATCAGATTCTGAAATATAAAAGTTATGTCGCTGCCGGACTCGTCCGGTCTGGCTATATACTCGAGGCTGTTGGCATATAACTGAATTATCTCTTTCTCGCGTTCCTGCAATTTATTGACGAGATATTGTGTGTAATACCATGTGCCGAGCGCAATTAGAGAGCCGATAAAGAGAAGGGTAAATTTTATTTTAACTGTAGTAGAATTGCCAAATTTATTCATAAAATTCTTCCGAAATTGGAAGAGAAATTATAATTCAATAGTTTGACTGCGCGCCGGTCCGACGGAAATCATTTTAATTTCGAAACCGCTCTGCTGGGAAATAAATGTTAAATACTCTTTCGCTTCGGAAGGCAGATCGTCGTAATACCGGATTTTGGATATATCCTTCTTCCAGCCTTTTAAAGTTTCATAGACCGGGGTTACGCTTTCGAGTCTGTTTACGTCGGTCGGATACGATTTGAGTTTTTTGCCGTTTATTTCGTAACCCACGCAGACTTTAATTTCGTCGAGATAACTGAGCACGTCGAGTTTTGTGATGGCGGCTCTTTCTATGCCGTTAATCATTCTGGAATAGTTAACGAGGAAAGCGTCGTACCATCCGCAGCGTCGGGGTCTTCCGGTTGTAGCTCCGAATTCGACTCCGGCTTTTCTCAATTCTTCGGCTTGCTTTCCTTCCAATTCGGTCGGGAACGGTCCCAATCCTACTCGAGTGGTATAAGCTTTTACAATGCCGATAACCGAATCGATTTTGGTGGGTGGAATTCCGGTGCCGGTTGCAGCTCCGCCGGATGTCGGATTAGAAGAAGTTACGTACGGATAGGTTCCGAAATCGACGTCGAGCAGCGTACCCTGAGCGCCTTCGAGTAATGCCGATTTGCCTTCGTTAATCGCATTGTTCAAGAGCGCCGACGTGTCTGTTATATACTGGTCGATAATCCTGTCGAACTCGGTGTATTCCTTAATTATTTCGTCGACGTCGAGTTCTTCGCGGTTGTATATTTTTCGAATTATTGTGTTTTTTTCTTCGAGATTCAATTTAATTTTTTCTTCAAGGACTTTCTTGTCGAGCAAGTCGACTATTTTGATGCCTTTGCGTGCGTATTTATCGATATAGCACGGTCCGATGCCTCTGCCGGTAGTGCCGATTTTTGTAGAGCCGCTTTCATTGAGTGAATCGAGCAGCTTGTGGTACGGCATTATAAGATGAGCGTTGTGACTGATAAATAATCTGCCTTTGATATTGATTCCCATTTCTTCGAGCAAATTTATTTCGTCGAGCAAAGCTTTCGGGTCGATAACCACGCCGTTTCCAATGACGCAAATAATATTTTCCCTCAAAATGCCGGAGGGAATCAAATGGAGGATATACTGTTTTTCGCCTACCTGAACGGTATGACCCGCATTTGCGCCGCCCTGATAACGGGCTACTATGTCGTACTGCTCCGAGAGAATATCGACTATTTTTCCTTTGCCTTCGTCACCCCATTGGCTACCAACTATTACGGTAACGCTCATCCCGATCTCCGTTAATTATAAATAAGGTGGGTAAACCACAAACTATTTCCTTCCCCTCCCACGGGGATTAAAAAGAATTAAAAACAGTATTGGAAAATTATTTTTCGGAAAAACTCTTTACGGCTTCATCAACCGACGGATAATGCTCGAAAATCGTAATCAATTTGGTAATTACCAGCAGACTTTCGATTTTATCGGTAGCGTTGGCAAGTTTAAGGTTGCCGCCGCCGTTCTTCATCGTAGTATATCCGCTGATGAGCATGCCGAGTCCGGAACTGTTCATAAATTTACAACCCGACAGGTCGACAACTACGTTTTTTTTGCCTTCGTCAAGGAGTTTGTGCAACAAGTCGCTGAATTCCTGAGCTTCAGGACCGCCCATTACGTTGCCTTTTAACTCGATTACTACAGCGCCGTATTTTTCATATGTTTTGATTTTCATGAGTTCTCCTTAAATTTTTCGCTGCCTTTGTTCTTCGGCTTGCTGTTTATTCACTATTAATAATTATATTAGTAACTAAATTATCGATTACTATTGTAAAAATAAAGAAATATTTCCTCAAGAGGAACATTAATTTTTTTTGAACGTCTAAAACTATGACTTTGCTTAACAATAATGAAGAAAAGAATGACAATCTGCGCGACGAAGACTTTGAATTAATTGAAAAGTTTATTGAAGGCGACGAATCGGTATTTAAAATTCTTGTTCTTAAACATAAAGACAAGGTAAGAAATTTAGTGTTTCTTACTCTGGGCGACAACGAATTTGTCGACGATATTTCGCAGGACGTTTTCATCAGCGTTTATAATAAATTGAAAGATTTCCGATTCGAATCGAAATTTACAACCTGGATATATCGAATTACCGTCAACAAATGTCGAGACTACCTGAGGAAGAAAAGAGTGCGCAGCATTTTTTCGCCGCTGGGCGATACCGACCGCCAGTACGGAGTTAAATCTTTTTCCGAGAATATCGACTTGCAGAAGATTGTCAGAAAAGCTATAGAAAGATTGCCGGAAAATTTGAAAACGCCTCTTATCCTGAGAGATATCGACGGGTTTACTTATAAGGAAATTGCCGAACAGCTTAATACTGAAGTAGGCACAATTAAATCGAGAATTTTCAGAGCCCGCGAAGCTTTAAAAGTTATTCTCGAACCATATTATAAAGAAATGAACGGATGATGAACGAAAGTCTGAAAGAAAATATTAAAAAATTCCTGCCGATTCTACCGATCATTTTGCTGACAATTGTTCTGATGCTGGTTTTCAAATTCAACAAGGATAATATCAACGAGTTTATCGAAGAAAGACAAAACGATATAATTTCTTTTTATGCGGGCAGTCTCAAGCCTCTGTTCTATAAAACCCGGATAAGCAACGAGGACGTATTCAACTTCGCTCTCTATAAATATCTCCCGGTTGATAAAGTTAAGAATGAAGTCGTATTAATTTCGGACGATTCGGCGGGGCGCGATGTAATTTACGAAATTAAAACTATGCCCCTTGAAGTAAATCAAAACCATTATAAGCTGTTTGCGGATTATCTGAGATTAAATGAAGTTCAGCGGCAAAAGGTCGATTCGCTTCTCGAATTTTATAAAAAACAAATTTACTATTCGATTCTTACCGACGACAACCGAACTCTGGCATTCAACCCGAGATTGGCGGATCTGCAAAAAGCCCTGCTGGCTGATCTTATTAATTTTGCAAGGAAGTATAATAAGAGCAAAACGGATATTTTGCTTGCCGGCGACAACAATATACCGCACGAGTGGGAATTGACCGACTTTATTGAAAATACCCGTAAAGCGAGAGACGACAGATTTCTGTTTGTAACTCCGGACACCGTCTTTTTTGCCAAAGGAGATATAGATACTCAGGCTATGGACGATCAGTTTATGCATACTGGAACAAATGGCATTCCCGCCGCCGGTAAAATCAAATTCGAATTTCTGAAAGAGCATTCAGGATTTAATTTTAAATTCGATTCCAATAATTTTAAGGTAAGCATACCGTACACGGACGACCGCCACGAGGATGCAAGGCAATTCAGAATTGAACTGGACAACCTTAATAAAGAATTACAAAGAATTCAGATCGAACTTCCCAAATTACTCGAAGCGGAAATATCTGTAGAGAAAAAATTAAAGTACGACAGGCATAACATCGATCCTTCGGAAATTATTAAAGCGACATTAAAAGCCGTCGGCGGCAAAGGCGAAGTCGACTGGGAAGAATTCGGAAGAAAAATCGACTCGATGGCGCGCAGTTACGCCGATTCGGTTTCCAAACAGAAAAAGTGAATCCATGAATCTAAAGAGCGTTATTAAATTAACAAGAAGCCGCAGTCTCGAAAACGCCGTAGTTGTCTCGGTTCTTCTTCTGATTTATAATTTTATATTCCCGATTCATTCCAATCCGATTGTCTCTTTTGTAAATGAAGTCCTCGTATTCCTTACAATATTTTTCATCTATAATTACATTTCGCCTTACACAGAATTAAGAAAAGACGCTCCGTTATCGTTGGTTTTGAATGCGGGTATACTCGGCGCTTTGGTCTTTTTCGTAATTTCGCTCGCAAATTCGGCTATAGGAGACGGCAATTCGATTAAATCCGACACCGGCGCGGTTAACACTCTTTTTACGACGGTTCTGAACTACATTTTTATAATCGTCCTTGCCTACATATTTTCTACTTTTCGAACGCTCTATTATTTGCGGCAGAAAAAAGACCAGTCGCTCTATTTCAATACGATGTTATTCTTTTTCGTAATGACGTTTTTCTCTGAGTTTGCGAATTTTAATTCGTCGTTGGATTTTATACACGACGCATTTTATATAGTTACAATCGTATTAATTTCTTTGAACTCTCTGAAAGTGTCGTGGATTGCGTTTCTTACGAAAAAACAGAAACTTTATCTGCTATTGATCTCAATCATACTTTCGATATTGTTCGGATTTAATTTCGGACTTTTGAACGAAAGCAATGTAATTAAAATGATTTTGTTCAAGTTGTCGGTGGGACTTTATTCGGTTTTCAGTCTGGTAATGATTTACGGCATGATTTATTTCGGTGTTATATTTTTCACTACGTTGTTTCATCTTCCGACAGCCGAAGCGTTCGACCGCCGTTCCGAAGAGATCTCTTCGTTGATGGACCTTACAAAACTGATAACGCAGGTTTTTGATTTCAAAGAGCTTGCCGATTCAATCATTAATTTTACTACAAAGATTTGCAATTCCAACGCAGCTTGGCTGGTTACGATTAGCGAAGACGGAATAGAAGTAAACGCCGTCAATAACATCGGTTATGTTGAAGCTCGACTGGCTGCCGAATTGTTTCTTAAAGATTCGGTTAACGGCGTTTATTCGATTACCAACGCCGATGAAATAGACGAGCGATTCAATTTCCGCACCGTGGCGGTTGCGCCGTTGAACGTTCACAATAAATTGAGCGGCTATTTATTTACTGCAAGGCTCAGCGAAGTCGACTTTGACAAAGACGAAAAGAACACTTTACAGACATACGCCGACTATGCTTCCGTGGCGCTGGAAAACGCTAAGCTGATAGCCGAATCGATCGAAAAAGAACGTCTTGAGAAAGAACTCGATGTCGCAAGAGACGTTCAACGCAAAATATTGCCTGTGAATTTTCCGGTCTCCGACCATTACGAGCTTTCCGCTCTTTTTATTCCCGCATTCGAAGTCGGGGGCGATTATTATGATTTCTTCGAGCTGTCAGACAACAGGCTCGGTTTTATCGTCGCCGACGTCTCCGGCAAAGGAATCTCCGCGGCGTTTATTATGGCTGAACTGAAAGGAATTTTCGAATCGCTTGCCAAAATTGTCAATTCGCCCACCGAGCTGCTGGTTAAAGCCAATGAAATTCTAAAAGACAGTCTGGACAAAAAAAACTTTGTTACAGCCGTTTACGGGATACTCGATTATAAAAACGGAGTCGTCAAAATCGCAAGGGCGGGGCACACGCCGATTATCTATTGCTGCGGCGGTAAAATATCCAGACTGCTGCCGAAAGGAATCGGATTGGGGCTCGACTACTCGGAAAAATTTGAAAATTCTCTCGAAGAGTTGCAAATTAATTTGAAAGATGGAGACGTTTTTGTAATTTATTCCGACGGAATTCCGGAAGCTAAAAATTCCATGAACGAGGATTTCGGTTACGAACGTTTTGAAAAAATTGTCGCTTCGAACTGCGGAAAAAATCTCGACGGAATTGCAAACGAAATTGTTAAAGAAATTACTTTGTTTTCGAAAGACCATACTCAACACGACGATATAACTCTTGTAATCATAAGATGGAGTTCATAAAAATTATTAAAACGGAGAAATATAAATGGCAGATTTTAATGTCGGCTTGAGGGACGCCGGTACAGTTAGTATTGTTGAATTAAAAGGATATCTGGACGCTCATACGGCTCCTGAACTTGAAAATATATTCAACAAATTGATTCGGGAAAATAAATTCAAAGTTGTCGTCAATTTCAATCAACTCAATTACATCAGCAGCGCGGGACTCGGCGTTTTTATGGCTTACGTTGAAACCATGAGAGAAAATAACGGCGATATTAAATTTGCCAACTTGAAGGAAAACGTTTACAATATTTTCGATCTGCTCGGTTTTCCCCTCCTTTACGAATTCTATAAAGACGAAAACGAAGCTATCCAAAAGTTTAACGAGCCGGGTAAATCTTGAAAAATTACAGATTGCATAAACAACTTAAAATAAACAGCGGAACCGAGAATCTGGCAAAAGTCAGAAACTTTGTGAAAAGTACCGCTTTGGAATGCGGCTTCGGCGAAGACGATATAGAACAGATTATACTCGCTGTCGACGAGGCGTGCACAAACATTATTAAACATGCCTATGAGTTTTCGCCGGACGGTATTATCGATATCGACATTAAGTTTAATGATGATAAATTTACGATTGCAATTACCGATGAAGGCAAAGGTTTCGATCCGAAACTGATTCCGGTTCCCGACGTACGGGAATTTTACAAACAGAAAAAAGTCGGCGGACTCGGAATCTACCTGATGAAAAAATTGATGGACGAAGTAAGTTATTCGGTGGAAAAGAAAAACAAGAATCGGGTAACGTTAGTCAAATATCTTAAGAACGCCTGATGGATAAAACCGATAATATCGGACTGTTGCGAAATCTGTCGGCTCTGGTCGATTTCAGCAATCTTATCAATTCCAGCCTCGATATCAATTTCATCCTGAACAATATTCTTCTTACCTGTATGGGGAAATTCCATACCACCAAAGGTTTGATCGTGCTTTTCGACAGAGCGGGAAAGCCTTTTCTGAATCTTTCGAAAGGATTTCTTAAAAACCCGAAAATTCCGGAAGATTTAAATACAAACAAGGAAGCGCTTGATGACTTTATTCAGTCCTGCCAGTTTGCAATCAGAAAAGAAATCAATTCTTCCTCAGGCGCAATCGGCGTTATTTTCCTCGGTAAAAAATTAACCGGCGCCGAGTACGACAAAACCGACCTCGAATTTTTAAGCACAATTATCAATATCGGGGCGACTGCTATTGAGAATTCTCTTACTGTGGAAGAATTAAAAAGAGTCAACCGGGAGCTCGATTCTAAAGTCAATCAATTGAGTTCGCTCTTCGACCTGAGTAAAGAATTCAGCGGACTTCTGAAAATCGAAACAATCGGCAAGCTGCTGGCTTTTTCATTAATCGGTCAAATGACCGTTTCGGAATTTGCTATTGTAATTTGCAGCGGGGAAAAATACCGGATACTCGAAACGAAATTCGACCAAAACAAAATTGCTCTGTTTCTCGATAATTGCGACGCCGGCAAAATAAAAAATGTAATTACAGGACGGCAATTTACCGACGAGCTGCGGCATTTGAGTGATCTGGGAGTTGAACTGATCGTGCCGATGCAAATCAAAGGCGAAACCAAAGGCTTGATTATGCTGGGCGAAAGGAAGAACCGCAAGAGTTATGAACAGACGGATATTGAATTTATTCTTTCGCTTGGAAGCATTGCGATAATATCGATCGAAAACGCATTGCTTTTCGAAACGGCGCTGGAAAAGCAAAGAATGGAAAAAGACCTGGAGACCGCAAGAACCATTCAAAAAAATCTGCTGCCAAAATCAATCCCCAAATTCGATACAATCGAAATAGAAGCTTATAACGAATCGGCAAAAATAGTAGGCGGAGATTATTACGATATTATTCAACTCGACGAGTCTAACGTGCTGATTGCAATTGCCGACGTTTCGGGCAAAGGGGTTCCCGCGTCGCTGCTGATGGCGAATCTTCAGGCGTTTCTCAAGACAATTTGTAAAATGAAATTGCCGCTCGACGAAGCGACTAATCTAATCAACGACCTGATTGCGGAAAATACGACTATGGGGAATTATGTTACTTTCTTCTGGTCGGTGTTTAATACAGAATCGAAAGAATTAACTTATGTCAATGCCGGGCATAATCCTCCTTTTCTGGTTCGAGACGGAAAGATAACCAAACTAAAAAAAGGGGGCATGATAATCGGATTCCTGCCCACAGAAATTCCTTACGAATCTGAAACGGTAAAACTGCAAAAAGGGGATTTCCTCGTTTTATATACGGACGGAATAACGGAGGCAATGGATAAGGATAGCAAAGAATATACGGACGAAAGATTCGAAGAGCTCGTTTGCCGTTTGAAGGACGAATCGCCGTACGAGGCAATGAAGATTATTAAAAGAAGTATCGACGAGCACGTTAAAGGCGCCGAGCAGAGCGACGACTTAACCTACATAGTTGCCAAAGTTTTAAAATAAAAAAGCCGCTCGATTGAGCGGCTTAATGATTAAAATTAGTTGTCAGAATTCAACTTTTTTATCTGATCTGTTTACGGTTTCCAGTACAAATGCGCTCGCCACAAATATAGACGAATAAGTACCAGTAATCATACCAAGCAGAAGGGCGAAAGCGAAACCTCTTAACACTTCGCCTCCAAATATCAGCAACACTACTATTGTTAGCAAGGTTGTAAAAACAGTGATTAACGTACGGCTTAGCGTTTTATTGATGGCGCTGTTGATGTTTTCGATTAGCGGTAAAGATTTATGAATTTTTATTTCTTCTCTAACTCTGTCAAAAACAATAACCGTATCGTTGATGGAATAACCCACAAGCGTCAAAAACGCCGCTACAACGCTAACAGATATTTCCAGGTTTAATCCGGGTATTAATCCATAAAGCGCAGCAAAGAGACCGAGCGTAATCAGAACGTCGTGGAACAGAGCTATAACGGCGCCGAGTGCAAATACAAATTTAAACCTGAAACCGAGATAAATTAGAATTACAAGCAGCGATAGCATTACTGCAATAATCGCGTCGGTTTTTAGTTCCTGACCGATTTTGGGACCCACCTTGTCTTCTTTCAATACATTAAACGGATTGTCGGCAAAATGTTCCGAAAGATTTTCTTTTATCCAATCGGCAATGCCGAGTCTTACAACCACAGCAGTGTTTTCCGGTTCGGCCGATGCTTTTGCCGTTTGGAATCCTGCTTCGAATAATTTGTCATAAACCACATCTGCTGTTTGCGGATCCGAAAAATCGAATGTCAATGCTGTAGCCGTAGAATCAATCATTCTGATTTCCGCTGCGGGAGCGGCTTTTTGAATCAAAGACACTATTTTGTTTTTAACGGTTGGAATTACTTCGGGCGGTAATTGCTGCAATTCGGTTCTCAACAAGATTCCCAATGAACCGCCGAATGTTTTTACTTCAACGTTGCCTAATCCTATGTTTTCAACCGCATTCCTCACTTCCGCAATGTCGATCGGTTTGCTGAATTCCAACGCTACTTCTGTGCCGCCTTTGAAGTCAATACCAAATTGTAATCCTCTTACAAGAATACTGATTAATCCGAACAACAATATAACGGAAGAAACAATGAAATAGGTTGTCCGTTTTGACATGAAGTTGATATTTAAATTCTCGAATAGTCGCATCTATTTGACCTCTCCTCAATTAACCAATATTGATTTTTTGTCCTTTGTTTAACATGTAATCGAACATCATGCGCACAACAATCAAAGCCGAGAACAAACTAGTCAGAATACCTATCATTAACGTAAGCGCAAAACCTTGAATGGGTCCGCTGCCGAACTGGTATAGAATAATGCCGGTAAAGAAAGTAGTGATATTCGAGTCGATAATGGCCGAGAAAGAATTTCTGTAGCCTGCGTCAACCGCGGCTCGCGCGGTTTTGCCCGTATTCAATTCTTCCCGGATTCTCTCGTAGATAATCACATTTGCGTCGACCGCCATACCCATCGTTAAAACTATACCTGCGATACCCGGCAGAGTAAGCGTTGCCTGGAAGCCTGCCAGAACGCCGAGTATTAACAATACTGTCACTATCAATCCGATATCAGCCAGCGTACCGGCTTTTCTGTAATAGAATATCATAAAAATTGCAACGAGCGTATAACCTAACCATAATGAATTGAAACCCTGTCGAATCGAGTCCTGACCCAAAGACGGTCCAACTGTTCTCTGCTCGATTATTTCCACCGGCGCCGGCAAAGCGCCTGCTTTCAATACGATTTCGAGCAATTTAGCTTCGTCCAGATTCGGGATGCCGCTTATTTGAGAATTACCCGAAGGAATCTTGCTCTGGATGACCGGAGCCGAATAGACCACTCCGTCCAATACGATTGCGCATCTTTTACCGATATTCGAACCGGTAATTCTTGCCCACTCGCGGGCTCCTTCGGCGTTCATTTGCATCGAAACAACCGGAGCCGAAGTGGTAGGATCGATATTTGCCTGCGCGTCAACAATAACTCCGCCGGTTAATTCGGGAGTTTTGTTTACCATATACATACGATAATATTTCTCGCCGTCGTCGCCTACAATCGGTTTGGCGTCGAAGAGAAATTCTACGTTGTCGGGCATTACTTTTTTAACTTCTTCGCGTTGGAGATACGCATTCAATTTGGGCTTATCGCTTTCTTTTACGTAAGCGTCGGGTATTCTCCCTTGAGGGTCTGCCAAACGGGCGACGGCAAAGAAGGGATGCTGTTTTGCAAATTCTTCTTCGGTTAACTGTTTGGTAGTATCGGTACTGGCAGTTTGTACGGAATCGACGCCAAGTGATTTTGCGAGCGCTTCGTCGATTCTGTTCATAATAGGAATAGCAAAGTCAGCATCTTTTACGAGTTTGAATTCGAGCAAGGCTCTGCCCTGCAAAAGTCTCTTTGCCTCTTCTTCTCTTGCTACTCCGGGCAATTCGATAACTATCCTTCTGGAACCCTGTTTCTGAATGTTGGGCTCTGAAACTCCGTACTGGTCGACTCTGTTGCGAATAATTTCTATGGCTCTGGTAACGGCGTCAGATTCCTGTTCCTGGAGACGACTGATAATTTGCGAATCGTCTTCTCGAATCGTGCCGAAATAGCGGCTCAGACGAATATTCTTTTCCTGCATTAATCTTGCCAGAATCGTCACCACGTTTTCATCTGAAAGCTGGGACTCGGCTTCCGCCTGTTTGAGAATTTCAAAGAATTGTTCGTCGGGGTCTTTTGCAAGTCTTTCGAGCAGTTTGGCGGTGTTCACTTCCATGACGAGATACATACCGCCCTGAAGATCGAGACCCAATTTAATTCTTTTTTCGCGCGCCGAGCGGAATTCCGGAGTGTTGGCAAGTATACTGTCTTTTTTTGATGTAATTAATTCTCTTATTTCAGTTGGGGTTAAATTCGGGGCGCTCTTCTTAAGGCTATCTTCCATGTGAACCAGTTTTTCGGAAACGTCGACGTTGTTTTTATAATCCTGGTAAGTAGGGTAGAGGAGATAGAGCGAAAGAGCAATAGCGCCGATTACTAGGAACAGTCTAAATCTTATTTCTTTCATCACGAGATCTTAAATTAGTTGATGAATTAATTTTATTTAACGAACAAAATATAGAAAGCCGGCTAAAAAGCCGGCTCACCAAAACTATTCTCTTACTACCCAGGTTTTTACTGTTGCGGTAACGCTGGGATGCAGTTTAATTGAAACGCTGTAAATGCCTAAAGCTTTAATCGGCTCGGTTATTTCGATTTTTCGTTTGTCGAGGTCGAAACCCTTTTCTTTAAGGGCGTCGGCGATCATTTGAGTAGTTACCGAACCGAATATTTTTTCTTCTTCTCCGACTTTTACAGGAATAGAAATGGATACTTTTTCCAATTCGGCAGCCAGCGCCTGGGCGCTTTCCAATTCCTTGGCTTCTCTTTTGAGAATTTGTTTTTTCTCTTCTTCGAGAGCTCTTATATTGCCTTTGGTTGCCTGATAAGCAATCTGACGAGGAATCAGATAATTGCGGGCATATCCGTCTTTCACATTAACTATTTCGCCCACATTGCCCAACTGACTGAAATTTTTTCTAAGTATAACTTTCATCATTATCTCCTTTACTTAACAGCTTCGGATACGAATGGTAAAATAGCAAGATGTCGCGCTCTTTTGATAGCTCTGACCAATTCTCTGTGTTGTTTTGCGCTGAGACCGGTAATACGGCGGGGAATAATCTTTCCCTGGTCGGTCAGGAACTTCTGGAGCTGTTTGGAATCTTTATAATCGATGTATCCTTCAATTACGCGTTTTACTCTTTTTGTAGTTTTCATTTTCTAATTAGTAACTCCTAATTTTCTTCTCCGTTGATTAAATCCGATTCTTCATCGGTTAAGAATTTGTCGAAAGAATTGTCTTCAAAGCTGGAATCGTCGTTGTCGTCAACAATGCTGTCGTTGTCAGATGTATCTTCGCCGTTGTTCTGAGCCTTGTTGAATTTATTAAGGAATTGAATTCTCTTTGCTTTGATTTCGACGATGGTTCTGTTACGGCCGTCTTCCGTTTTAAAAGTTCTGCTCTGCAATTCGCCGTCGATTAAAACGGCGCTTCCTTTTTTCAATCTGTCTCTGCAACTGTCTGCCAGTTTGTTCCAGGCAACCACGCCAACGTAACAAACATCTTCCTGCCATTGGTTGCTGCTGTCTTTGTATCTTCTGTTTGCAGCTATGTGAAAATTAACAACGGGAGTATTGTTGGATGTTTGTCTGAACACAGGATCCTTGGTTAAATTTCCTGCAACAATTACACTGTTAATTTCTGGCATCTTTAATTCAGCCATCGTAACCTCCATACTTAACTTGTTTTTTATTCTTTGCTTTCATTATTAGTTTCGGAGTCGCCGGAGTTTTCGTTCTCTGCAGACTCTTTTTTCTTTGCAATTGCTTCTAGAGCAAACTTATCGAGTAAAATAGTAAGGAAACGAATAATATTTTCGTCCAAGCGATAATTACGCTCGAGTTCCTTAATTAATTCAGTAGGAGCTTTAAAACGGAAAATGGCATAATAACCGCTTTTGGCTTTTTGGATTGGATATGCGAGGCGTTTTCTGCCCCATTTGTCGATATCGAGTACTTCGCCACCGTTTGAAGTGATGATTTCTTCGATACGTTTTAGAATAGATTCGATTTGATCATCTTCGAGTGCGGCATTAAGCACAACCACACTTTCGTATGTTCGTATACGCATCTTTTCACCTCCCTTTGGACTTTTATGGCCCCTTAATTCATGTAATTAAGGAGCAGGGTTAACAATTAAAATCAATTAGGCTTTAAAAATACAACAATTTTTTGAGCCGAGCAATATTTTTTTATC
>NZ_JBPSEG010000016.1:0-56351 GCF_051488665.1 Melioribacter sp. Ez-97 | reverse complement strand
AACAAGACTCGAAGCAATAGAATCGGCAAGTTGTGATTTGCTTTCAAATTTTTTCTTTGACATATTAAAACCAAGTCTATGCTTCATAAAAGAATATTACTCAAGTTGTGATTTGCTTTCAAATTTTTTCTTTGACATATTAAAACCAAGTTTGTTGTTAAAATTTCTATTGTAAATATAGTTGTGATTTGCTTTCAAATTTTTTCTTTGACATATTAAAACCAAGCAAAACTGATGCACAAAAATCAAGAGACGGTTGTGATTTGCTTTCAAATTTTTTCTTTGACATATTAAAACCAAGAAATCCGGAATGGAAAAGTTTTTGGAGCGCGTTGTGATTTGCTTTCAAATTTTTTCTTTGACATATTAAAACCAAGAAAGATAAAGACAGGTATTCGAAAGGTTATGTTGTGATTTGCTTTCAAATTTTTTCTTTGACATATTAAAACCAAGAACCAATATGCAACGGGCTTTCTGTATTTAGTTGTGATTTGCTTTCAAATTTTTTCTTTGACATATTAAAACCAAGGTCTTGCTTATCAAGTGCTGCCGCTTGTTGTGATTTGCTTTCAAATTTTTTCTTTGACATATTAAAACCAAGGGGCTGATTATCTATGGATGACCAAAGGTCGTTGTGATTTGCTTTCAAATTTTTTCTTTGACATATTAAAACCAAGACTCCGTCAATGCGCCAGATACAGTTTTGAGTTGTGATTTGCTTTCAAATTTTTTCTTTGACATATTAAAACCAAGTAATTATCGTTTCAATGATCATATTATTGGTTGTGATTTGCTTTCAAATTTTTTCTTTGACATATTAAAACCAAGGTACCCCGAGCTAACTCGTTGTTATTCAATGAGTTAGCATGATTTTAGGATTAAAAAAATCAGACGGGAAACAGGAATGTCATTAAGCCCTCTCCATTTACAAAAAGAGAGGGCTTTTTTAAAACAATTCGAGCTGATGAGGTTCCACAAAACCGCTTTCTTTCTTTTTCCCATAAAATATTTCCATCATTCCGAATTGTTTGTCCGTAATTTTAAGTATTCCCACATGTCCTTTGGGCGGAAGTATCTTTTTAATACGTTTAATATGAACATTCATATTTTCCCTGCTGGGACAATGGCGAATATAGATCGAAAATTGAAACATCGTAAATCCGTCTTTCAACAATTCCTTTCTGAATCTGGCGTATGCTTTCTTTTCGGGCGCGGTTTCAGTGGGCAAATCAAAAAAAACAAGAATCCACATGACTCTGTATTCGTTAAATCTCATTAACTGCCCCCCATTAATACAGCGAGGGTTCTGTAATAAATCATATGCGTTTTTGCTTTGTTCATATCCTCCGATTTTTATTAAAGAATTATATTTCAAGTTCGGGATAAGCAATCTTTCTAGCCTTTCCTTCAAAACAACGCGCTAGAGAAGAGGAAGTTCTCTGCGCCGCAATCATAAGCGGGCTTCTTTTTCCTCCGATAATTACATCCAAAGTTCCGATATCCAGCAATTGCTTTTTTATTGAGCTATCCAATTCATAAAAATTTTCGCCGTTACTCACAATCGAATAAACCACATTGTCGACGAACGGTCTGAAAGGCTCCATAACATCGTCGGCCAAACAATATGCGTTATATTTATTGGAGTGATGAATTCCTAAAGTCGGCAGCATACCCGATCCCACAACAGCCCTGGCTATAATGGCGCGAAGAATTGCATAACCATAGTTAAGCAAATTATTCGGAGGCTCACCGTATCGGTCTCTTATAAAATCCGGTATCATCGGGAAAAAGTTTTTCCAGTAGTAAGCAGCCGCTCTCCCCTCGTAATTATCGGGATCGCCGGATCTTACTTTTTTAGACCATGTAATCATATTATTAATTTTGACGTTTCTCTTTTTCAGTATCACAGCTTGATTGCGGATTTTTGCCGCTATTGTCTGAGCCCAGAGTTGCTTTTTAAGAGGAAGAGACGATTCAATTTGCGCTTTGATTATCTTTGTTTGTTCGTTATTTCCTTCCAGCGGCATAAACAAACCGCTGGGCATATGGGACTTATTACAGGTTACAATGGCGGCGTTGTTTTCCAAAAGAGAATCGAGCAACCCGTGAGTTAAAGTAATTTGACGGTGATCAAGCACAATAATGCCTATATCCTCTATGGGGATTGTACGAGAAAAGGAATCCGCCGCCTTCATTCGCTTTTCGAGCCACCCGTTATCTATATCGGAAGCAGCTGCGGTTCCGTAATTTTTGCTTTCGCTTTCCTCTAAATTTTCTTTATATCTTATCGTTAACTGATTATTCTTCATTGAAAGATATGCCGGATTGCCAATATATAACGTTCTTTTTATCATTTTCTGACTCACATTAATGGTTTTATATTACCCAATCTGTCGACCTGGATTTTTATGCAACAATCCGCAATATTAAATTTACCGTCCATTGTTTTGGGCGATTTATCATGCCAATCAATTTCTCCTTTTATTTTTTCTTTCGGATTAGAAGGTATAATAGCGCTTGCAATACGATGCTGAATGAATTGACAGACGCTTTTTGAACTGCTTACCATTCTGTAAATTCTTTCAGAAATTTTCTTCTTGTTATCCCAGTCTATAGGCGAAGGATGGTTTGCTTTAATTTTGTCTTGCTCCTCTTCAGTAGGGACGTAAACCAAATCATTTGGAGACAGAATAATAGTTTTAAATCCCTCTTTTATCTCCGCGATTGATTTTCCTTCAATCAATCTTTCTATTGCCTTGTGAGTTGCCAACGAATACATTTCAGGACGTTCTTTTGTCATTTCGTTTTCGTAAATAATAAAATAGGCTATAGCTCCCTTATCAACTTCCACGTATTTATTTCCGAATTTATCGTCGGGAGATTTCTTTTCATAAATAGTTACTTTTTCAATTCTCTTGCCCGCCTTCTTTGTTAAAGCTTCTAACCCTTCTCCGGAGAAAGCCTCTGTAGCGTTGTCATTATAACGAGAGAGGTGTTCGTGCAATAAATCGGCTAAAGGCGATTTTCCCTCTTTAGCATATGGAATTTTATTTATTTTGTCATGGGTGAATGATTTATCCAGCGATACTCTTTTAGCGGCATATTCAACAAATTCAGCAATTTCAATATTCTCAAATTCATAATTATCTAGTATGTATACAGTTTTATATTCATTTTTCCCGTTCTTTTTAATCTTGCCGGTGTCAACCTTTTTAGAGTTCTTCTTCAAGTATTTTTTAACCTCTGTCAAAAGTCTTCCCGAATCTTCTATATCGCCGCCAATTTTATCAATGATATTTTTAATTAATCCCCGCGCCAATCTATCATATACATAACCGGCTAATCTTCTTTTTTCAGGATCGCGTTCAACTTTCATTCTTTCTATTTGAACTTTGAAAGCTTCCAAAACAGACACGTTCCGTTTTTCTTTTATCCATATAATACCTTGAGGTTCTTTAAACATTGATTTTCGCACAGCCAGCCATCTTCCGTTTCCGTCTTTTATTTGTTTTTCTTTTATTTTTACGGGTTTTCCGTTTTTTATTTCCCATTTCTCATATTTGTTATAAGGTTTTGTAACAATCGGAGTGTTTTCTTTAAATGAAATCACGCATGATTCGAGCGAATCTTTTACGTCCCGGGCAAAATTATTCCACGGCGGTTTAAAATCTCTTATTTTTCTTTTGCATAAGGTCAATCTGTATTTTCTGATTTCTTCATTTGTATCAGAGGCATTAAGCGTGTTTAAATAACGAATATGCTCCCGGGTTGTGGCGGCTATTACTATTGCGTCCAAAGCATGATGTCTGTGATCCAGACGTTTTATGCCGTTTTTTTCTAATTTTTCATTAACGCTTAATTTAAAACCGAATTTTTTATTTCCGTATTCGTCTTCATATTCATAGATTAATTTTTGCCCAAGTATTTTTTCCAATCTTTCAAATCTCGGTTTTAACAATTTTTTCCATACGTCGTTCAATCCCCAATTATCTTTAAGCTCCGAAGTAATGGAGCCGACCGTAAAAATCATATTATTTGAGTCTGCCAAAACAGGACGTAAGAGCTCCCCTAATTTTTTCCCGATATAACGAGTGTCGTTTATTTGTCTTTCGATAAAATCATCGGGAACTTCAGTCGCCAGCAGATTTTTTCTTTTAGCGCGATTGTTTTTAAATGTATCGTCTACAAAATGCTTATATTCATCGTAGGTAAAAATCTTAATATCTTTTCCTTCGTAAGAACAATAACCGTTACTGGCGCTTATAAAGTTTGCGGCAAGTTCATTTCCTTTTGCCTTGTTGACAATACGTTCCGCAATAATCAAATTGCTCATTGCGTCGTTTTTCATTTTTGAACGGGGAATAATGTGCTCAATTTCATATTCGTTTCCGTCGAAAAGTTTGCTAAGAGGAATTATTTTACCCGTATAAGGAGAACGACAATTTTGATTCAGCCAAAGAATATATTTTTTCAATTGTTGTTCGGTAGGTATTTTTTCGGATTTAACTTTGCCGTTCCAGTCTTGTTCATTAACAGAAGCCTGGTCTTTCCACAAACGGAAGCGTTCGATGTCTTTCGGATTGTCAGGATTCGGTTTTACCGTAAATCCCGAAATAATTTTATTGCCTTCTTCGTCATAATGTTCAAACGCTGTTTCGTTAAGCAGCTCGGTTAATATTTTTTTTGCTTTTAATTTTTCGTCAAAATTATTTTTTTGCGCTTTGCTTATTAATTCGCGCTGTTTAGAATTATTTTTTAGTTCTCTGCCCAGTTCCACATGAATTTCGTCTATCCTACCGTATTTATCCCACACTTCTTTTACCAACGAACATGTTTCGCGCATTACCGATTCTACCAAAGGATTGCGCAACTCGCCCGGTTTAAGCATTTTTTGTACCGCCTTTCCATATTCTTTTAGAGAGTCGCATCGAATTTCTTCTTTTTCCGAATGTCTGCCGTATAACAAATAAGCCGCCTGATAAGTGTTCAAACCCTTAATAAGCTCTTCGAACGATTTTTTCTTAATAAAACTTTTTAATATTTGTTTCGGGATTGCTTCGTCGGATACACTTTGGATTTTATTTTCGCTAAAATTTACCGTTCTTAATCTTTCTAATATATGATCGGCCGTATCCAACGCGCTCTCTATCGAATGTAAAAATCCTTCCTTCTCTTTTTTTATTTTAAGTTTTACTTCTTTTGCGCTTTCTTCTTTTAGCCGATTAACAATAGATTGAGGATGACTCCAGTATTTGCCGACACGCATAAACATCAACATTTTACGAACTGCCAATGCGGAATATGAACCGTATTCTTTTTTTAAAGCAGGTAATTTAGAAAGAGCCTCCGCTAATTTTTGGGCTTCATCTGAAGATAATTTAAAAGTTTCGTAATTATCATTTCGGACGTAATTACCTTTGTTATCCGATAAAGACCATCCGAGGGAACTCAATATGCCTTTTCTTACTTTTTCTTTATCGGCTAAATCATGCGAATAATCCGCATGCCACAACTTGAATAGCAACGTTTCGTCTTCTATTTTATAATTCCCGTCAAATTCTAGGTTTTTAAAGAGTTTTTTGTAACGATGTTTTGTCTCGTTGCCTTTTAATATATCTCTGTTTCTGAAAAGGTTTATATAATGCGAATATTCTTTAGATTTTCTATCAATCTTTATGGGTTTGGATTCGTTACACTCATTAATGACCAACAGCAAGTCTTTTTCCGTAACATTTTCTTTATTATTCATCAAATCAAACAATTTCTCTTTTACATTGTCTTTTATGTACGATTTTGTTTCGTCCACTTCCAGAACTCTTCTGCCTTTTTCGTCCGTATATTCTTTTCTTATTAATCTTATATTATGAATATCCTGCCAAATGCGAAATTCCTGGAATACCGGAGACGATTTAGGAATACATTTTAATCCGTAGGTTTCGCCGTCTATTCCTTTTCTTTTTTCATATTGACATTCTCCAATAAGATTTTTTTGCGACTTTAATTCCCTTTGGAAATAGATAATATCTTTACTTATAATATGAAACAAATCTTTAGAAATAAGTTCTTTAGCTTTATGCAAATTGTACTTTGACTGTGTCGGATAAAAGCTCTCAATTATTTTTTTAATCAGGTCTTTATTGTTATTCAATTTTCTCAATTCTTCGTTGAGTTCGCACTGTTTGTTCCAGATAGCCTCCAATTCTTTTTCATATCGCCAACGGTACACGGGATATTGACGAATCTTATAATCTTTGCCTTCTCTGTGCGCGTTGACCAGTTCGTCAAAAAAGAATTCTCCCGGATGCTTGGATGATATTTTATTATCGAGAGCCGTAGTGCACAAAGCCCAGTCGTTTTCCGTAGGTTGTTGCGGAGTATTTTGCTTAAATTTTCCGTTTTCAATTTTCTGCGTTACTATAAAGGCAAATTCGTTTCCCTCCCATTGAGGCTTTTCTTTTCTTTCTACTTCATAGGGCATAATAGATTTATCTTCGAGATATATCTTAAATTTTTTCAGTCCTTTTCTTCCTGTTTCGCTCGTCTCCTCGATTCTGCTTACTTTAGTTATCGAAACAAATTTTATTTCACACTTATCTTTTTTAAATTCGTCTTTAACTTTGAATTCACAAAAGTCGCCTTTGTCCTCTATAATTAATCTTTGTTTGAATTCCGAGCGATCGATAAGCGATGAATCCTCCAAGTCTTTCCTGCCGCTCTTAAATCCTCTCCTTTGATTAAATAAGTACAGTATTCTAACAATTTCATCTTTTGTAAGTTTTTTTGACAATCCTTTTTTTCTTAGATAATACACGACCCAATCTTCGGGCAACAGTTTAATATCATTATTTCTCTTTTTACCTTTATGCGTATATCTGTAGTTTATTTCTTCAATTATTTCATTTAGTTCTTCTTCTTTGTAGCCGAAACTTTTATAAAATTCACGATAACTGTCATCGGAAATCGGGGCATAATCGCTTATTCGAAAGACAAATGCCCCTTGTTCCCTAATTATTTCTTTTATTTTTTTTGTATTATCAAGCGGAAAATCTTCCGGCAGCCAATTCATTATTTTAAATAACCTAATCAACTTGGTTCTTCTTAACTTGTAACGGTGTTTTAATCTTCTGCTTCCTCTTTTTTGTCTGCGTGCGGCGGCTTTTGTTACAACAGGAGCGCCCTCTTCAAATTTCTGAAGATAGTCAGCCTCCGTTGGAATAATTCTGCTTGTACACCATTCAATACTTCCTTCTTTGCCATAATCCTCAAAATGCTCCGGCAAATTCAGCAAAGCGGCTCCGATTGAATTTGTGCCGATATCGAGTCCCAATACTTTTTTCATTGTTCCCTCTATTTTTTTAAATCATTTTTTACGATATTTACAGCGAAGCAAATCACAATAAGGATGATTCCGTAGGAAGCTTTGCTTCATAAGTTTGCCCCTTGTACTTAACAGGGGGCATTTTTATTTCCCGCCTATTTATTAGCCCTAACATTTCAATAATATTAGTTAAAATAATGACATCATTTTTAAAAGTAAATCTTAATTGTCATAAATTGCGGCAGTTCCTGGCAGCCATAAGTATAAGTCTGTTCACTCAATGTTCTACATTGAAATGGCAATAAACGGTTCCGGAGAGCAGCCTCGAAATGTTTAATCGTTGTCGTAATCGCGGAAGGGGTCCGGTTCGCCCGGCTTGACAATTCCGTTTGCAATTTTAACGGCAATTATCAACGCTATCAAGAATAATACTGTTTCCATGTAATTCATTTTAATATCTGTCGGCAATCCAAGCGGGTATAACTATCGGGCGAATAATAGCAAACTTTTCCCGAAACGTCAAATATAATTCGTTTAATCTTTCATAATGCTTTTTACCAAACTCCAAACAAAGACGGTTTTATATCCGCATATCGCTCCCTCAATTTTATATTTCGATTTAATAATATATTTTTGTTGCAAACAAATATCGGATAAAATGAGACCGTTAAAAATAGAACTGCATAAACAGGATTATCTGGAAATCGAGTGGGACGACGGAAAAGTTTACAAATACCCTTTGAAATTTTTGAGAGACGAATCGCCCGACGCCGGAAATAAAGGCGAAACGATTTTATGGAAACATTACGCTCCTCCTCCCAAAGGACCGGAAAAACCCGGCATGTACGAAATCGAAAGCATTACGCCTGTCGGTAATTACGCAATTCAATTAAAATGGAAAGACGGATACGATTACGGTATCTACTCGTGGGAAGTATTGCGTAAGTTCGGCGAATATCTCGAATTGAAAGACAATCTGCATCAGGATTTTGACAATCACTGACTATTTAGAAGTCTTTCGTATTCCCTCTTGATAATATTGCGCGCCTCATCGACGTGCCTTTCTTCCTGACGGATTCCCGAAACTACGAGTCGTATTGTGAATTTGTCGTTCAAAACCGTGTGGGTAAGAAATAATTCGCCGGTGGAATTTATTCTCTCCAGTAAAAGTTTGTTGAATTTATTCAATTCATCTTCTTTTAAGCCGGATGGAACCGCTCTGAAACAAACGGTACTGAACGGAGATGGCGCCAGCAATTCGAATCCGGGCGACTCTCTTATCCAGTCGGCAAAAGATTGAGCCAGACGAATATGCTTTCTCAAAATTTCCTTCAATCCTTCGACGCCGAAATATCTGATTACGAACCAGAGTTTAAGAGCGCGGAATCGTCTGCCCAGCTGTATTCCGTAATCCATCAGATTTTCAACTTCGTCATCGACTTCGGTTTTGAGATATTCCGGCACAAGTGAAAACGCCCTTTTCAATATTTCGGGACGTTTTGTATAAAACACGCTCAGGTCTATCGGAACGAAAAGCCATTTATGAGGATTCGACACAATCGAATCGGCGTTTTCGATTCCTTTAAAATGCTTCTTCATTTCGGGCAGCATGGCTGTTACACCGGCATAAGCGGCGTCGACATGGAGCCACAAATCGCGCTTACGGCAAATCGAACTTATTTCGTCGACCGGATCGACGCTCGTTGTCGAAGTCGTTCCGATTGTGGCAACGACGCAAAAAGGCTCAATCCCCTTCCCGATATCTTCATTAATCGCTTTTTCAAGTTCCGCCGGAATCATTCTGAATTCGGAATCGACTTTGATTTTACGAACGCCTTCAATTCCGACGCCGAGAGCTATTGCGGCTTTTTCTATCGAAGAATGCGCCTGTTCTGAACAGTATAATCCGAGAGGCGGCAGCGAACTCATTCCTTTCGTTCTCGATTCGGGAAATTTATAATCCCGCGCCGCGGCAATACCGTGAAAAGAACTAATCGAAGCCGTATCGTAAATTATCCCTTTAAAATTGTCGGGCAAACCGAGCATCGAACGATACCATTCGAGCGTCTTGGCTTCCACTTCGGTCAAAGAAGGAGAAGATTTCCAGACCATGCCGTTCGAATTGAATGTGGAACTTACGATATCCGCAAGAATTCCGGGCGCGCTTGCCGTCGAAGCAAAATACGCCATGAATTTGGGATGCTGCCAGTGCGTAATTCCGGGCATAACAATTCGATCGACGTCTTCAAGAATTTTTTCAAATTCTTCGCCCTGTTCGGGCGGCGAACCGGGGATTAGTTTTTTAATATCTCCCGGTTTGACGTCGGGCAGCACCCGATACGTTTCAATATTTTTTAAGTAACGTTCCGCCCACTCGATTACCTGTTTGCCGGCGGCGGAAAATTCTTCCGGAGTCATATCGGAAATTCTTTTGGGCATTTTAAAACCTCGCTTTAGTAAGCCAGTTGGAAATTATTCTCGCCAGTTCAATTCTTCTGTCCGCAAACGAATGTCCGCAATCGAGAGTCATTTCTTCGAGTTCTGCGGCGCCCGCCATCTGCAGCGACGCAATCAAAGGCAGATGATGAATTTCAAGCGGCGCGGTAGCGTCGTATTTTGCGCCTATTATCAATAATCTTTTTTGCGATAACTTGCTCGAATATTTCAACAAATTCCATTTGTCCGCATTGGAAATCAACTCGTTGAGCAATTTTTCGGCGCTTGTATTATTTACAATCTTAGCCGCATCTTTAATTTTATCCGCGCTGTAATCGAAAATTTCCTTATTGATTTTCAATAATTCGCCGAACGCTCCGGCGTTAAATCCCGCCATCGAAACTACATTTTTAATTTCATCGTGAAAAACCGAATAATAGAGAGAAGCAAATCCTCCCATGCTGTGACCCGCAAGTATTATCTTACTTGTATCTGTTCTGAATTTTGCGTAGTCTTTATTCGATTTGACGAAAGCTATTGCGGCATCCAGATCGTCCGGCAGGTTTTCCCAGGAATAATCGCCCTGACTTCCCCAGCAGCCTCTGTAATGAAAAACGAGGACATTAAATCCCTGTCTTCGGAATACATGCGCAAGATCGAAATTGACTTCGTTGCCCGGAAATCCGTGAAGCAACATTATTAACGGATGTGGTCCTTTGCCTGCCGCAATAAAATACGTCCCCAGCAGTCTGGAACCTTTACTTTCGAAAGAGACCGGAATCATCGAAGAAGGATATTCCGGATCGTAATGCCTCGGGTCGTTTATTACCAGATCGAAATTCATAACAATCTTTCTGTAATTATTTTATTACTAATATAATAATTGAAAAGGAAATAAACGGGTTCGATTGGCGACGGCTCGATTAAATACCGTCCCCTCCGTCTTATAAAAGAATGCAGCGCATAGAGTCTCTTTGCTCTCTTTCATCAACGGATTTATAAAAATTATTAAACTCCAATTTCCATTTATTTTTTATCTTTGCACTTAAGTTTTTCACAAGGAACGGAATAAAATGAAATTCAGCAAATCGTTTTTGCCCACATTGAAAGAAACGCCTGCCGAGGCGGTTATACCGAGTCATATTTTGATGATACGCGCGGGACTTGTAAGACAGTTATCCGCCGGAATCTATACGTGGCTGCCTCTCGGCTACAAAGCGCTAAGAAAAGTGATGGACATTATCCGCGAAGAAATGAATGCAATCGGCGGACAGGAGTTCCATTATCCGGCGCTGAATCCGAAAGAAATCTGGGAACAGACCGGCAGAGTTGAAGCTTTCGGCGATATTATGTTTCATATTAAAAACAGAGAGTACGTACTTGCGCCCACTCACGAAGAAATTGTTGCATGGCATGCAAAAGGAGCGGTAACGTCTTATAAAGAACTGCCTCAAATATGGTATCAGATTCAGACGAAATTCCGTAACGAGCCCCGTCCCCGCAGCGGAGTTATCCGCGGCAGGCAATTTATAATGAAAGATTCCTATTCGCTCGACCGTTCTTTTGAAGACCTCGACAAATCGTATGAAATGCACGACAAAGCATACAGAAAAATATTCGACCGGTGCGGACTCAAATACTTTGTCGTCGGCGCGTCGAGCGGAGCGATGGGCGGAAGCAAATCCGAAGAATTTATGGTCAGAAGCGACGCCGGAGAAGACACCGTCGCTTATTGTGAAAAATGCGGATACGCTGCAAATGTGGAAGTGGCTCAATCGATTGCCGCTCCCGCAAAACGGCACGAAGAATCGAAGGAAATTTATGAAATTCATACGCCCGGCGTTAAATCGATCGACGAACTGTGCGAATTTCTGAAAATCGACGAGCGCGAAACCGCCAAATCGAGAATTTACATCTGCGACGGAAAACCCGTTTTGGTTTTAATGCTCGGCAACGACGAAGTTAACGAGACGAAACTTCAGGCGGCGATCGGCGGAAACGTTCGTCCGGCGCACCCTGAAGAACTCAAAGATATAACCGGAGCCGACGCGGGTTCAATCGGTCCGGTAGGATTTGAACACAGAATAATTGCGGATAATCTTCTTAAAGACGCGAATAATTTATACAGCGGAGCAAATAAAAACGATTATCACATCGGAGGCATAGATCTGAAACGCGACGTTCCCCAAATAGAATATTTCGATCTGCGTACGGTCGAAAGCGGCGAGAAATGCGTTCGATGCAATTCCACACTCGAAGTCTTCAAAGCCATCGAACTGGGTCATATATTCAAACTCGGAACAAAATATTCCGAGGCGCTAGGCGTGAATTATTTGGACGAAAACGGTAAAGAACATCCCGTTGTAATGGGAAGTTACGGCATCGGAGTCGAACGGGTTCTGGCTTGTTTCCTCGAACAAAACTACGACGAACGCGGAATAATCTGGAAAAAACCTCTGGCTCCTTTCGACATTCATTTAATAGGACTGAACATGAAAAATCAGACCGTGTCGGAAACTTCCGAGCGATTGTACAAAGAACTGTCGGATGCTGACTACGAGGTGCTCTTCGACGACAGAACCGACGCCAGCGCAGGATTCAAATTCAACGACGCAGATTTGCTGGGCATGCCCGTTCAATTAATCGTTGGCGAGAAGAATTTGAAACAAGGCAATGTGGAATTGAAAATAAGAAGCACAGGCGAAAAAATTATTGCGCCGATAGCGGAGCTGAAGAATAAATTAAACGAGATAATAAATTCGTAATTTTACGGCGGGAAGTTTTTTCTTCCCGCCATTTCTTCCCTGTTGACGAATGAAACCCAAATTATATATAGTTTCCACTCCAATCGGTAATTACGAGGATATAACCCTGCGGGCATTGAGAATACTGCGCGAATGCAATTTTATAATATGCGAAGAATATAAAGAAGCGCGCCGTCTCCTTTCGCATTATGACATTCAAAAAGATCTTTACGCGCTCAACGAACATAACGAGAATGAAACTTCTTACGAGTTAATCGAAAAAATCCGGAATTCAAAATCGGCTGCGCTGATATCCGATTGCGGCACGCCGCTCTTTTCCGATCCCGGAACGTTGCTGGTTCAACTGGCGGTTAAACGCGGCATTGAAGTAATTCCGGTTCCCGGAAGCAGTTCGCTTATGGCGGCTCTTGCCGGCGCCGGACTGGAATTAAAAAGTTTCTACTACGCCGGGTGGATTTCTCCGAAAAAAGATTTGCGCCGCCGCGATTTAATGAGATTGAAAGAAATAAAAGAATTGATAGTTCTGATGGAAACTCCTTACCGCCTGATTAAAATACTGGAAGATATAACAAGGCATTTCGGAAATTCCAAACCGGTTGTATTGGCTTATAATTTAACTCAAAAAGACGAAGAATTTATAAGAGGCTCAGCCGAAGAGGCGCTGAACGTAGCGAGATCGCGTAATCTCAAAGGCGAATTTGTTCTGATTGTCGACAACAGAAGATAAATTCTTGAATAGGTGTCCGATTTTTCATATGATTGCAGTTAATGAAATGAGAACTTTCGCACTATTGCGGACGTTTATTTAGTATAAAAAACGGAGAGATAAAAATGTTAATGGTTCAGGACGTCGATTTAACGCCGAATCCGCAAGCGCTTAAATTCATATTGAATGAAAAACTGCTTCAGAAAGAAACGCGCAGCTTCCAGAGCAAAGAGGAAGCCGCCAACGACCCGCTGGCAAAAGGGATATTCGAAATACCGGGAGTAGTTTCGGTTTTTTATATGGATAAATTCATCACTATCGAAAAAGAACCGGCGGCTTCGTGGGGACAAATCCAGAAACCGCTCGTTGAATTCATAAAGAACTTCGACAAATCTTTGATTCCGCCGGAATCGGAATTGCCCGAAGTCAGTTCGGAAGAAGAAACCGAATTACTTAAAAAAATTAACGACGTAATCAATACGCGCGTGCGCCCTGCGCTTGCAGGCGACGGCGGAGGATTGGAAATAAGAGGATTGGAAGGTTATACGCTCAAAATTCGTTACCAGGGCGCTTGCGGCAGCTGCCCGAGCGCAATACGAGGCACTTTGATTGCAATCGAAAACTTACTCAAACGAGAAGTCAATCCCGCAATCGAAGTCGTTTCCGACTGATAAATTTCAAATACAGAATTAATAAAAAGTCCCGCTTTAGCGGGATTTTTTATGCCATTCAATTTTGCCCGAGATTTGACTCGCCTCTGTAACGTTATCGAATTACATAACTACCACTTAGTCGGATCCGGAAAGATACGACGCCTTAACCAAAAGCATATAGTGAAACTAATGAAGTAACTGTCCTTCTGAGGAGTCCCGCTGATAGCGGGACGACGAAGAATCTGCATTGCAGATTTTCGAGATTCTTCACCCGCCGATGGCGGGTTCAGAAAGACAGCGTGGAATATTATCTTCATTAATGTTGGCGGATTCGGAAAGACTGTATTCTTTGCGCTCTTCGCGCGCTCAGCGGTTTAAATTGAGTTTGCCCCCCCCGCATTTTGCGGGGTAGCAAAGACGGTCGTCTTTTCAGAGTTTGCTTTTTTCAGTAGCTGGCGCAGTATAGATTTCTTTTCGCTATTTGTCATTACGAGTCCCGCTGTAAGCGGGCGAAGTAATCTCTGCTTAAATTAATATGAGTTTGCTTCGTCGTTCGCTTTGCTCGCTCCTTGCAAAGACTAAGTTTTTTTTAGAGTTTGCTTCCCCCGCATTTTGCGGGGTAGCAAAGACGAGTTTGTATTTGAAACAAGGGAATACAGGGGCCCGGCACTGAGCGCACGAACCCCTGTATAACTGCAACAAACCCATTCATACTCTATCATTTTACCATCATCAGTTTTATGCTCTTGTTATATTTGTTCGCTTTTATCGTGCATATATAAACTCCGCTCGACAAATCTTTTCCGTTCAACTCTACTTCATAATATCCCGAATCTCTTATCTCGTTTACCAGCTCCTTTACCTCTTTGCCCGTTACGTCATATAACTTTATCGTCACGTGTCCTCTCTCCGGCAATTGATATTTTATTGTGGTTGCCGGATTAAACGGATTCGGATATGCGCCGATCGAATACTCCGCAGGCTTTCCCGATAAACCCGACTTATAAAGCGGCTCGGCGCCGTAGACCGATACGTAATCCGGATCGGAATACGTGCCTTCCACCGAATAATAGCCCCTGACATCGTAGTAGATTATGTCGTCAGTGTAACCCGACGTCAATACGTAATCGCGGTCGGTATATTGTCCCGTTCCTCTGCTTACCGTTGCAATTAATTGTTCGCTACCCATTACTCCGTTATGCTTTACTTTTCTCCATATTTGATATTGAGTTACGTTCGCATTCGGATTATCCGTCCAGTATATTACTATGGGTTGTCCCACCTGCGTTCCGAAATGGATATACTCGCCGTTGTTTGTCGGCTTGCCTCTGTAATTTGCTTTTATTGCTTCGTGCTGACTAATCGAAAACGCATGGCTGAGCGAAGTCGATCCGTCGCTCCAATTAAGGAAAGTATAGTTAATGCCGTTTATGTGGTAATAATATTCAGCCTCGGCTGTTATTGTGTTGCCTTCCACGACCTGAAATTGGGACGTGGGAGAACTGTATTGAACCCCGTTGACTTTAATCGTGCCTCCGTTGCCCACGCTCGTGAAATTATTCTCGAAGGTTACGTTGCAAACCTTCTTAAGATCTGCCATTAATGTTGCACCGTTATCATTATCCTTCACTGCATATGAATAATTACGGGAAGTAGCACCCGCAATTTTAATATTATGGATAAACCAGTAACTGTTATTTGACCCATTTGTGTTCCAAATCCTATTATAACCTTGAGCATCTTCTTGGTCAATCGCTTCAACTGCTATACTTTCATTTAAGGATTTGATAACACTTGAGCCTGATTGTACTAGTAAGCCATCTACTTTAATTATGCCTGAGGAAAAGTTATTTGCTACATATAACTTATATTTTACATAAAAAGTATTTGTAAGAGATGCTGTTTTCACAAAACCTTCTTGTTCGTTAAAAAGCTCATATAATTCCATTGTCCAAGTATATGTCCCGGAAGATAAATTAAAATATTCCGGGAAAGATCCTCTATTAGTACCTTTTACATTTGAATAATAAACCTGCGTACCTGTAATAAGTTTTGCATAAGCTGCGTAAGTAATATTAGGGGGATAAGAACTTATCATCCAAGTCCAAATTAAGTTTATTCTTACCGTTGAATTTGTATCGGGGCATATGTAAACATCTCCGTTGTTAGGTTCAAAACTAATTAGTTGTGAGTATAAATTATTGGAAGAAGCTACAATTAATAATGTAACAAACATAGAAAAAATAACCTTTTTCATATTTCATCCCTGTTTAAAAAGATTAAAAAATTATATACCTTTATTTTGCAAATAAAAATGCCTTAACCAATTAAGGCTTAGGTGAGCAGCCTGATTTTATTTGCATTCTTTGAGAGGGTGCCGCAATCACCCTCTCTTAATTTATTTACTCACGCCTCCTACTTTAGTTTGCCGTGTAATATGTAATTTTTACCATTGAAATAATCAATTCCAATAAAAAAAACGTTGTCCCTGACTATCACTCCTCTCTCTATTGTTAAATTTGTTTTATATATAACCACACAGTCCTTTCCATTAAAATGATAAATCCCATTATTACCTCCTATAAAAAAATCATTTCTGCTTCTCCCGCAAATTATATTACCGTTTATTCCTTTACCACTATTATCCATCCAAAGCGTTAATTTCTTATCTGAATACTTATAAATTTGCGAAGAATGGGAAATAAATATTTCATTGCCGAGTCTTACCACAAATGTCCACCCTCCCAAGGATGAAAATATTTCCTTTAATTCTTTACCATCCCAACAGTATACTTTTGCTATAAATCCTTTTGGATCAAACACCATTCCTCCAATTATCAGAATATTTGAGCCGGGTTCAACTGCAACTACAGTAAATACAACATCCGTTTGAGGAATGTTTATAAAACTCCACTCAATTCCGTTAAATTTCATAATTAGTGCTTTACTATGATATGAATTAATCCTCATGAATCCGCCTACAGCATAAATATTATCTCTTGAAATTCCATCCATATAATTGATTACCATATTATCGTAACTTGATTCAATTGCATATTCTCCGAATTGGTACCATGATCTTCCATTGTATTTCCAAATAGTATTGTTCGCATTACCCAACCACACTTCGTTTGGTAACAGCCCAAATACAGCAAAAGGATCTACTTTTCTCGGAATCGAATCGGTTTCCCATTTAATTCCATCATAATGCCATATACTTGTTGCAGACCAGCTGCTTGAACCGACCGCCCAGACATTATTCGGAGAACTTCCCCAAATTCTTCCCAGGTATAATGATTCATAACCCGGATTAATTTCATCCACCTCCCATACATAATCCCTTCTTCCCGGTTCGGGTTCGGTTATTCCTTCTCCGCAGGAATTTACAAGTAGCATTACTACAATAAGAAATGATTTTATCAGGTTTTTCATCGGATTGCCCCCGTTTTACCCTCGTATTAAACTAATTAACTTTACTTTGACAAGATAATAACAATTAGAAAAAAAAAAATCAACTCTCTCATTTAAATTTAATGCTTTTTTATTCTTTGTCATTTGGTCTGCAGTCCATCCGGCGTTTCGGTTCTCAAGAATTGAGATTCTTCACCCGCCGTTGGCGGGTTCAGAAAGACAGCGTGGAATATTATCTTCATTAATGTTGGCGGATTCGGAAAGACTGTGTCCTTTGCGCTTTTCGAGCGCTCAGCGGTTTAAATTGAGTTTGCTTCCCCCGCATTTTGCGGGGTCGCAAAGACGGTCGTCTTTTCAGAGTTTGCTTTTTTCAGTAGCTGGCGCAGTATAGATTTCTTTTCGCTATTTGTCATTACGAGTCCCGCTGTAAGCGGGCGAAGTAATCTCTGCTTAAATTAATATGAGTTTGCTTCGTCGCTCGCTTTGCTCGCTCCTCGCAAAGACAGGGACATTCCCGGTTCGGGTGTGCGGGTGTGCGGGGGTTTGGGAGTTCTTAGTGCGGGAGCGCTGAAGTGCGGGCGTTAGGAGCGCTGGGGCTCAATGTTCTTTGTAAAAAAAGCGCATTTTATACGTCAAAACTATCGGCTATTGTCTATCAAAAAAAAGAATTTCTGATCACTAATCCCTAACCCCTAATCCCTAATCCCTAATTACACAACACCCTTGAACTCCAAAACCAAGAACGTTGAACCCAAAAACTACGCGAGCAAATCTTCATCCCGATAGAGAATTAAAATAGCCGCCTGAGGAACCACGACTAATTTTTCGCCGTCGATTTCGACTTCTACCGCTTCTTTTCTTAGAAAGACAGCATAGTCACCCTCGCGAGCCTGAAGCGGAAAGTATTTTATCGGCTTGCGTTCTTTCCAGGGTTCGTCGTCTTCAACCGGAACGCCCATCGGATAACCCGGACCGACTTTTATTACGTATCCGCCCTGCACTTTTTCTTTTTCGTGCACACCAGGCGGCAAATAAAGACCGCTATTAGTCTTCGAAGCGCTCTCTTCCGGTTTTATTAAAACGCGATCCCCTACAATTATTATTTTCGATGTATCAATCAATTCGATTATTTTTTTATTTTAACTACGTAAAAATACCAAATAAACCGCTGTTCATCAATTACGGAGAATCAATATGAAAGATTTGTGGGACAAAAGATTTTCATCGGAAGAATATATTTACGGAATAGAACCGAATGAATTTTTTAAAAGCCAACTGGACAAACTTACGCCGGGCAGACTATTATTGCCGGGCGAAGGCGAAGGAAGAAACGCCGTCTATGCCGCTAGCCTGGGATGGAAAGTAGATGCGGTCGACTTCAGTCAATCCGGCAAATTAAAAGCGGAACGACTCGCCGCTGAAAAAAAAGTAACAGTAAATTATATGGTTTGCGATTTGAGCGATTATCAACCCGAACCGGAATCGTACGACGCCGTCGGACTCTTCTTTCTTCATTTCGAAGAAGATTTAAGAAAGGAAATTCATAAAAAGGCTGTCGACGCTTTGAAAAAAGGGGGCAGATTGATAATGGAAGCTTTTGAGAAGGATCAACTTAACTACGATTCGGGGGGTCCGAAAAATTTATCCGCCCTCTATTCCCTGGAAGATATAGCCGAGGATTTCATCGATCTCGACTTCGAATATTTCGCCAAAGAAATTGTCGTACTCAACGAGGGCAAAGGACATCAGGGAAAAGCCTCGGTAATACGTTTTACCGGAATTAAAGTTTGAACCGGTCAGGAATTGACCGGTTCAGCTTTCGACTTTTTCAAATTGTTTAGATATTCGGCGGCGCTCAAAGCCGCGACAGTTCCGTCTCCTACCGCCGTTGTAACCTGACGAAATCTTTTGGCAATCGAGTCGCCCGCGGCAAAAACGCCTTTTATATTTGTCGACATATTTTTATCGACTACAATTTCGCCGTAGTCGTTCAATTCGAGCACGCCTTTGAACATTTCGGTGTTCGGCACGTATCCGATAAAAATAAAAACTCCGTCGATTTCCATTTCTGAAATTTCGCCTGTACGTTGATTTCTGATTTTGACGGCATTCAATCTTTCGTCGCCTATAAACTCCTCGATTTTCGACTCCATAATAAAATTGATTCCGGGATTATTACGCGCTTCTTCCACATAATGCTCGAATGCCTGGAAATGGTCGAATTGATGCACGACAGTAACAGACGATGCGTACTTTGTAAGCGCAACGGCTTCCTCCAGTGCGGAATTTCCTCCGCCGACAACGATAATTTTTTTATCCTGAAAAAAGTCGCCGTCGCACGTGGCGCAATACGAAATTCCCATCCCTTTGAATTTATCTTCTCCCGGAACGCCAAGAGTTCTCGAACGTCCTCCCGTAGCAATAATCAATGCATCGGAAGTATAAACTTCTCCGTTGGTTAACCCGACGGACTTTACTTCGCCTTCGAGTTTAATGTCGTTTATTTTAACATTCGATTTAATTTTGGCTCCGAATTTAAGAGCCTGGTTTTTCATGTTTCTCGCCAGTTGATAACCGCTTATCGAATCGACTCCCGGATAATTGGCTATCTCGTGCGTCAATACCATTTGTCCGCCGACAGCTCCTTCGTTCAGAATTAGAGTGTTAACTTTTGCTCTCGACAAATAGATTCCGGCGGTCAGTCCCGCCGCTCCCGCTCCTATAACAATAACGTCGAAATGATTTTCCATCTTGATGCTCCGGGAAAATTAATTAATCGTTTTTACCGAAATGCTCGTCTAATATAGCGGTAATTTGATCTCTTGTTTGAATGCTGCTTGTAGCTTTAACTACTTTACCGTTTTTATAATAAACCACGAACGGCAAGCCCGCAAAGTTTCTGCATTCGGGTAAATCTCTTATAACGCTGGCGTCGGGAAGATCGAATTCCATATCTGCAAATTTAACGTGCGGATATTCGTTTTCGAGTTCTTCCATTACTTCATAAACAGGTATGCACATCGGACCCATTCGTCCGCAGCAAATCATAACGTTTTCATTTTCCTGCAACAATTTGGAATGTTCGTCTTTCGAAAGAACATGAGTAAGATTTGTGTGAAGCATGATATTCCTCTTATAATTTATTAATTTGTACAGCTAATCTGATGATTTTTTTCTCGAAAGGATTCAAACCGGTGATTTTATAATTATTCATCTTTAGATTTGTATTTTGTTTTTTAACATTAACACAAAATGAAAAATAAATACGACTTCATAATAGTAGGCGCAGGACTGGCGGGGCTCTATTCCGCATTAAAAGCTTCGGAACACGGAAGAGTTGCGCTTTTGACAAAAACGACAATCGAAATCAGCAACTCGTACCTTGCTCAGGGCGGCATTGCGGCGGCTTTAAGCGAAGACGACTCGCCCGAACTTCATTTTGAAGACACATTAAAAGCCGGAGCGGGACTTTGCAACGAAACCGCCGTTGAAATATTGGTCAACGAAGGAATCGACCGAGTTAAAGAATTAATTTCAGCGGGCATGAAATTCGACTCCGAAAACGGTAAAATCAGTTTCGGATTGGAAGGCGGACACTCGCGCAAAAGAGTTCTTCACGCAGGAGGCGACGCAACGGGCAAAGAGGTCGTCAATTTTATTCTTAATTTTATTTATGACAACAACAATATTACGATTTTAGAAAACACTCTCGTTTATAAACTTCACGTTGTTGACGGCGAATGCCTCGGAGTTTTTGCGTACAATCACAGCGACAAAAAAAGTTTTTATTTGAGCGGCAAGTCGGTAATCCTTGCCACGGGCGGTTATTCCGCAATCTATTCGTTTTCAACAAATCCGCACACATCCACCGGAGAAGGAATTAACCTTGCATACGAAGCGGGCGCAGAAATAGAAAGTATGGAATTCATACAGTTTCATCCCACTTCGTTTTATACCGGCAGCGACGAGACTTTTTTGATAAGCGAAGCGGTCAGAGGCGAAGGCGCTTATATCGTCAATCACGAAGGCATTCGTTTTTTGCAGGACCTGGACAAATCCGAACTTGCAACAAGAGATATTGTTTCCGAAGCTATCTATGAAGAATTAAAAAGAACGAAAAAAAAGAGCGTTTTTCTTTTGATGAATCATCTCGACGCCGGTAAAATAAAAAAAAGATTTTCGCACATTTATAACGAGGCTTTGAAATACGGCGTCGATATTACGAAAGATCCCGTTCCGATTGCACCTGCGGCTCATTACACTATCGGCGGTATAAAAACCGACGTCAACGGAAGAACAAACATCAATCGTCTCTACGCAGTCGGCGAAACCGCTTCTACGGGAGTTCACGGCGCAAACAGGCTTGCAAGCAATTCGCTGCTCGAATGTCTCGTGTTCGGCAAACGCGCCGTCGATTTTGCGGTTCAAAACGACAAAGAATTAAAAGACAGTGCGGAACCCGGAACAATCGACTTTGAAATCGACGAAAACAATTCCGAAATATTTATCGATATCAAAAATAAAACAGCCGACTTATTGTGGAACAATGCCGGAATAGTACGTTCCAGAGCTGTCTTAAATTCCGCATTGAAAGAAATTTCAAAAATCGGCAACGAATACGACAAAACGCCGGACGAATATTACGGCAGCAGAATCGCCGGTTTGTTAAATCTTGCAAGCATGATATTAAATGCCGCGCTATTAAGAGAAGAGAGCAGAGGCTGCCACAAACGTTCAGATTTTCCCGACCCGGACGGGAAATTCAAAGTTACGATTATTCATAAAAAGGGGTCAGAACCCGAACTGAGGAAGTTTTAGAAATGAAAAAAACCGACAGAAAAAGCATCGATCGAATCATTCAAGCCGCTTTAAAAGAAGATATCGGCAAAGGCGATGTAACTACAAAAGCAATTATACCCGCGAGTCAAAAAGGAACCGCAGCTATTTATGCCAAAGAGCCGGGCGTAGTTGCCGGTCTTTTCGTTGCAAAAGAAGTTTTCAAAAAACTCGACGGCAATTCAAAGTGGAAAAATTACGCAGCCGAAGGCGACGCCGTAACAAAGGGACAAAAAATCGCCGAGGTTACAGGCAATCTGCGGGCATTACTTTCAGGAGAGAGAACGGCTTTGAATTTCCTTCAACGGATTTCGGGAATAGCTACCGCTACGCGTAAATTTATTGAAACCCTCGCCGATACAAACGTAAAAATACTCGACACGAGAAAGACGGCTCCCGGACTGAGACTCCTCGACAAATACGGAGTGAATGCGGGCGGAGGAACAAATCACCGTTTCGGACTTTATGATATGGTGTTGATAAAAGACAATCATATTGAAGCCGCCGGAGGCATTAAAAACGCCGTTAACCGCGTACGAAAAAAATACGGCGAAAAATACAAAGTGGAAGTAGAAACGACTAATTTGATCGAAGTGCAAGAAGCTATCGACGCCGGCGCCGATATTATAATGCTCGACAATATGACAATTTCTCAAATGAAAAAAGCCGTTAAACTGATAAAGGGCAAATGCAAAACGGAAGCGTCCGGCAACGTTGATTTAAAACGCATTAAAAAAATCGCCTCTACAGGCGTCGATTTCATTTCCGTCGGGTCGCTTACTCATTCGGTTAAAGCGCTCGACCTTAGCATGAAAATATCAAACAAAAAACGGGTTTGAAAATGAAAGAGATTATAAATGAAATCACACGACTGAAAAAAGAAAAGAACGCCGTTATACTCGCTCACAACTATCAAATACCCGAGATACAGGATATAGCGGATTTCGTGGGCGATTCACTGGGACTTTCGCAGCAGGCGGCAAAGACCGATGCCGATGTAATCGTATTTTGCGGAGTTCACTTTATGGCGGAAACCGCTTCGATTATATCGCCCGACAAAAAAGTTTTGATTCCCGATCCGGAAGCCGGCTGCTCTCTGGCTTCTACTATCGACGCAGAACAATTGAGAGCCTGGAAGAAAGAGCATCCAGACGCGGTCGTTGTATCCTATGTGAATACAACCGCCGAAGTCAAAGCCGAAAGCGACTACTGCGTAACGTCGTCGAATGCCGTGAAAGTAGTAGAATCGATTCCAAAAGAGAAAAAGATACTCTTTCTGCCCGACCGCTTTTTGGGAATGTATGTAAGCTCGGTTACCGGCAGAAAAATGGAAATCTGGAACGGAGCCTGCCACGTTCACGAAAAAATAGGCGACGTAAATTTCGACGACGCGCGCGCCAAACATCCGAACGCCGAATTTTTGATTCATCCCGAATGCGGCTGTTCGACTTCGTGCATGCTGAAATCCCAGCTCTATTTCGACTGCAAAAACATTCATATATTTTCTACCGAAGGGATGATCAACTACGTTAAAGAAACCGACGCGGATGAATTCGTTATTGCCACTGAAGTCGGCATTCTTCACCGGTTGAAAAAAATCAAACCGCAATCGGATTATTATCCGATAAGCGACGAGTCGGTTTGCGAGTACATGAAAATGATAACTCTCGAGAAATTATACGAGTCGCTCCTTCACGATAAATACGAAGTAAAAGTGCCCGAGGAGATTGCTCAAAAAGCCCGCATCCCGATCGACAGAATGTTATCAATAGTTTAATAAAATGAAAATTATCGTCGGCTCAAAAAATCCCGTTAAAATAGAAGCGGCGCGAGAAGTATTTTCGATTTACTTCAACAATCAGAAAGTGGAATCGTACGACGCTCCCTCGGGCGTCAGTCCGCAGCCCGTCGGCGACGAAACTTTCCGCGGAGCTTACAACCGGGCGTTTCATCTTTATAGTCTTTTTAACGATAAATCCGAAAGAGCCGATTTTTATGTGGGAATCGAAGGCGGAATAACAAAGCTGTACGGCAAATGGTTTGCGTTCGGCTGTATGTGTATTCTCGATTCAAATAAAAGAGATTCTTACGGACTCTCTCCTTTTTTCGAACTGCCGGATTCAATCACGCAAAAACTTCTCGACGGCATCGAGCTAGGAACGGTTATGGACGAATTGACAAGCCGTGAAAACACAAAACAAAAAGAAGGCGCAATCGGATTTTTTACGCGCGGAGTAATGAACAGAAAAGAATTATACGCAGAAGGTCTTAAGACCGCTATAATACCCTTTTTGCACGAAAAACTTTTTTTCTCTGGCAAGTAACTTTTCACGCCTCTAACGAGTCTAAACAATCGCATACTAAAAACTTTTTAACGGAAGTATTATGAAAAAGTCGATTTTCATTTTCATTCTTTTGTCATTCGTTGCAGTCCTTGCACAGGAAGAAAACGACACAAGCTACTGCGACAGCCGGGCTTTCAATATCGGTTTTAATAACAGCGGCATCAGCTTCGGAAATTCGAAGCATTGGAACGGCATACGTTTTAATACGTCTGACTGCGATTTGGGTACAATTAACGGATTGAATTTTACATTCTGGAAACCAGGCGAGAGTATTACGGGAACCGTCAACGGAATATCAATAGGATTGGCTCCCGCAGCTTCTAAATTAAACGGAATAACATTCGGACTAGCCGCCGCGGTGGCAGAAGAAGGTTTGAGAGGAATTAATTTGAGCGGTATTGCGGTAGCTTCAAACGGTTATATTGAAGGCATTAATTTCGGCGGAATTGCGCTGGCGGCAAACGGCAGCATAACCGGCGTCAATATCGGCGGACTTGCGGCAGTAGCCAACGGCAGTCTAAACGGATTCAATTTTGCATTGCTGGCGCTCGTCAGCCAAAGCGAAATAAACGGCATAAACTTTGGCGGTCTTGCAACGGTGTCGCAGGAAGAGATGCGGGGACTTAACGTCGGGGGTTTGGCGTTAGTTTCTCAGGAATCGATTAAAGGAATCTCCGTATCGGCATTGGCGCTCGTTTCCCAGGAAGATATTTGCGGATTTAATTTCGGCGGAGTTGCAATTGTAAGCCAGGGCTCAGTCTACGGACTTAATCAATCCCTCCTTGCAATAGTAAGCAAAGAAGACGTGGCGGGAATAAACATCGTGGGATATAAAACAGAAGCGGAATCATTTACCGGTTTGAACGTTTCTCCGGGATGGCTCGACGTCGACAATCTAAAAGGAGTTTCAATTGCGGCGTACAATAAAGTTTATGACCGTCAGAACGGATTAACAATCGGCATTTTTAACGTAGCGGAAAATCTCAACGGCGTACAGATCGGATTAATAAACATAGCCAAAAACAATTCTGTCTGGACGAAAGTTCTGCCTCTGATTAATATGCATTTCGACTGAAAACAAACCGGAAGCAAACGCGTCTGCTTCCGGTTTGTTCAAGTCTAATGGTAATTGAGCGTGCTTCCGCCGATAAATTCTCTCAAAACAGAATCGCCCGGAATAGACGAATCGTCCTCGACAGGTTCGATCGATTCGAGCATTTTTCTAACGCGGGAAGCCCGTTCGTAAGCGTCGACGCGCAGCGGATCTCCTTCGTATTTCTTTTCCCATTCCCGGAAATTATCTAGAAGTTTGGGACGATAAAGAGGCACCTCGAACGGCATCGACGTATTGACAATATAATCGGCGGTGTTGCAATACGGAAGAATGTTTCTCTTTTCGGAAGAGCGAACGTAATGCCAGTGGAGAAGTGTTTGCTCGGGATTATAAGCGCGATGAACCGAATCCCTCAGCATCCTCCTTATCAATCTTAAATCCGTCCATCGAATATATTTACCGTCGGGCATTTTCATCTGAAGGAGCGGCTCGAGGTACAATTTAAACTTCTGCGAAGCCGGAATTCCCTTTGCAAATTCAGGGTAAAGCCCGTGCAAACTGTCGATTAAAAGCACTTCGTCTATTTCAATTTTGATCGGCGTTCTGTCGAGATATCGTTTGCCTTCTTTGAAATCGTAATAGGGAATTTTTACTTCCTGACCTTCGGCAAGTTTTATTAAATGCTCGTTGATCAATTCGAGGTCGAGCGCCTGCGGCGTTTCGAAATCATAGTCCCCGAATTCATCTTTCGGATGAAGTTCGAGATCGAAGAAATAATTATCGACGATAAGAGGAACGAACTTCATTCCCATTTTGTTGAGACGCTGCTCGAGCTTAAGCGTAGTGGTCGTTTTTCCAGAAGATGAAGGTCCGCTTACAAAAACCATTTTGAGTTCGGCGCTTCTTTCTTTAATCATTTCCGCGGCTGTATCGAGTTGTGTCTCGTAAGCAGTTTCAGCTTCGTGGACAATATGGGGGAATTCGCCGTTGCGGATTCTTTCGTTAGCAGCTTCGACAGTATGAAGATTGTGTGAAACCGCCCAGTCGAGCGAACGCCAGACTTTAGCCCACGGAATGAACTCGGACGGTTTGGAAAAATGTTTGGAGTCGGCGCGTCTTCTTCTTGCCGCTTCTTCTCTGTATAAAATAAATTCCTTTGCTACTTTTGCGTGTCCGTTTTCAATCAATACTTTTTCCACAATATCCTGAATTTCTTCCACGTGCGGTTTATAACCTTCTTCGAATTTTTCTTCCATCACTTTCACAACTTCTTTGGCAAGGAACTGAGCTCTTTCTTTATCCCTTCCGCCTACGGCAACAGCCGCTCTGTAAATTACATTTGCGATTCTATCGGGATTAAACGGAACGACCGCTCCGCTTCTTTTAATCACGTATTTGAATTTGCTCATGCAAACCTCTTTTTCTTTTTAAATGCAAAAATACTATTTCTTCGGATATCCTACCGTCTGCGATAGAATTATTTTCTGTTCCGGTTTGAGTTTTAGCAGCGAACTCAATTTATCTCTTTCAATCATTCCTCTTACCACAACGGCGAGTCCTTCCGAAGAGCAATAGAGATAAACATTCTGGGCTATAAAACCGCAATCTGCCGAAGTAAACATTGTTTTCATTTCCTCGTCTTCGATGCGGCTTAATTTAGAAAAATCGGATACGTATACAAGATTCAGAGGGGCGACCGACACGAAGTCCTGTACGCCGCAATAACTTCGATAATCGCCTTCCAATATTTTCTTCAATGCATGAGATTGAGCGTCGTAAACATAAACGCCGTTTTTGTCAAAGAGATAGATTGTATATTCCTGCCAATTCATTGCGGAAGGCGCCGTGCGTTTGCCGCTTTCCTGCCGGTTAATTCCGTAAGCAGCCCACAATAAATTCGACACCTGTTGAACCGACAGCGAAAGCGTGTCGAAATTTCTGTTCGACGCACGGTTCTTTAATGCGGTCATTAATGGAACTCCGCCTTTTGTGTCCGGCTCGGGCAGTTTAATGGCGCCGTTATCCTGCCCCGTAGTTAAACCGGCAAAGAGAAATAAAAAAACCATAAACATACTTTTCATCTTATCCCCCGTTTTTCTTACAAATATAAGATATATATCCTCAGGGAAAAAGCAAGTATGTTTATGGTTAATAAGGCAGGTAAAATTAAACTGCTGCAATTCCGAAAGCGGTTTCGAATGAACGCCCCGGTTCCAGAATAATCAAACCTTCGCCGTTATTGAAAGCGTTGACGTTGGAAGTCATCGGCTCGATGGCAATTGTTCTTCTGTCCGGCGGAGTATAAATAACCAGATAATTATATTTTGCCCTGCCTGCTTCCTGCCATATTTTTATGCGCAAATCTTCCCTTTCGTTAATAAGGAAGGTATTAACAAAACCGTTCTCGGGAATCAAAGTAAAACAATTATCGAAAAAAGTATCGCCCAAGTTTTTCAGCGCTCTGAACTCGCCGTATTTGATGCGCGATGCAGGCATTCTGTTTTCGTCGGTTAAAATCATTTCGTCCGAGTCGAGTTGAAGTTTTAGATTGTCGATCTTTTCATTCAGATCGAAATAAGGATGCCAACCGTCCGCTACGGGTATTCCGGTATCAGATAAATTTTCAATCTTTGTGACGCATGAATATCCTTTCCCTTTTTCAATCCGATGAACGATCGTGATATTAAAATCGAACGGGTAGCCTTCGTTTTCTTTCCTGTACTCGTATACGAGAACAATTTCCGCGAAGTTACCGTCGTTCTTAGTCTCTGCGACTTCGAAGGGTTTATCGAAAAGCAAGCCGTGCGAAGAGTTGCCTTCTTCCGGGTAATTGACAGGCAATTGATATTCGCTTCCGTTGAAAACATATTTGCCGCGGTCGACCCTTCCGACATAAGGACACATTTTCGCGTTGGTAAATAAATCGTCCCGGCTTTCAAGCGAAGACGGATTAAAACGCCGCAATACCTGATAGACCTTTTTACCGTTCGAAAGATAGAGTTCGTATAACCTGCCGCCCAATTCGGGAATAACGGAAAAGCCTTCGCGGGTTGCGTCGTCTACAATCGCGCAAACCGACAGCGATGTTCCGTTATTCTTTCCGGACGGTAAATTAGATTGAGGAATTTCTTCCCGGGTGATAATAAAGTTATTATTACTCATGACAATAGACCGTATTTATTTTGTTAATAATATCTTTCCGATACCGAAACGTTGTGCGCCCGCAGAGGCAGGTTCGTTAACGATCTGAAGGAAGACCAAATTTTTGATGTTATCTTTTAATGGTTTTGACGTGCGTATGCCTTCTCTTTCGAGAGGCAAAAAACGCGGATATGAATTTGGCAAAAGCAATGCATCCGACAATTTAAAATCGGCAAGCTGTATTATGTATTCCTTCTTTCCGCGGCTTAGAATTATTTCATATGAATAAACCGATCCGTCGTTTGCAAGCAAATTCACTTTTATCGTATTTCCGGTTGTATCGCCGGAACTTCCGTAAAGTATTAAATAATTATAATCCGCCGGGTCGCCGGTATATTGTTCTATATTATTCTGGAAGCCGAAACTGCGGGAAGGGTTCTCCGAATAAGTAACATTAATGTTTAAATAGGTAAACGGGATTCCGGTTTTATAATCGAGTGAATACCTCATATCCCTTGAAAAATGAGGGAAGACCAGATCTTTACGGTCTCTGAGCGGATCGAATAAAATCGCAATGTCGTTATCGGTAATATCGAGCGTCCAGAGATTCGAAGGATCGAAATCCCAGTCTTCGGGAATTTTACTGCCGCCGCCGGGAAAAACTCGCTTGCCGTCGCGGGTTGTAATTACAACGCAATATTCGATCAATCCCGGACGGAATAAATTATCTTTTTTTGAGAGACGGTATTCATACGCCGAAATTTTTTCCAGCTCGAATTTCTGAAATCCCCGCCACCACAATCTGCGCGCGTACAGCTCCGCCTTGATTATCTCTTTTTCCGAAGCTACCGTAAATTTAAAACCGGGAGCTCTCCCGGCGTTTAAAACGGGTTCCGTGCGGTTATAAACAATTAACTTGTCTTCTCTCAGTTGAGGCAAAAACAGTCCCTCAAGAAAATTGCCGGAGTCTGAAAGATGAGCCGACAGTATTTCTTTCGTTATCGCATTATTCGACAATAAATAGACTCCGGGTTCGACGACAAACTTTTGCGCTGAGTCGGGAAGCTTATAATTTCCGTCTGCCGAATAGAGTTTAATATTTTGTCCGAACAGAGAAGCATTAAATTTTATTTCGTGTTTTTTGAAGTAGAGTCGAGCCGCTTCTCTATCAAGGCTAGTCTGTTCGAACGGATCTTTTATCCAAACAGCGTCGGGATAAACCTCAAGCTTCCACAAACCGTTGTCAATTTTATCCAGAAAATACGCGCCCGTCCCTTCATAATCTACAGCGGGCGATTTACCGGCTCCGGCAATATGCTTTAATTTTTCCGGAGCGGCGGGATAAACATCAGTACTGTTGGAATAATAAAACGCAGTGTCGCAATTCATCAACGCAAGATCTGCTTTACGATCAATCAGGAAAACGTCGAATTTATTATTTGCCGGATATCTGCCGAATGATTTTTTATGAGGCAATAATTCGAACGCCCTGGCGGCAATCATCATACCGATGGCTTTATTGGGCGTGTACAGCAGATTTACGAAATGAGTTTGATATTCGGTATTGCTCCATGCGATTTGCGCGGGGTCGTAACTGAATACGGCGGCAAACTGCATACCGGCTTCTCTGAAACTACGCGCCATTGCAAGGTACATATACGAATAGCCGATATCGGCGGCGTCGAATTCATAAACCATTTTTGCTTTTCGGTCAAAACCTTCGATTGATTCCGAAGGTATTTTATATTCGTCTACGTTAAAAAGATAATTTCCTTTTAAGATTTTATTGTGTACCAGTCCCGTCGGATACCATTGAAAAGAAACTCCCTCCGCATTTGAATTGCATACAGCCTGAGCCTGAACGTCGCTCCAGGTTTCGCTTATGTTATAAAATACCGGTTTGGAAAAGCCCTCGTTTCTCAAAACATCATACATTTCATTGATGTATCGAGTAACCAATTCCGGATCGTCCGGGTGATGCGGTTCGTTTACGATTTCAACGGCAATAATCGAAGGTTCGTCTTTATAAGAAATTCCTGTATATCCGTTAATGCGGTTAATCACCTGTTTGAGATAATTTTTCTGAGCCGCTCTCGCTTTTGGATTTGTAATCAATTCAACTTTCGAATAGACTTGCGAAAAGCCCGGTGTTTCCACGTCCGGCATAGGCCATCTTGTGCCCCACCAGGCTATCGGGGTTAATATGATTTTAATGCCGCTTTCTTTTAATTTCATCAAGAGATAATCGAACAATTCCATGTGCTCGTTATTCAAAAGATTGCCTTCCCGGTCGGAAATTTCCCTGTCCCACATATGAATTCGATAAGCCTTGACGCCCAGGCGCGCAAGGTGTTTAACGTCGATATCGATCGCGCTTTTAATATCGATACCGAGATCTTTAAGCGCTTTATACGAAAATGCAAACGGAGCCGTATAGTTAACGCCGAACAACCTTACTTCCTCATGACTGTCGTTCCAGCGCAAAACGCCTTTCGAATCGACATAAACGCCTTCATCCTGGGAATAGATATTATTAAACGTTGCCATCAACAGAAATAAAGCAGGAAGGTATTTTTTCATTTTAAAAGCATCAGTTTTTTTGTAATGGTTTTATTGTTAGCGGTGAGTTTCAGAAAATAAACTCCCGAAGAAACCCGGTTGCCGTAATTATCGACGCCGCGCCAAACGACGCTGTAACGTCCGGGCGCTTTGGAATTTTCTTCGAAAGATTTTATCAGCTCGCCGTAAACGTTGTAAATTTCGATATTGACATCAGCGCTGCGGGAAAGCGAAAATTCAATCGTAGTAGAAGGATTGAACGGATTGGGATAGTTTTGATAGAGAACAATATCTTTAGGTATTTCGTTAATTTCGTTATTCAAACCAGTTATTATTCTATTGTCGTTAAAAAATTTCCAATGGAGCGTGGTGTCGTTTTCCGGGAAATAAAAATATCTGTCCTCAATACCGGACTCCCGGCCGCCGAAAGAACTTCCATCGACATAAAATTTATAATTAATTTTCACCCCCTTTTCAATCTTGTCTTTAGGGAAATAAATTACTCCGGAATAAAACGGGGTTTCGTCAGAGCTGTAGATTTCACGTTCGAGCTTGAGTTTGTTGACGTTCCATGAAAGAACACCCCCGGATTGAACGGAATCGCCTCTTACCGCGACAGTGTGATTTTTGTTCGGATCGAATAGATTGTTTATTACCAACCCGGCAAGATTAACGCGAAACATCACGCCTATCGAATCTTCTTTGTGTTGAATCGGATTATAATATTGGTCGGTCCAATCGGGAGTGGAATTAAAAAATTGAACAGGCAAAATAGTGTCGTTGCCGCCCGCTATGAAAAGCCTTATATTTCTGCCGCTTCCGTCGTAAGCCGATACAGGTCCTTCAAAGCCTGCGCGCAAACGCGTCGGTTTTGCGAGCGTGTGGCCTGTCCAGATTTTGAATTCGAGAGTGTCGTCCTCATAAATCTGAAAAGTCGTCTGCCAGTAGTCGCCGTCGATATTTTTCAATATCAATTCTGATTGACTGTCCCACGAAATTCTCTTGCCGTCGGGAAGAAGACTCGAACTTTTGCCTTTTACTTCCCCGCGCAATTGGACAACGCCGTTTGTTTTCAAAGTGTCCGCGAGCGTTGATGTATTAACCGTAACAGTTACATTAACAACAGGCAAATCTTCTTCCGGCAGAAAAGCATTTATCGATTCGAGAGCTTCCGCTTCCAAATTTGAGTTTGTAAATCCGAAGACGGTCAAATTTTCCCACGACGAGCCGATTGGAGGCACCGATATATATGCCGGTTCCCAGTAAAAAAATCCGGTGGCTTTGCCGTTGCGCGTTTCTTTGATAATCTTCTTAAGAAAAATCAAAAAGTCCTTTTGACCTCTCGGCGTAGCGGGAAAGCCTTTCAAAATGCCGTCGTCTGACCCAAATATGTTTCCGTGTCCGTCGTTTTGATATTGAACCGTCCAGGGGTAAGCGGTTTCCGCAACGATTATTTCCTTTTTAAACCTTACAGCCAGATCGTTCAAATTATATTCGAGCTGCTCCAGCGTTCCGTGCCACCATGGATAAAACGAAAGCCCGATTACGTCGTATTCAACGTTATGTTTGTTTAACTGGTTGTAGAAATAAACCGAGGCGCTGTTGTTTCCGCCTTTATCTATATGAATCATTATTTTGATTCGCGAAGAGTCGACTTCTTTAACCGCCCGGATTCCTTCTTTCAATAGATCCGTAAATTTAATCCATTGAGTAGTTTCGTTAAGCCCCTCGCCGTAAAGCTTTCCGTCGGGCCATAGCATTCCGCCGGTTATTTCATTGCCAATCTGCACCATATCGGGCAGAGCGTTATGATTTTTAAGAGAGTTCAATACAAATTTAGTATACCCGTAAACGCTGTCTTTCAGATTTTCAAAAGGTAAATTTTTCCATGCGGCAGGTTTATTTTGCTTGCCGGGATCAGCCCACCAGTCTGAATAATGGAAGTCCAGTAAAAATTTAAATCCCGCAGCTTTAATTCTTTTGGCAAATTCGAGCGTCTTTTCGAGTCCGCAATAACCGTCGGAAGGAGTATGCCACAGTCTGAGCCGAACGTAATTAACTCCTTTTTCTTTCAGAATATCAAGCAGGTCTCTGACTTCGCCGTTTAATTTATATTTCCCGCCCAGGTCTTCAATTTGAGGAGTGAACGAAATGTCCACTCCTCTTATAAATTCATCCTCGTTTTGAGCAAACAGTATTATTGATATAAAGAACACAAAACATAATCTCGGAAAAAATTTCATATTATCTTACCAGCATCATTTTCTTAACCTGATTGAATTTGCCCGCCGAGATCTTAAGCAGATAAATGCCCGACGCTACGTTCTGTCCGAATTCGTTTTTCGAATTCCATGCAATACTGTGTTTGCCCGCTGTTTGTTGACCGTCGAATAACGTAACGACTTTTTGTCCGAGAATGTTAAAGATTTCCAGTTTAACGCGTTCGGGCTGTGGAAGGGCATATGTAATAACCGTTGTGGGATTAAACGGATTCGGATAATTCTGGTAGAGCTCGTAAGAAGAAGGGATCTCTTCGGTTTCTTTGATATCGGTAACCGGTCCGAGATCGGGATGTTCTTCTACCGTTAAATTCGAAGGCATCCATTCCATTTGTGCCAGTTCGAAAGTGCTGGGCCACTCAATCGGATTGGTAGAAGTAGGCAAAATATATTGATAATATCTTCTGCCTTTCTGAACTCCGCCTCCGTTCCAGATTTCACCCTGCGGTGAAGTATAAACAATACGGTAACATACCTGATAGAATGTCGGCGGCGTCAGGTCAATCTCTCCCGTATAAATCATATCGCCGTCGGTGTCTTCGAGCATTATACGGTTATCTGCTCCGTACATTGTCAGTCCCTGCGTAATCGGAATGAGAGAACCGTCAAACTGAATATATGCCGTATCAATTCCCGGACGGAAGAGAGGATTTGTCGGATTTGTATTAACGTCCGTAGCCGGCGTCATATCGATTTTAAAGATTAATTTAAGCGGGGTCATAATCACGCCGTTGGGATGGATGCTGTTGAAGAACTGATATTCGGCGCCGAAATCGCCCGGCACTATCTGTTCTGTTTGATCGGTATAAGTATATTTTCTGTCGGCTCCTCCGGTAACGCCCGGCTCTTCCCAGCCGTTATTAAGCATCAAGCCCGGAATAAAATTCGGACTTGCAGTATCCACTCTGGAAGAATCCCAAGCGATATAATATTTGTAACTCAACACTTCGTTCGGATATAGAGTAAACGGTTCGAGTAAATTCCATTCTTCAAGGTCGGAATTGTAAGTCATTTTCAGAACAGTCGGGTCGGTATCGAAATCGAACGGATCGGCAGCCCATCCTTTAGGACCTGTAACGCCGACTTTGTCGCCCAATGCTCTGTTGAAAAGTCCTGCTCTCTCGAGAGCGTCGAGTCTTAAACGGAACAGTACATTTGCGGTTACTTTTTCGCCCTGGGGTTTGATATCATTGAAGTAATACCAGTGTATAGTGGTATCGCTTGAATTATTTATCAAATTTTCTGAAAAAGTAAACCACCGGTTGTCCGTACTTTCCCATGTTTCCGGCGAGACAATCACAAATTTGAATTGTTGAGTTGTTCCGGGAGTAACGTCTGACTTTGCTACATAAGCCGTTCCGGACCAAAAGCTTCCGCCGTTAACGCTGTTTACTTCTCTGTTTAAAGTACAAATTTTAATCCACGGATTATCCGTTCCCAGAGGAGCGCCTCCTCTAACTTCGACAACCTGTGTTTCAGGATCGAAATTAGCTCCGCCCATATTTACGCGGAAATAGACAGCAATCGAATCTTCTTTAATTTCGTAGGGACGCCAGAACTGATCAACCTCGTCTTCCCAACCGTTGAAAAATTCAACCGGAAGCGTTGTATCGCTAGCACCGACTACAAGCCCCCTGTTGCCGCCGGCGTCGATTGCGGCTTTAATAGGGCCTTCCCATCCCGACCAGTGAAAAGTCGGATTTTCAAGGTCGAAATAGGTAACGAATTTATATTTAATAACGTCGCCGGGTTTTGCCTGGAATTCGGCTTCCCAGTAATCTCCTCCGACATTGACCGCACGAATACCGGTTGTATTGTTCCACGTAATGGCCGGTTCCGTACCGAGTTGCGATTCGCCGCAGACCAAAACCATGTGATTAGGTCCAAGAGTATCGAGACATGTGGAAGTATTTATTCTCAGTTTTACATTTACTGTTTGTGCAAAAATATTTCCGGCGAATAAACCCGCCAGTAGCACAAACGCAAAAAAAGAAACAGATTTTGTAAGTTTGTTGCTCATAGCCTCTCCATGCTGTTTGTTAGATAATTCTCCTTTTTTTAAGAGATTAGAATTTTATTATTACGGAAAACCTGTTTGTATTTCCAAGGTGTTTCATTGTCTGATATGCATAATCGGTTGTAATCAAAACGCTGTCCCACAGATTTATGTTTGCAATGCTAATACCGAAAGACAGTCCGAATTCATTATTGTCGAGGAACAAATCTCTGTAGCCGGCTCTTATTTGAAGCTTTTCGTTAAGAAAAGCCGCTTCTGCGCCGAGGTTTACGCTCTGCGCATTATCATTCGGATTAACTCCGTCGGCAGCTAATGTTAATCTGAAATCTTCCGTATCGAAAACTTCTCCCGACAACCCTATTCTCATTATTAACGGCAAGTCGAATTCGTCCGTATTCAATTTACCTACGATGCTTTGATTATTGCCTTCCTGGTCGGGAGCAATATCCACACGTACGTTTAAATCTTCGCCGAACATTCTCATTTTCGTTCCGAAATTGGAAATGACGGCTGCAAGTCTGATTCCCGCAAAAGGCGTTTCGTAAATAGTTCCGATATCGAAGGCAATTCCTGCGGCGGATGAGTTATAAATTGTTTCTCTTATATACTTGAAAGTGCCGCCGATTGAAAAACGGTCAGTAAGATATCTGCTGTATGTAATGCCGACGGCAAAACTGGAAGCAGTAAAAGTTTCTCCCGTTCCCATTGGAGCCGCGGGAGTAGTAACGTCCATTTCGTCGGTTTGAAGAATTGTCGTACTGATTCCAAGAGTTCCGAAATTACCCAGCGGAAGAACGATACCTGCGAAATCGAAATTGATTCCCGGCAGCCATGGTGAATGGTCGATCATGAGAGAGTTTTTATCGAGAGTAGAGATTACCGAAGGATTCCAGTAAAGAGCCGACGGGTCGCCCGCCATCGAAACAAAAGCGCTTCCGAATCCGGTGGCTCTCGCTCCTACCGGAATTCTTAAGAAAGCAGCAGCCGCAGTTCCAATCTTATTTACGCCTTCGGCAAAAGAAAGCGTGTTCAAACTGGATAGAATCAAAACAAAAAGTATAATCTTCTTTTTCATAATTATAAATTCTTATTTAATTATGGCAAATGTTCCTGTTTTTTGACCGATGCCCGGCGCGTCAATATGATAGACATAGATACCGTAAGCGATTTCAAATTTCTCGTCGCTCATCACATCCCATATTTCAGTGCCGTTTTCGAAAATCGATTCGTGTTCGATAGTCTTTACGAGCGCGCCGCTCACGTTAAAAATTCTAATCGTGCAGTTAGCGGGCAGATTTATAAAATGAATTTCTCTCGGGCCTCTGCCGCTCGTATAAGTATTTCGCGGTTCCCATGTTTCGGCGGCTATATAAGGATTCGGAACGACTCTTATTCTGTCGAGTTCGTCGCGCGCTTTTTCTTCCGAAACAGAGGAGCCTTTCATTTTAAACCGATAGACGTCGTACGATAAGAACGGTTTGTTAAGAAAGATGTTTGCCGTGTCGCCCGATTCGGGATTCCGCTGTCCCTTCAAATTTAGCACGAACTGCCATGTAAATCTCGATTTGCCGGATTTGTCTGTTTCAAAGAAATAGATTGCGTCGGCTCTTCCGCTAACGGGGTCGATGCTCAATCTGCCGTCGTTTCCGTCGCGTTCGCTGAAAACAAATTCGATCTCTTTGTCTTCGGTTACATTAACAACCTTAAAATTTACGGGGACGGACGGAAAATGCCTACCGAAAAGCGTGGTGTCTTTCGAAAAAGCAAGTCCCGGCTCGCCGATAATGATTTTATAGTCGCTCGGTTTTTGGATTCCTTTAATTGTAAGATATAACACGGGTTCGAAATTGAATTGATATACCCCATCGTCATTCCAGCCGGTTTTGAGATTATTTATCGATATATCCTGCACATTATTAAATGAAAGTTGAAATCCGTCGATAACAGGCAATTCGTCTTCGAATTCCGTTCTCGGATCGTCTACAAGCAAGTAGACGCCCCCGGTTACATCTTTAAGAGAAAACGAAGAAGTCTTGGCTACATCTCTGTTTTCTATTTTAAGAATAGTATCCTTAAACGTAATTTCATATTCATGACCATTTTTAATACTCAACGGGTCAATAACGTTGATATTAACGCTTCCGGTCGCCCCTCCTTCGGAATGTTCGAAATATTCGACTTCGGGAGGCAGATAACCCGCGGCTGAAGCAGTCGGACGAACAATAGCCACATTTTTACTGTGCGTTATCGTCCCGTCGTTATAAACATTTACCTGGATAGGCGTTTCGGTCGGAGGAATACGAGCGGGTTCGTATCCGAAATCGTATGCCGTAACGGCATAGAAATATCTTTGTCCGTTTACGACGTCTCTGTCAACATAAACGTGTTTTAAACCGGTATCGTTGCCGAGGTCGAATTTAACGCCGTTAATATCGATCGGATGAAGCCCCGTTATTCCGTCTTTCAAATCGAACTGCGCAATGGGACGCAATAAAGTTTTAACGCCGTAAGCGTCTGTAATTACCTTTGCATCCTGAAAAGCCGCGTCAGTAGCTCTGTAAATACGATAACCCTCGAAGTCGTGCCCGTTGCCGCCGATTTTGTTTATATAACGGTCGAACGATTTCTCGGCTTCGTCGTCCCAGTAAAGAGTAACCTGACCATCGCCGGCAACGGCTGTCAAGGTAACCTGAAGCGGAGCTTGAGCAAACTGATAATCGGCTGCATATGCCGTAGTAGCTTGCCGTTGTTTTTTAATTACGCTTTCGATGTCGGCGTCCTTAGTATTTCCGCCGCCCGCTATGGCAACCGAGACTGCCATTCTTTGGCGTTGACCGGGCAAAATCGGGAAATATCCCGACGATACGTAAGTTTGAAATTCGCCGACCTGCCTTACAAGATTGATACGACCGGGCGTCATCAGCAAATCCCACATTCCTTTATCCGGTGCGGTATTGAAATTGAGGGTTCCGTCGGGAATTTGAAGCGCGGATGTAATGCCGATTAAATCGGTCTCGCTTACGTCCGTTTTATCGATACTCGGTTCGCCGGGGAATTCTGTGCCGGCTCCGCTGGAAGGTTTACCGTCGCCTTCCCCTTCGTCCCCGCTGCCCCGGACTCCGTCGAGTCCGTTATCGTCAAGAAACGAATCCCAGTCGTTATCGTTATCGAAACCGTCGTCCCGCGATTCGTCGATCATCGGAGCCACATTAAAATAATTCCATTCCGCATTCAAACCCGCTACTGCAAATCCTCTTTTAACCGTGTCTCCGGGATTAAAAATCAAGTAATTTATGTAACGAACCGGGTTCGTAGTTTGAGTAATTTCATTGATATGATAAAGATGAAGGGTTTCTTTTTCGTCTATCAGTCCGTCGAAATCTTCGTCGAGTCCGTTAGCCAGAGTATCTTCGAAAACAGTAATGCCTTCAGGCGGCAGATAATATTCTTTTCCGAGACTCTTTACCGTTCCGCCGTTTGCCGGGTACGTCGTAATTATTCTGTTATACGTATTCGGTTCGATAAGAACAATTTTATCGCCGGGTCTTATAAACCTTGCTTGAAAATCTTCCGCGGTAAAATGAGGAATTCTGTTTTCCGAATCCGGAATCAATGTAACCAAATCGGGATGTTCGTCGGAATCGCCGTCGTCGTCAATTCCGTTTACCTGATTGCCGGGAGTTTCGATATACTTGAGAGAGGCAACGCCTACCGGATTGGCGCCAAAAGCTTCCGTTCCGATTCTGTCGGCGTCGGTTAAAAATGTAGTAGCCGTTTGCAAATCGACGTAAGGATAATCGTCCGGCGCATCGCCTCCTACCCAGTCGGCTACGAACAGACAGAACGATGTTTTTTCGATTGTTTTTGTTCCGTCGTTTTTAATGTCGTGAATGAAAAAAAGAACATCGTTTATCAGCACCTGAGACCAGGCCAGAGTCCTAACATCCATCAACAGTCCCAAGCCTCCGCGAGACGGGTCTGTAGTATCGGGCGTATAAGGCTGACGCTTGTAAAGGTCGTCGGAAGTCACATAATAAAATTCCTGGTCTGCATTAAAAATATTTTTACCGAAGAAGCCGTTCCAGGAGCCGACCCAGCCGGGATCAATCGGGTCTGAGCGTTTATCCCGCCAACCGCCTTGTACCGCAGAAGGCCATGAGTTCGGATCGTCGCTTCTTGCAATTTCCGTTTGTTGCGGATTAACAAAACCGGGCACAGGTTCAATATTCCACGAATTACCCGTAACCGGGTCTGTCCTGCCTGTAGGAATTTCAACCAGATAAATTTTTTCGCCGGTATTGCCAATAACCTCGCCGCCGAGAAATATTTCAACCAGGGCAATGTAAATTCTGTTCGTATTCTTGGGCCATTCGTAATCGATATAGTCGGGACGGTTGGACGGGTCGCCGCTGTATCCCGAATTAAAAATAGTAGCCCTTATATTATTCCCGTCGACATTAGAATTCCTCCGGTAATTTACGTCGGCTCTGAAATCGGACGGCTTGTGTTGCAACACCTGTCCTTCGGAAATAAAAACGAAACCAAAGATTAACAACAGAAAGTATTTTGCTTTGATCATAAAACACTCTATAAAATTTTTAAAATGAAATTTTTGTTCCTACGTAAAGGCTGCGCGGTTCGCTATAGAAATTCGGATATACGAACCAATCCGGGTCATAATCGCGAACTTGCAGTTGTTCTATAGTAAAATCGGGTTTACCCGTGTCTCCGAAAACCAAAACGGGATTTTTTGCGTCAAAGAGATTAAACACCTTTACAAAAAATTGCACGTCGGAATTAAGAACCTTAATATTTTTTCTGACTTCCAGATCGACTCTGGCAATCAACGGTTTTCTGCGACTGTTGCTCGCCAGACCCGCCAACACATTTCTTCCGCTATAAGCGCCTGCAATAAATGTAGGAGTATACGGCTGACCCGTATGAAGCGACGAAATAATACTGGCTCCCCAGGTTTCGCCTCCTACGTAAACATTGGCGTTCAAAGTATGAGTTTGATCCCAATCGAGCGGAGTTAAAACTTTTGTAGGCTCGGCTCCGTTTAATTGCGAAAAGAATTCCTGGTCGGGCGAGGAATTTGTACCTTCGGCTATCTGAAATGTATAATCAACGCCGAACGAATAATTGTTTGTAAATCTTTTGTTCACTGCCAGAGTTATGCCTCTGACGTTGGCAAAATCCCGGTTGATTCTTTTTGAATACGAAATACCTGCAAGAAAAGTCGGAATCGGCTGGCTCGACGAAATCCAGTCGCGTATATCGCGATAAAAAGCCGTAATGTCTATTGCAAAATCTTCAAAGAATTGTTGCTGAAGCCCTAATTCATAAATCGTAGTCCGTTGAGGTTTTAAGTCGGGATTTCCAAACGGTCCCTGAATTCCCTGAGCCGAAGTCAACTTATACTGGTCGCCGATATAGAGTTGTCCGTATTCGGGAATTTGCTGAAAGATTCCGTATGAAAATCTGATAATTCCTTTGTCGGTAATCGGATAAGCAATGCCGAGCCGCGGACTCAATTGAGTTTTAACTGTCGTTTCTCTATACCAAAAACTTTCTTTTTCTTCGAGCGTAAATTTATTTGCTTCGGTCTGTTCGTCGAGACCTATTTTTCCGTCGTTGTTTATATCCTTATAAATATGCTCGAGTTTGAATGGATTATAAATATTAGGATCGGAAGGATCGACGGGAATTTTGCCGTTGGGATTAAAGAGATCGAATCTCAATCCGATATTAATAATGAGACTTTCAAATTCGATTTTGTCCTGAATATAAGCGCTGAATTTATCGGGTGTTCTTTCAAAACGGTCGTGCTGAGGCGAGTCGATTGTTTGTATAGCAGGCACAAACGGTTGAATTTGCTGTCCGTGTTCGTCAACAGCGGGAATCAAATTGATATTTTCATAAAACACTTTGTCTGTTTGATACTCAACGCCGAATTTAACCAAATTGATTTTATCAATCTGGCTTGTAAAATCCCATTTAAGAATAACGCTCCTGGTATTCCGCTGGAATCTGTTCAGATTCGTTCCCGCCCGGAGGAAGTGATAACCCGGAACGTTCAAAGAATCGGGATGAACATAACGCGGATCAAACGGGTCTTCATAAAGTCTCGATTTATAATCGTTGTATTTATAAGCTACGGTAAACTCCTGAAAAGTGTTTTGATGAATCAGGTGCGTTAAATTTGCAAAGAGAGTATAACCTGTGGACTTGCCGCCCATTGTACCGTAAGGATTAAGTCTGTAAACGTGGTCGTAGAACCGATTTTTTTCCGAGCTGCCGAAAGCGTCAATTTTCAATTTAAGATTATCGAACATTTGCCAGCTTAAAGACCCCTGTCCGCTCCATCTGTCGCTCGAATTCATCGACACGTATGAACTGTCGCCCGGATTTTCCACCAGTTGACCGTTCTCGAATTTAAATCTGCCCTGAGGAGAATAGATATTTCTTCCGTAAATATAGCCGCCGTCGTAATATTTTCTGAGAGCAAAGAAATAATGAACGTCGTCATCAAATAGCGGTCCGCCTGCCGAAGCCTGAAGATTGAAATTTGCCGTCGGATTAAAATCGTCGATATTCCAAAAGATGTCGGTATGATTACTCAAATAGTGGCCCGTCCAGACTTCGAAATTGCTCTGAAATTTGGAGCCTCCGGTTTTCGTAATAATATTCACTACGCCGCTCATAGCGTTTCCGTATTCGGCGTTGAAAGTGCCGCTGATAACCTGAAGTTCCTGAACGGATTCCGTTTCCACCTGAAGAGCCTGGGAGCGTGAAAAATCGTCGGTTATACTGATACCGTTAATGAGGTACGAAATTTCGCTCGATCTGCCTCCTCGTATATGAATTCCCCCGCCGGCGTCTCTGTTGACTCCGGCTTGCAATGTTATAAGACTGTTGAGATCCTGAAGCGGAAGCTGTCTGATTTCTTCGGAAGTGACACGCGCTTCCGTAGCGGTTAAATCTTTTTTAACAAGGGGAGCCTGAGCCACGACAACAATGTCTTCGCCTATTTTAACATCGCTCGGCGTTAATTCAAAATCGAGGCGCGTAGTAAGGTCGTTCAGCACCTGAACATTTTGCGTAATTACTTTTTGATATCCGATATAAGACGCCGCCACATTGTATTTTCCGGAAGGAACTCTTACAATAACATACTCGCCGTCGATATCGCTCGCCGCTCCGAGATTAGTGCCTTCAATTATTATATTGGCGCCTACGATCGGCTCGCCGGTCGATTTGTCAATTACTTTTCCGGCAATTTTTCCCTGGGCATTGAGTACGAACGGAATTGTTGTTAAAATCAGGAATATTAAAAATGCGCGTTTCATTTTCATATTTTTACTTTTAATAATTTTTCTTTATAAACGTGTATATCGACGTTTCTTTTTAATGAGTCGATAATTTTATTTTTTTCCGAAAGCCACTTCGTTTCCACTAACATGTTCCGGATGTCAGCTTTTAATTCCTCGAAAGGAATCGTCTGCGGTTCTATTTTATCCGTAACCTTAACAAACAAGAACTTTGAATCTTCGAGGAAAGGTCCGTGCCATTGACCCGGCTTTGAATTCCAAAGAGTGTCGGCAAGGTAATCGAGCCGGTCGAGTCCGAAATAACCGGCGTCGCCTCCTTTAACCGCCGTCGCTTTTTGTATTGAATAATTTAGAGCCAATTTTTCAAATGAAATTCCTGCGGTCAATTCATCTTTGATTTTTACGGCTGTGTTTTCGTTATCGACTAAAATTAGGCTTATTCTGATTTGAGGCTTATACTTAAAATAATCCTTGTTTTTTTCGTAATACGACACTAGCGAATCGTCCGGAATTGTAATGTTTTTTTTCAGGTCTTCGGAAATGCGCGAAATGAGGTAGGATTCGAATTCATATTGAACTTCTTTTTTATAAGCATCCGATTGATCGTACTTTTTATTTTTAGCGTAGTCGATAATATATTTTCTATTGACCAAACCTTTTAAAAAATCACGGAGATTTTCTTTCGATCTAATCCACTTCAATTGACGGGCAGGCGTGGAATTTAATTCGCTCAACAATTCATTCATTTTCCATTTTCCGATAGAAGAAGTAAGCACAACGGCGTCATTATCTTTTTCTGTAACTTCCCTTCGTCCTGAGCCATTAAAAAACATGTAAAGCCGGTCAAGCGCTTCTTCGTTGAATTCAACTTTTAGCTTGTCACTGAGTCTGCGGGTGAATTGTTTCAATGAGTCTTCATAAATTCTTTTTCTGGCAAAGGCTTTCAGACTCGAAAGAGATTTAAGATATTCGTTTTCCGTAACGAGCGGATTTCTTTTAATATCGTCGACGCGGATAATACTGTAACCATAGACGGTCTTAACGGGTTTTGAAACTTCGCCGGGTTGAAGCGAAAACGCAACTTTTTCGAACTCCGGGTCTGTTTCGTCGATCGCGATATAACCGAGTAATCCGCCGTTGTTTTTTAGTTCGGCGTCTTTAAAATTTTCTCGCGCTGCCTCCTCAAAAGTTTTTTCGCGTGAAATAATTTGTTTATAAATTTTATTCGCTTTTTCTTTTGTGTCGGCATAGATATGTCTTACCAGAATTTTCGTATTCAGTTTTATGAATAAATCTTTCAGATATTCTTCGGTGATATTTATTTCGGGACTGATTTCGAGTTCGACGAAACGGTTGAGGAGTTTTTGAATTTTAATTCTGTTGAGCTCGTTAATTGCCCCGGGCGTTTTATCATAGTTGCGATTCAAAGCTTCGCGCAAAAGTATTTCATCATTTAAAAGGTTATTGAGGAACTGAAGTCTAACGTCGTAATTATCCTGAAGACCGAAACGGGTAATTTTTTCCTGATAAAGTTTTTTATAAAAGTCTGTAGTAATAATTTTCTTGTCCACGACGGCGAGTGTGTCGTGATAATCTGCCGCTGATTTTCCCACAATCGTTTGATGCTGAGAAAATACGAAAGCAATTAATATAAGAAGCGGGTTTATCATAAAAAATTATTTCCTTTCGAACAAGATTAAGAGCAAAAGCTATTTTACATCCGATTATCCGCAAAACCTTATTACAATCGTTTGCAATATATTTTTTTAACCTCGTTATGTCAATAAAATTCAAAGCGAGGCAATAATTTTTACTTCTTTATTATATCGTTCCCAATGTAAATTTTGTATTCTCTTATTTTGCCTGTATTATCTTTCCCAGTCACAGGCACATATCTCAATCCCGATATTTCCGTTTCCTTTCCGAGATCGACAACCAAATAATGCGGGTATTCTGTATTGCCTTCTTTCGACTCAGTTATCCAACAATTGAATGTTTGTCCGTCGATGGCGTTTTCGGCGGCGCCGTTTTCTTCGACTAATTCTTCGCTGCTGACATATGCAATAGTCCACGATTGATGGCTTAACGGCTCGCCATTAATATCAAACAAATCGAGTTCGGCAATGCCCGTAGAGCGATTTCCGCCATGTGCGTTTAATATTTCGATACAGAAATATCTTCCCTTTGCCGGTTTATTAAAACGAACCGATTCCATATTATTATCATTTTCAAACGCGCCCGCCCGTACAGGCGCCGTATTTGAAACATTGAATTTAACATCGGGACGTTTCGAGAGAGTAAAGTCCTTACCCGGCAGCAGCATATTCAAAATCGGTTCATTAAGACCCTGCAATACCGGTTCTTCCGGACCGAGAATATCCAGAACCAAAATCTCGTTTTTTCCTTTCTTTAACCATGGAGCCGGAATGTACATTGTTTGAGTCGGTCCGATATTCCAGAAACGTCCCAAACAATGTCCGTTAATCCATACGACTCCTTTTCCCCATCTCCTCATATCGAGAAAAGTGTCGCCTTTTTTGTCAATCGAGAATTCGCCGCGCCATACTCCTGGGACGCTAATCTTTTCTTTCGCTTTATCGTACTTAAGGTTGCTCAACATTACGGAGTCATACGAAAAATTATAAATTTTCCATTCTTGGACGTCGATTAAATTATTCCTCTTATCCCTAAAAATTACCGGAGATATCAAACCTTTCCTGTCGTGAACCTCGGGACCGAAATTGATACGTCCCATAGCGTGTACAAAGATATCGAGAACGCTTTCGGTATCTCTCTCGGGTATTTTTATTTCATAATTTTGTTTGCGCCTGTCTAATACGCCGAGCTTTTTATTGTTTAAAAATACCCACGCAAAATCGTGTACGCCTTCAGCTTTGAAAACCGCTTCCTCTCCCGGCGGTAAAACAACGCGGTATAAAATACTACCCCTCGATTGGTCATAAAATTCCATTGTTTTCGGTTCGGAAGATATTTTCGGATCGGGTAAATTTTCGAATAACGGAGCAAACTCGACGAGCTCAAAAGACGGAATTGTAATAACCGGGTTTTGTTCCGGCGGCTCCGGCAGTTCTTCGCCCGGCATTAAATATTTTGAAATCAGATTACGCGTAGCGTAAAATTTTTCCGATGCCCATCCCGCTTCCGTAACCGGAGCGCCGTAATCGTAGCTCGAAACATCGGGTTTGAAAGGTCTGTCCGCCCCCGCCCAGAATCCGAAAGTAGTTCCCCCGTGCGCCATATAAATACTGAAAGAAGCTCCGGTTTTAAGCATATATTCCATATCCTCCAGGTACCGGTCGATTTTACCGAAGGTATGCGGATTTCCCCACGTATCGAACCATCCCGAATAAAACTCGCCGCACATAAGAGGTCCTTCGGGCAGAATTTTCCTCAATGCACGGAAAGCTTCTTCAGGATTGGAGCCGAAATTTACAACCGGAAAAATATCTTTCCTATAACCTTTATCGAGATGGTAAGTCGGATTGCAAGCAAACAACGGCACATTAAAACCGGCATCCAGAATAGCGTCTTTTATAATTCCCATATATTCAGGGTCGTCCGCATAAAAGCCGTGCTCGTTTTCAACCTGAACCATAATAATAGGCCCGCCGTTTGAAATTTGAAGCGGCGCCAGAACACGACCAACTTCCTTTAAATAATTACGAGCGGCATTAACAAATAAAGGGTCTTTCGTTCGCAGTTTTATGTTTTCGTTTTTCAAGAGCCACCAGGGAAGTCCCCCCATTTCCCATTCGGCGCACACATATGGTCCCGGTCTCAGGATGACCCACAATCCTTCCTCTTGCGCGATTTTACAAAATTCCACTACGTCGGCTTCGCCGTCCCATTTGAAATTGCCGGGCGTTCTTTCGTGAAAATTCCAGAAAAGATATGCGCATATTGTATTCATGCCCATGGCTTTCATCATTTTAATCCTGTGGCGCCAGTATTCTTTCGGAATACGCGCAAAATGCAATTCGCCGCATCTGATCTGGAATGGTTTACCGTCTAATAAAAAGTCATGCTTACCAATTTTAAAACTATGATTATTCGGATAAATAAATCCGCTCATCAAAAACAATACGGCAAACAGATACAATAAGTTTTTAAATACAGGCGTAAAATTGCATTTTAAGTCAGTTCTCGTATTAATATGCGTCATGTTATATATTCCTTAATAGTTAATTTTATTTAGTTTTTTTTGAGCGAGGCTCTCGCGTATTACTAATCGAAAAAATCCAGGCTCCATTCATCGCTCCATTGAATACGAATTCCGTCATCGATAAATTCAATCGGCAGCCAGACATATCTTCCGTCGATGGGATTTTCGGGCTTCCAACGGTCGGCCATAAAAATAAATGCATCTTTTTTGTTTCTAACCGGAAGAACAAAAGCGCTCTGGGAATTAAAAGTAATTTCGCTCTCTTTTCCAATGCACGGATTTCCTTTCTCTTCCCATGGTCCGAACAGAGAAGGCGCAACCGCAAAACGCGCCGCATTCGGAGCCCAGCCGGTGCATCCGGATGTAATTAAATAATATATTCCGTTTCTTTTAAAAATGGCGGGAGCTTCCCGGTGCCCGCCGGGAAATAAACGATACCATTTACCCGTAAAAGAAGTATAATCCGGCGATAATTCCGCAATATGCATTGTATAGTTTTCTTCCGATGCATAAATCAAATAAGCTTTACCGTCGTCGTCCACAAAAACCGTCATATCCCGCGACATCTGTCCGAAAGGATAATCCCTTCTAAGATAGTAACCGGCAGCCGCTCTTTCGTTTCCGCTTAGTTTTAACAATGTAGTATCCCCGCCTTCGGGAATTGTAGTATCTTTTTCTGTTGCATTGACAGGCCATTTATTCGGATTGGGTCTGTACGAACGTAAATATTGATACGGTCCGGTAACATTATCCGAGACGGCAACTCCGCAACGAGCAGCCGAATATCCTTGCCCTTTTAATTCGAGATGAAACCACATAACGTATTTTTTCGTCTTTTCATTGAATACAACTTTCGGGCGTTCAATAACGCATCCTTTTGTTATTTCCGAATTTTCGTCAGTGGTATCGACCGAAAGAGCAATGCCCTCGTCCTTCCAATTGTAAAGATCGGTCGACGAGTAACAATGGACTCCTACCTGAGCTTTGTTGCCCTGTCTGCCCGAAATTTTATGTTCGCCGAACCAATAGTAGCTTCCATCCCGAAATAAAATCCCGCCTCCGTGAGCGTTAATATGAATGCCATTGTTATCCAGCCACAAATCTCCCGGATGGAAACTATTATAAACTTTCGCTTCCTGCGCAAACAAACCGCATGCTAACGCGACAGAGAACAAAACCGCAAAGATGAAATTGACTTTTGTATCACTCATATAATTCCCCTTTTGATTTATCTACTTTTTTATAGACACAATTGAAATGTTTGCGTCCTTCAATCCTTGGGACTTAGCCGTCAAGCTGATTCTGCCTTCCTCGTTCAAAGCCTGCAAAACTACGAGAGCAAGACCGTTATAAGTTTTGCGTTTATTCGATTTAGAAGACGAATGATCGAGGGGATTGCCGTTTTCGACTCCGATTATTTTTCCTTTCCCTTTTATTGAAAATTCAATAAGGTTTCCGGCAGTGGGAACAACCTTATTATTTCTATCGACTACTTCGACTTTTATATTTGCGACGCCGCGCTCGGATACGCAAATTGTATCCCGATCGGAGGTCAGTCGAATAGCATAAGGCTCGCCGGCAGTGCGAAGCTCCCGTGTGCAAACCACCTGTCCGTTTTTCATTCCGACGGCTTTAATTACTCCCGGTTCATAAGGAATATCCCACTGGAGATGAAGGTCAGCCGTAGTTGGATTTACAACCGGATTTGCATATCTATTCCACGCGCCGGAATTACCCTGGCGCGGAAATTCGAGACGCTTTTTTCCGTATGACTTCCCGTTCAAAAAAAGTTCTACTTCATTACAATTCGTATAGCAAATCACGGGTATTATTTGTCCCTCTCTTCCTTCCCAATTCCAATGCGGAAAAAGATGTATCATCGGTTTGGTTGTCCACTGGCTTTGATAAAAATAATAACCGTCTTTTTCAAACCCGCATAAATCGAGGACCCCGAAATTCCACGATCTGAAGGGCCAGCGCGCTTCGCCGAGGTAATCTATTCCCGTCCACATAAAATCGCCGATAACGTAATCGTGCATTTTGGTAAACTTCCATAATTGTTCGGCGTCGATCATATCATAATTATAATTGGGATTTACAGTTGCGGGATCGTCTCCCAACGAATAATTCCTGCGAAAGACGCCGTGATTTGATCGATTTTCCGTGCCTATCATTTTCCAATCGGGATGATTCAATTTGTCGATGCTGTAATACAACTCTCGTCTTTCGTGCCACCTGTCTACATAGTTATAACCGACTATATCAAGCGCATTAAGAAAAGATAAAACCGTTGAGCCGCCGTCGGCGGCAATATTATCGCAGGCTTGAGTTACGGGTCTCGTGGGATCTTCGCTATGACATATATACGTTAACTTTTTAAGAGTTTCAGTTCCTTCTTCCGTTTTTTGATCCGGCACTTCATTACCGACGCTCCAGATAACTATCGAAGGATGATTTCTGTCTCTGTGAATCATTGAAATCAAATCCCGCTCGTGCCATTCATCGAAATAGATGTGGTAGCCGTATTTACGTTTCCCGAAGCGCCACTCGTCAAAAGCTTCGTCCATGACGAGAAATCCCATTTTGTCGCATAAGTCGAGAAATTCCGGAGCCGGCGGATTGTGCGCCGCTCTGATTGCATTACAACCCATCATTTTTAATTTCTTGAGTCTGTATTCCCAAACGCCCGTGGGAACAACAGCTCCCACGGCGCCGCCGTCGTGATGAAGACATACGCCGTTCATTTTTATCTGCTTATCGTTTAAGAAAAATCCTTTATTCGCATCGTAAAAAATTTTCCTTATTCCGAAGACTGTATTTAATCCGTCGGATATTTTTCCGTCTTTCAAAATTGATTGTTTCAACGTATACAAATCGGGAGAATCGACCGACCAGAGCATTGGTCGTTGTATCCAAAGTTTATTATTTATCGTCAAAGATTCTCCCGGTTTTGCGGCGAATTTCTTTTCGGCTGAAGCGACAACGTTGCCTTCGTTATCCTCGATAACAATAAATAACTCCGCTTCTACAGAAGAATTGTATTCATTGTCGATTTTGGTTTTAATATCCACGAGAGCTGAGTCAGACGATATTTCAGGCGTCGTTACAAAAACTCCCCAATGCGCCAGATGCAATTTATCTTGCTTTATCAGCCATACATTGCGGTAAATGCCCGAACCTGTATACCAACGCGAATTCGGTTGCTTCGAATTATCGACCCTTACGGCAATTACATTATTACCTTTTTTTAAGTATTTTGTAATGTCATAATAAAAACTCGAATAGCCGTAGGGCCGATTCCCTAAATGCATTCCGTTTACCCAAAGATCGCTGTTCATATAAACGCCGTCAAATTCAATCCATATTATTTTTTTTAGGTCTTCAGCCGATATGTCAAAATGTTTTCTGTACCAGCCGGTACCCGTAGGATAATAGCCTCCGTTGCCCCCGGCAGGCTCATTTTCGTTTATTTTTCCTTCTATGCTCCAATCGTGAGGTAAATCCAGCAATCTCCAATCGGAATCGTTAAAATCGAATTTCTCCGCCCCTTCGACATCTCCCGGATGAAATTTCCAGCCGAAATCGAAAAGCATTCGCTTTCCGTCGCGGTGCAAATCGCCGTCGTAATACTGTCCGTTTGCAGCGGGCGTTAAAGCTAAAAAAATAAACAGCAACAGACACACTGGTTGAGCTCTCATTTTGTTTATTCCGATATTATTTTATGATGTGAAGAAAACAGCGAAAGGATTCAATAATGAATCGGCGGTATTTTAACAATATCTTTCTTAAAAGGCTTAATGGCGCCGTCGCCTATTTCATAAATTTGTCTGTTTGTTTCAGTCATTGCACCGGTCAATTCTTCATAGGGATTATTTGTAATATCCACTACGCCGATATTATAATTTTCGCCGTCGAATCGTCCGTAAAAAGGCTGGTCGATCCATTGGAAATAGTGAATGCCGACCAGTTCGGGGCGCGCGAATCCCTGCTCGACATAATTGCGATAGGCATCCGCTCTGTTCCTTTGACTTAAAACGCCGACAATACCTGTGGCGGGCAAACCTCTGTCGACTGCGCCATGGTGAAATTCGCCAATCATGACCGGCTTGCCGCTTCGTTCGGCTATTTCGGATGTCGGAGGAGGCGTCAATCCGTATCCGTTAATGGAGAAGACATCGAATCTTTCGCCGGCTTTATACAATAAATCGGAACTGATCCAAGCGTAACGCATACCGAGATTCAGATGATTGCTGTCGATTTTTTCTACTGCGTCGCACGGCACGTCGATATATTTTTTTACCATAATTTCGGAAAAAAGATAAAAATCTTTATCGGCTGTTTCCGAAGGATAATCCTTGAATGTCATCTCCTTCAATTCGGAAAAATTTTTCAAATTTAAGTTCCAGTATTTATTAAAGGCAGAGATGTCGGATCGGTATTTTTCTTTTATCCATTTAACGAATTCTTCTTTGGTAGCCGATTGTTGATTTACTGCGAACATTTCAAAGGCAAGATTATGATATCCGAACGCCCAATGCGGTTCGTTTCGCAAAAAATATCCGATCAAATACGGGTCGTTTTTATAATCGGCAAGCTGACGGGCAAACTCTTCCGAATTGACTTCATATTCCTTCGAAAAGACATCGGGAAAATCCCTGTAGAGCAATATATCGGTAGACGGAAAGTTTCGAAGCGGCAATACATAAGGAATTTTAATTTTCTTAGCGTATTCAATATCGGACCAATTGCCGATTGTATTGAACCTGAATTTTTTCAGTAAACCCGCGGTAACGGATTCCCATTCTTTTTCCCAATCTTTGCCGAAAACGCGGATAAGATTGGATACGTAAAAATCCATATATTTCTTTCCGTCGCGGTTATTAAAAAGCGCAGAAGCTTCGGGGTCGTCTTCTCCCGGAAGCCATTCGAACAAATCTTCAATGCCTTCTACGGGACCGGCTGAAGTTTTTCTGATACAATCCACTCCGACGCTTAAAAACGCATAACCTTCCGGGTCAACCAACCACCATCGTTTGCCGTCGTGTTGAGTTCTGAAAAAACCCGTAGCTTTGAATTTTTTTTCTTTCCACCCGCCGTATTTACTCCAACTTTCCGGCAGATTGACTTCCTTCAAATCATTTTTCAATTCGTTTTGTTTACGGATTAATTCCTTTTCATTATTAATTTTGCCTTTCCAATCCTTCAGCGTCCACTGACCGAATTTATCGATTACGGGTTTATTCAAGGGAAGGCATGGTTCCGGCTTTTCATCGCTCAAATAAACGGAGAATAGATTATAAACCGGTTTAAAATAAGGTTCAAAGCAGGGACCGAAACGCAGAACGACTTTGGTTATATCGTCGGGATAGAAGCGGTTGCCGTTAATTGTGCCTTTTAATTGGCGCGGAAAACGCTCGACAAACAGAGTTTGCGCGTCGAGATAGCTTAACGGAAAAACTATTTTTGTTCTTAAACGAGGAAGAATTCCCATTAGAGAAGAAAACCATGGCGCGTTCTTGTCTTTCAATTTCACTTCGCCGCTCTGTAAAATAATCTTTTCCGCGGCGGATTTTCCCGCCTCTTTATAAAACTCAATATTAATCGTTCCGCCATAATCGTTACCGCCCAGAATTTCAATAACAAGATATCTGGCTTTTGCCCAGTCTGGAAAATCTCCTTTTTCCCAGATTACCAATCCGGCGTTGTTTTCGATCGGTTTTACTTCCAAATATTTTTTGCCTGCGTCCGTATTTTCCATAATAAGAGCGCAGTTTAAATTTCTTTCGGCTATTGTATTGAGGTCAAACAATTGAATCCGATTTTTCGAATCATCGTCTTGCGAAAAAAGCGAAACCGTTGAAATAAAGAACAACGCAAGAAAGTAACGGATATTTAACTTCATGGTTTAATTCCTCCCGTGTGATTATAATATTAAGCCTTAACGGCAGCCGCGTTTTGAATAGCGGCAGACCGTTAAGGCATGGAGGCATATGAAGCTGAAAAATTATTTATAACGCCGCTATTACTCGAGTCTGAATCGGGAAACTGAATCTAAATTGCCCATACCCTGAGAATAAGGCATAAAATAAAATTCGTATTCATAAGTTTTATTCGACGGAATACAGAATTGCTCTAACGGTCTTGCCACCCGGCTCCATGTGTTGATTCCGCCGACGCCCATTTGCTTGTGGTCTATGTTAACGGTTATAAAATCGCGCTTTGGCAAATCGTTGATATGTTTTGCCTTTTCAAGGTCTTCGAGTGAATAGTTCCATGCGCTCAGACTGAACGGCTTGGCTCCGACGAATAGAACGCCGTTCCCGCTTTCATCCGTAAATGCAGCCCACCGGACGTCGTTTCTATTGCCGTTTTCCTGCGGGCGCACATAATTTGTCAGGAACGAATCGATCGGGCAGGAATAGACATCGATGTTCGCGCCCGTTTCCCTGTCGACATAATTTTCCCACGGTCCTCTGCCGTACCAGGTCACTTTACCGTATTTTGAAGGAATTCCCAATTCCGCGCCGATTTTAGGAATATTTTCCGGAACATCCCCGACGGGAATAAATTTTTGTTTAACTGCGACCGTACCGTCGCCGTAAATCGTATAAACCGCACTCCAAACAGATTCCCCGAGACCCAAAGCGCCATCAACGGAAATGATCAATTTGTTTTCACCTGACGGAGTAATTTTTACGTCTTTTATCTTTCTATTTTTAGCAGCGTCTTTCCACGGGTTGAGCTCGTCTCTGAATCCCGCTTTATCGTTATCGGTAAGAGCTCGCCAGAAATTCGGCTCCAAAGGAGAATTAATTAATACTTCGCCCTTGTTTTTATATTCGATTACAGAGCCGGTCTTTTTATCGACGGACAATTCGAATTCGCCGCCTTTAACAGTAATCTTATCGTCGGATTGGTCATAAGTAATTTTTTGTGAAGCGGCAATATTTTTTAGCGGAGCAGGAGGCGCAGCCCAAGGCATCTCGAATTGTTTCCAGGCTACTTTAAATCCTTTATCTGCCCAAATAGTCGCGCTTTTCAAATGCAAACTCAAATTCAGCCAATAATCGCATCCGGCGGCAAGTTTGGGTTTTTGAAGCGGCAAATCAATACGCGTCCATTTGCCCGCCGGCGTTTTAAGCGTATCGATTACTCCCGATTGAAGAGTTCTGCCGTTTTCCTTTAATTCCCATCTCAATTCGTAATTGCTCAAGTCGGAATGATTGAACTTGTTAGCTATAATCAGTTCGCCATTATTCAAATCCGTAGGAATAAAATCGACGTATTGATAAATATGCTTTACTTCGAAATATTCCGGCTCGGGTTTTCTGTCGGGTTGAATTATACCGTTAATGCAAAAGTTTGCGTCGTTAACCGCATCGCCCATATCGCCGCCGTATGCCCAGAACATTTTTCCGTTCTTGTCTTTTTTAAACAAGCCCTGGTCAACCCAGTCCCAGATAAATCCTCCGATAATATTTTTGTGCCTGTTAATAATGTCCCAATAGATTTCCAGATTGCCTGCGGAGTTACCCATAGCGTGAGCGTATTCGCACATGATGACCGGTCTTGTAGTCGATACGGCAATCCGCTCGAGCTGTTCCGGCGTAGGATACATATAACTGTCCATATCGGCTACTTCGTTCATGTGTTGATAATGAATCGGTCTGGAAGGATCTACGGCGCGAATATAAGAAGCCATTATTTCGAAATTTTCTCCGTGACCGGCTTCGTTTCCGAGCGACCAGATAATAACCGAAGGATGATTTTTATTTGTTTCCACCATTCTTTTGGCTCTTTCGAGAACGGCATTTGTCCAGAGCGGGTCGCTGCCGGGCAGTAAATTACGACGGAATGAAATGCCGTGCGTTTCCAGATTGGCTTCGTCAATTACATACAATCCGTATTTGTCGCACAATTCGTAATAACGCGGGTCGTGAGGATAATGAGAAAACCTGACTGCGTTCATGTTGCTTTGCTTCATTAAAATAATATCTTTTTCAATCCACTTATAATCGACCGCTCTGCCGTGATACGGGTCGTGGTCGTGAATGTTTGTGCCTTTTAATTTTACGGGAACGCCGTTTACGAGAAGCATACCGTCTTTTATTTCAACCGTCCGGAAGCCGGTTGTCGATTTTGCAGTTTCGATAATCTTTCCGGAATTGTCTTTCAAAACCAGAACGACGGTATACAAATTCGGAGTTTCAGCCGTCCATTTTTCCGGATTGTTAATTTTAGTTTTTAATTCTGCGACAGTAAGCATCCCCGACGGGATTCCGGTTTCCGTAAATGCCTCGGCAACGGGATTGTCGTTAATCAATTTGCCGTTTTTATCGTACAGAAAAGCTTCAACTTTCACAGGCGGAATATTTTCTTTGCTTGTATTGCGCACTTTAGCCGTAATATGAAGAAGCCCGTCTTCATAGCGGTCGTCCAAACTCGCTCTAATAAAGAAATCGAGCAGATGAACTTTCGGAGCCGAATAGAGATAAACGCTCCTGAAGATGCCGCTGAATCGCCACATATCCTGGTCTTCAAGATAAGAGCCGTCGGACCAGCGATAGACTTCGACCGCCAGCTGATTTTTTCCCTTTTGTATATAAGGCGTAATATCGAACTCGGCGGGAGTCATACTTCCCTGGCTGTAGCCTACTTTTTTGCCGTTAACCCAGATATAAAAAGCGCTTTTTACTCCGCCGAAGTGGATATAAACATTTCGTCCGTCCCAATTCGAAGGAACTTCGAAGACGGTTTTATACGAACCGACGGGATTATAGCCTTCGGGTATCAGCGGAGGATTTACAGGACGTTCGGGGTGAAACGGATATTTTTCATTTAGATAGATAGCCGTGCCGAAACCTTCCATCTGCCAGCTTGCCGGCACATTGATGTCAGCCCAGCCGCTAATATCGTAATCGACTTTATAAAAGTCGACGGGACGCTCAGAAGGATTTTTTGACCAATGGAATTTCCATTTGCCGTCGAGCGATTTGTAGTAAGGCGAGTTGCTTTCCATGCCGTTGTCCGCCAGAGCAGTCTGCGCATCCGGATAATGAATAAAAGAGAGATGCGCGGGTTCCTTATTAATTCCGATTACAAGGGGATTTTCCCAGTCGGGCAATGTGCCCAACGCATATTGAGCCGTTGATTGAATCCGGAGTCCAATCAGCAGCGCTGCCGTTAGTAATAATGTTTTTTTCATGATGATTTATCTTTTTGTTAGTGGATGTTCATTAATAAAATTGAAGACTATAAATAATTTATTTTATCAGGAGCATTTTTTTCGTTATTATTTTTTATTCGTAATATTTTAA